>NZ_SMKA01000210.1 GCF_004348455.1 Kribbella albertanoniae
GTCTTTGCGGTGGGTTAGGTAGTGCGTGAGGACTTTGCCGGGGTTGGTGATGACTGGGCCGTGGCCGGGGAGGAGGCGGGCTAGGCCGGCGGCGGAGTTGGTGAAGGCCAGGAGTTTTTCGAGGGAGTCGAGGTAGGGGGCTAGGGCGCCGTCGGGGTGGGCTACTACGGAGGTGCCGCGGCCGAGGACGGTGTCGCCGGTGAGGAGGGAGCCGTCCTGGGGGAGCCAGAAGCAGACGGAGTCGAGGGTGTGGCCGGGGGTGGGGAGGACCTCGATGCGGAGGTCTTCGGCGGTGATGACGTCGCCTTCGGCCAGGCCGTGGGCGTGGTCGGTGGGAAGGCGGAAGGCGGGGTCGACGGCGCGGACGCCGCAGCCGGCCTGGTTGGCGAACCAGGCGGCGCCTTCGGTGTGGTCGGGGTGTTTGTGGGTGAGCAGTACGACGGCGACGTCACCGGCTGCATCCAGTACGGCGCGGAGGTGGTCCTCGAGCTGTGGTCCGGGGTCGACGACGACGGACTGGGTGGCACCGGGGGCCCGGAGGATCCAGGTGTTGGTGCCCTCGAGCGTCATCGGGCCGGGGTTCGCGGCCAGGATGCGGGTCGCGTAGTCGGTGACTCGTTCGGCGGTCACGTGGCCTCCCGGCTCGTGTTCTCCAGATACGCGAGGTCGTTCTCGATACGCAGGGTCGGCAGGATCACGGGGATCTCGCGGTCGCCGGCTGCGGACAGGGCGGAGGCGACATCGCCGTACGGCGTGAGGTCGGCGCAGCTCTGATAGGTCGGGGCGAGCATGAGAATGTCGCCCGATTCGACCGCGGCGACTGCGGCGGCCGGGCGGAGCCAGGCGACCTGGTCGGACTCGCTGGTCACGTCGCGGGTGATCTGGCCGGCCGGGAGGGCTGCGACGAAGAAGGCGGTGTCGTAGCGCTTCGGCTCGAACTCGGGGGTGATCCAGTGCGCCCACGCGCCCAGCAGGTCGGCGCGCAGGACGAGGCCGCGGCGGTGCAGGAAGTCCGCGAAGCCAAGCGAGCGGGTCTCCAGGGCGACGCGGTCGGCCTCCCAGTCGTCCCCACTGGTGTCTGCGACCACAGATGAGGAAGACGGGCCCGCGAGCAGTACGCCGGACTCCTCGAACGTCTCCCGTACGGCGGCAGCGACGTACGCGGACGCCATCTCGGATGAGCAGCCGAGCCGCGAGGCGAACCACGCGGGCGGCGGACCGGACCACGAGTCGGCGACGGTCGCGTCGGTCGGGTCGACCCGGCCGCCCGGGAAGACCGTCATACCGGCTGCGAACGCCATCGACAGTTGCCGGCGGAGCAGGTAGACCTCCGGCCCGGCGGGGGTGTCGCGGAGCAGGATGACGGTCGAGGCGGGGCGCGGTTCGGACGGGGTTCGCGCTTCCCGGACGTGGGTCAGAGCCGCCTCGGCCATCCGGCCGGTCAGCGGCTCTGACCTCAGATCACGAACCACCCGAGGTCAGACCTCGACGATGAGTTCTACCTCGACGGGGGCGTCGAGGGGGAGAACCGGTACGCCGACGGCGCTGCGGGCGTGCTGACCGATCTCACCGAAGACGGCGCCGAACAGCTCCGAGGCGCCGTTGGCGACCTGGGGCTGACCGGTGAACTCCGGGGTGGAGGCGATGAACGCGACGGCCTTGACGATCCGCTTGATGTTCGCCAGGTCGCCGATCTCGGCCTTGATCGCGGCCAGGGCGTTCAGCGCGCACTGCTGCGCGCACTCGCTCGCGACCTCGGGGGTGACGGCGTCGCCGACCTTGCCGGTGGCGATCAGGGTGCCGTCCCGCAGCGGCAGCTGACCGGACGTGTAGACCAGGTTGCCGGTCCGGACGGCCGGGACATAGGCGGCGACCGGCTTGGCCACCTCCGGCAGCTTCAGGCCGAGCTCGGCCAGCTTCTCCTCGGGGTGGCTCACTTGGACTCGATCTCCCGCTTGAAATAGGCGACCAGGTTCTCCGGGTTCATCCCCGGGACGACCTGGACCAGCTCCCAGCCGTCCTGGCCGAAGTTGTCCAGGATCTCCTTGGTCGAGTGGACCAGCAGCGGCGCGGTGAAGTACTCGAACTTCTTCATAGGGGCGACTCTAACGGCAGCGGGAGCGGTGTGCCGTGGGCCACGTCCTACTCTGGTCCTTATGGCGCGACTCCATGTGGTCACCGGCAAAGGGGGCACCGGGAAGACGACCGTTGCCGCCGCCATGGCGCTCGCGCTGGCCGGGCAGGGTCAGCGGGTGCTGCTGGTCGAGGTCGAGGGCCGTCAGGGCATCGCCCAGCTCTTCGACGTACCGCCTCTCCCGTACGTCGAACGCAAGATCGCGACCGGGGTCGGGGGCGGCGAGGTGTTCGCGCTGGCGGTGGATGCCGAGGCCGCGCTGCTGGAGTACCTCGACATGTACTACCACCTGGGTCGCGCCGGGAAGGCGCTCGACAAGGTGGGGGCGATCGACTTCGTCACCACGATCGCGCCCGGACTGCGCGACGTACTGCTGACCGGCAAGGTCTACGAGGCGACGCGACGCAAGGCGCACGGGAAGCTCGCGTACGACGCGGTCGTGCTGGATGCACCGCCGACCGGGCGGATCGGGTCGTTCCTGAACGTGAACCACGAGGTCGCCAACTTGGCCAAGGTCGGTCCGATCCGGAACCAGGCGGACGCGATCATGGGGATGCTGCGGTCGGATGTGACCCGGATCCACCTGGTCACGCTGCTGGAGGAGATGCCGGTCCAGGAGACGCTGGACGCGGTCGAGCAGCTGGAGGCGTTGGATCTGCGGATCGGCTCGATCGTGGTGAACATGGTGCGGCACAGCCCGCTCGACGAGGACGCGATTGCCCTTGCAGTGAAGGAGAAACTGCCGATCGCCGAGCTGACCAAGGGATTGCGGGCGGCCGGTGTTGCCGTACGCAAGGAACTGGTCGCGACGCTGGCTGCGGAGGCCCACGATCATGCGGTGCGGGTCGGGCTGGAACGCGAGAACCGCGACCGGATAGATGCCCTGGGCAAGCAGGTGACCGAGCTGATGCTGCAGCCCGAGGGCATCGACCACGGAGCTTTGATCGACATCGCCGAGGAGTTCCGCCCGTGACGGCTTTGGATCTGGACGCGCTGATCGACGATCCGGCGACGCGGATTGTTGTCACCTGTGGATCGGGCGGGGTCGGGAAGACGACGACTGCGGCGGCGCTGGGATTGCGGGCAGCGGAGCGGGGGCGGAAGGTCGTCGTACTGACGATTGATCCGGCTCGGCGGTTGGCGCAGTCGCTCGGGCTGACGGAGTTGGACAACACGCCTCGGGCGGTCGCCGGTGTGGATGGTGACGGGCGGCTGGACGCGATGATGCTGGATATGAAGCGGACCTTCGACGAGGTCGTGCTCGCGCATGCGACGCCGGAGAAGGCCGAGCAGATCCTGGCGAACCCGTTCTACCTGGCGCTGTCGTCGTCGTTCGCGGGGACGCAGGAGTACATGGCGATGGAGAAGCTCGGCCAGTTGCACAAGCAGGCCGAAGCGTCCGGTGACTGGGACCTGATCGTCGTGGACACCCCGCCGTCGCGGTCCGCGCTGGACTTCCTGGATGCGCCGGAGCGGCTCGCGTCGCTGCTCGAGGGCCGCTTCCTGCGGCTGTTGCTGGCTCCGGCCAAGGGACCGTTCCGGCTGATGTCGACGGCAGTGAACATGGCGATGTCGGTGATGAACAAGGTCCTTGGCGCGCAGGTGCTGACCGATGTGCAGACGTTCGTGGCCGCCTTCGACACACTCTTCGGCGGGTTCCGGGCGCGGGCGGACAAGACGGTCGCGCTGCTCCGGGAGCCTCACACTGCGTTCCTCGTGGTCGCGGCTCCGCAGAACGACGCGCTGCGGGAGGCGTCGTACTTCACCGAGCGGTTGCGCCAAGAGAACATGCCGCTGGCCGGCGTCGTACTGAACCGGGTGACGAACTCGGAGGCGACGGATCTCTCGGCGGAGCGGTCGCTTGCAGCGGCGGAGAAGCTGGAGGAGGCGGGTAAGTCACCGCTGACCGCCGCGCTGCTCCGGCTGCACGCGGACAAGATGCAGCAGGTGGTCGCCGACCACAAGCGCGCCGACCGGTTCAAGAGAGGTCACCGCTCGATCCCGACGATCGAGGTGCCCGCGCTGGCCGACGACGTCCACGATCTGGCCGGCCTCCGGCAGATCGGCGATCTACTCACTGCCTAGGTCGGGGCGGAGGCCCCCTCCATTTCACCCTCAGCGAACGCCGGGGACCTCGGGAATGACCTGGTGGGGGCATTGGTTGAGCCTGTCAGACTCAATCTTTGGATAAGGGTGTGACAGCGTGACCGATACGTTGAATCTTCCGGTTCTGCCGCTGGACGACGTCGTCGTTCTGCCGGGAATGGTCGTGCCGGTCCGCCTCGCCGACAGCGAGGCGCGAGCGGCCATCGACGCCGCACAGGCCTCGGGTGCCGACCAGGTGCTGCTGGTACCGCGGCTGGACGGGAAATATGCCAAGGCCGGGGTGCTCGGCGAGATCGAGCAGATCGGCCGGCTGCCGGGCGGAGCCCAGGCAGCAGTGATCCGCGGTACGGCGCGGGTCCTGATCGGCGCCGGGACCACAGGTCCGGGTGCTGCCCTCTGGGTCGGAGCGACCCAGCTACACGAGATCACTGACGCGCGGTCGGCCGAGCTGGCCCGCGACTACAAGTCCCTCACCACGTCTGTGCTGGAGCGCCGTGGCGCCTGGCAGGTCATCGACTCGGTGAAGCAGGTGACCGACCCCGCGGAGCTGTCCGACCTGGCCGGCTACGCGTCGTACCTGAGCAACGAGCAGAAGTCCGAGCTGCTGGAGAACGCCAACGTCTCCGAGCGGCTGGAGAAGCTGATCGCCTGGGTCAAGGACCACCTGGCCGAGCTCGAGGTCTCCGAGACGATCCAGAAGGACGTCCAGGAGGGCATGGAGAAGCAGCAGCGGGAGTTCCTGCTGCGCCAGCAGATGGCCGCCATCCGCAAGGAGCTGGCCGAGCTGGACGGCAAGGCCGAGTCCGAGGAAGAGGACTACCGGGCCCGCGTCGAGGCGGCTGACCTGCCGGAGCACGTGGCCAAGGCCGCGCTGGCGGAGGTCGACAAGCTCGAGCGGACGTCGGACCAGTCCCCGGAGGTCGGCTGGATCCGCACCTGGCTCGACACCGTGCTCGAGGTGCCGTGGAACGAGCGGACCGAGGACGGCTACGACCTGCGCGAGGCACGCGCCGTACTGGATGCGGACCACGCTGGTCTGGACGATGTGAAGGAGCGCATCACCGAGTACCTGGCTGTACGGCGTCGCCGTGCGGACCGTGGACTGGGTGTCGTCGGCGGTCGCCGGAGTGGCGCCGTACTGGCGCTGGTCGGGCCTCCTGGTGTGGGTAAGACCTCGCTGGGTGAGTCCGTGGCGCGAGCGATGGGCCGCAAGTTCGTCCGGGTGGCACTGGGTGGCGTCCGGGACGAGGCCGAGATCCGCGGGCACCGGCGTACCTACGTCGGCGCACTGCCGGGCCGGATCGTCCGGGCCATCACCGAGGCCGGTTCGATGAACCCCGTGGTCCTGCTGGACGAGATCGACAAGGTGGGTGCGGACTACCGGGGCGACCCGACCGCCGCCCTGCTGGAGGTCCTCGACCCGGCGCAGAACTACACCTTCCGGGACCACTACCTGGAGGTCGAGCTGGACCTGTCCGACGTGGTCTTCCTGGCCACGGCGAACGTGCTGGACTCGATCCCCGGTCCGCTGCTGGACCGGATGGAGCTGGTGCAGCTCGACGGGTACACCGAGGAGGAGAAGGTCACCATCGCCCGTGACCACCTGCTTCCGCGTCAGCTGGAGCGGGCGGGCCTGACGGCGGACGAGGTGTCCTTGGAGGAGTCGGCGCTGCGGTTGCTGGCCGGCGAGTACACGCGAGAGGCCGGCGTACGGCAGCTCGAGCGGTCCATTGCTCGAGTGCTGCGGAAGGTGACGTCAAAGATCGCCCTTGGCGAGTCGGAAGGTGCACTGACGATCGGCTCTACCGATCTGAAGGGGTACCTGGGCTCACCGCGGTTCACACCGGAGTCTGCGGAGCGTACGTCGCTTCCCGGCGTCGCGACTGGGCTAGCGGTGACCGGTGCGGGCGGTGACGTGCTCTTCATCGAGGCGTCGCTGGCCGACAAGGAGACCGGGCCGACCGGAGTCACGCTGACCGGGCAGTTGGGTGACGTGATGAAGGAGTCGGCGCAGATCGCCCTGTCGTACCTGCGCTCACACGGTGCGGAGCTGGGGCTCCCGGTCGGCGACTTGGCCGAGCGGAACACCCACATCCACGTGCCTGCGGGCGCCGTACCGAAGGACGGTCCTTCGGCTGGTGTGACGATGACGACCGCGCTGGCGTCGCTGTTGTCCGGACGGCCGGTCCGTTCGGAGGTCGCGATGACCGGTGAGGTGTCGCTGACCGGGCGGGTCCTCCCGATCGGTGGGGTGAAGCAGAAGCTGCTCGCCGCGCACCGGGCCGGGTTGACCACGATCCTGATCCCGAAGCGCAACGAGCCCGACCTGGACGACGTACCGGAGTCGGTGCTGGCGGAGCTCACCGTGCACCCGGTGAGCGACGTACGGGAAGTGCTCGATCTGGCGCTGGAACCGGCGCAGGTGAAGGAACGCCAGTACGCCGCCTGAGGCGGCTGCAGCGATGAGGGCCCGAGCTTTTGCTCGGGCCCTCGTTCTTTAGGATGAACTTTGTCCAGAGACAGTGACGCAAATCACAGCGTGAGCGGTAACCCACATGGCGGGTCCCGTAGTCTTAATAACCATGCGCGTCAGGGAGAAGGGCGACCGTGGGGTCGTCCAGTCGGTGGTTCTGTTCCTCGGAGTGAGTGTGCTGTCAGGCGCGCTGGCAGCAGGTCTGGCCATGCCGTTGGCGGGGCTGGCCGGGTTCACGACGGAGAAGACGTCGGAGACCCTGCAGGACCTGCCGCAGCAGTTCGACGAGGTGCCGCTCAAGCAGAAGAGCACCATCCGGGCAGCCGACGGGTCGGTGATCGCGACCCTCGCGGACAAGAACCGGGTCCCGGTCAAACTCAGCCAGATCGCGCCGATCATGCAGAAGGCGATCGTCGCGATCGAGGACGACCGCTACTTCGAGCACGGCGCCCTCGACCTCAAGGGCACCCTGCGCGCCCTCGTGGTGAACCAGACCGAAGGTTCGGTCCAGCAGGGTGGTTCGAGTATCACCCAGCAGTTCATCAAGATGAGCCTGATCGAGAAGGCGAACACCCCGGCCGAGGTCGAGGCCGCCACTGCCGCGACGCCGGAGCGCAAGATCGCCGAGCTCCGGTACGCGATCGCCGCCGAGAAGGAGTTCTCGAAGAACGAGATCCTCGAGAAGTACCTGAACCTGGCGAACTTCGGCGACGGCGCCTGGGGCATCCAGTCGGCCGCGCAGCACTACTTCCGCGTCGACGCCAAGGACCTGAACCTGGCCCAGGCCGCGATGCTGGCCGGCATGGTGAAGAGCCCCACCGCCTACGACCCGACCAACAACATGAAGCGCTCCAAGGACCGCCGCGACGTGGTGATCCGCCGGATGCTCGAGCTCAAGGTCATCTCGGTCAACCAGGCCAACCTGGCGCTGAAGACCCCGGTCATCGATGCGACCAAGGTCCGCAAGAACCAGCTCGGCTGCGCCAACTCGCCGTACCCCTTCTACTGCGAGTACGTCGTCGCCCAGCTGAAGGAGAACCCGGCACTCGGCAAGACGTCGAAGGACCGCGCGAACTACCTCAAGACCGGCGGACTCACCATCCGCACCTCGCTCGACCCGAAGGTGCAGGCTGCGGCCCAGAAGTCGATCGACGAGCACACGAAGCCGACCGACTCGGCGATCGCCGCGATCACCATCGTCCAACCTGGGACCGGTCTGGTGAAGGCCATGGTCCAGAGCAAGCCGTACGGCGGGAAGAAGAACCAGACCGCCTACAACTACAACGTCGAGAAGTCGTATGCCGGTGGCTTCGGCGGGTTCCAGAACGGCTCGACGATGAAGGCGTTCACGGTCGCCGCCGCGATCCAGAAGGGCTTCCCGATCAACTACCAGATCAACTCGCCCAACGAGATCGATCTGAGCGGCAAGAAGTTCAGCACCTGCGACGGCACCACCTCCGCGCCCGACTACACGCCGAGCAACTCGACCAAGAACGTCGCGTCGCCGACGATGATCCAGGCGGCGCAGAAGTCCACCAACACCTACTTCCTGCTGCTGTCGCAGAAGGTCGGGCTGTGCCCGATCGCGAAGCTGTCCGCGAGCCTCGGCATGAACAACGCGCAGACCGGTGAGCCACTGACACAGGTTCCGTCGATGACGCTCGGCGTGGACCTGGTGACGCCGCTCCAGATGTCCGCCGCGTACGCCGGTTTCGCGGCCCGCGGCAAGTACTGCAACCCGTGGATCGTGACCTCGGTCCGGGACCCCAACGGCAAGCCGATCCCGACCGGCGGCGCCAGCTGCAAGCAGGTCATGACCCCTGAGGTCGCCGACGGCGTCAACGAGGTGCTGCACCAGGTGATGGAGCCGGGTGGTACCGGTAACCGGTTGAAGTTCGGCAACAGCGACCTGGCCGGCAAGACCGGAACCACGTCAGAGAACAAGGCCGTCTGGTACGCCGGCTACTCCAGCGCGCTCGCCGCTGCCACGGTCGTCGCCGACGCGTCCCCGCCGGCCAAGAACCTGATCGGCCAGACGCTCGACGGCCGCAAGATGTACGACGCCTCCGGTTCGCAGACTGCGGGTCCGCTCTGGCAGACCGCCATGCAGGGCGCTCTGCAGGGCACCCCCACCACGCGCTTCACCGCCCCGAACGACCAGACCCAACGCGGCAACACCAAGGAGCTTCCGTACGTCAACGGCATGAACCCCGACGACGCCGCGAACAAGCTCCGGCAGGCTGGCTTCGAAGCCCAGATCAACCCCGAGCAGGTCAACTCCGAGGAAGCAGCCGGCACGGTCGCTTACACCGACCCCCGCCGCCGCGACGGCGCTCCGGAAGGCTCCCTCGTCACCATCTTCGTCTCGAACGGCAGCCGCGGTAACAACAACCAAGGCAACAACGAGAACGAGAACAACGAAGAAGGCGACGGCCCGGGCAACAACCAGCTGCCTGGCGGAGGCGGCACCCCGGGCTGCCAACCCTGGCAACCCAAGTTCCCCAACTGCTAGCCATGCGAAGGGCCTCGTCCGGAGTGGACGAGGCCCTTCGGCATTCTCGGTGCGGCCGATGAAACGGCGTCGGTGGAAAGCGAACAGCAATCGAGTGGAAAGCGGCTGCGCCTAGGGTCGCGGTGCTGCTTGTCGTCTCTCACAGAGGACTGTCTCGATGCGTATCTCCAGCACCAAGAATGCTGCACGGAAAATCCTGATGATCAGCGTGGTCTCGGCCGTTGGCGTGGCCGGATCCATCGTGGCCGCGGGTCCTGCCCAGGCGGGCGTCGTCTGCGGCACCTACGGGCGGGTCAAGAACGTCAACAACAACTCGAGCGTCGTGCCGATCTGGAGGTCGGCAACACACAGGAGCCTGGACTGCGATCTCTACAAGGGCACGAGCGGCGACGGCGTCCGACAGCTCCAGCTGACTCTCAACGAGTGCTACGGGCCGAAGCCCTCGAGTGGCGGGATCACGAAGTTCAGGACCGCGCTCGTTGTGGACGGGCAGTTCGGTTCCGCCACCGAGGCGGCGTTGGAGACCGTGCAGTCGTACATCGGTGTGACCGCCGACGGATCGTACGGCCCGGCGACCAGGGCCAAGATGAAGGCCCGCTCCAACAGCGGCCCTGGGAACTGGTGCATGTCCCTGAAGGTTCCGGTCTCCTGGGCGTAATCATCTAGGCACCCATACGCGGCGTGTGTGCCCCCGAACCGGGGCGCACACGCTTTTCGAGGCCCCGGGGGGGGTCAGGCGCCGAGTTGGCGCTTGACCTCGGTGGAGACGGCGCCGCCGTCGGCTTTGCCTTTGACCTTGGGCTGGAGGGCGCCCATGACCTTGCCGATGCCGCGGGGGCCTAGTTCGGCGGCGCCGGTGGCGGCGATGGTTTCGGTGACGAGGGCGGCGATCTCTTCGGCGGTGAGTTGTTCGGGCAGGTACTCGGCCAGGATGTCCGCCTCGGCCTGTTCCTTGTCTGCCAGTTCGGCGCGGCCGGCGTCGCGGTAGGCGATGACGGACTCGCGGCGCTTCTTGGCCTCGGAACCGAGGACGTCGAGGATCTCGGCGTCGGAGAGCTCGCGGGCCTCCTTACCGGCGACCTCGGCCTTGGTGACCGCGGTGAGCGCCATCCGCAGGGTGGACTTGCGGATCTCGTCGCGCGCTTTGAGGGCGGCGGTCATGTCGTCGTGCAGGCGCTGTTTCATTCCGGAGTTGGACATAGCAGAGATTGTGGCAGGCTAGGTAAATGAGTTTGCGCAGGATTGCCGGTACGACGCTGAAGGCGACGGCTGCGGTTGGGGCTGTGGGGGCGGCGTGTGTGGCGTATGCGGCGCTGGTCGAGGTGCGGTGGTTCACGCTGCGCAGGGTGACGGTTCCGGTGCTGGCCGAAGGGGCGGCGCCGCTGAAGGTGCTGCATCTGTCCGACCTGCACCTGATGCCGACGCAGGAGAAGAAGATCGGCTGGGTGAACGATCTGGCCGCGCTCGAGCCGGATCTGATCGTCAACACCGGCGACAACCTCTCGCACGAGGATTCGGTGCTGCCGCTGCTCCGCGCGTTCGGCGCACTGCTCGACATCCCCGGTGTCTTCGTGTTCGGCTCCAACGACTACTGGAAGCCGCACTTCAAGAACCCGGGGAAGTATCTGCTGCCTGCCAACAAGCAGCGCCACAAGCCGCATGGCCCCGATCTCCCGTTCGAGGAGATGCGCCGCGCGTTCACCGACGCCGGCTGGGCCGACCTGAACAACGCGAAGACGAGCCTCAAGGTGAACGGTCTGCGCCTCGACTTCGCCGGCACCGACGACCCGCACATCAAGCGCGATCGGTACGGCGTGATCGCGGGCGAGGTCGACCCGTCGGCCGACCTCTCGATCGGGGTCACGCACGCGCCGTACCAGCGGGTCCTGAACGCGTTCGTCGACGACGGCTATCCCCTGGTGCTCGCCGGTCACACCCACGGCGGCCAGCTCGCGGTGCCGTTCTACGGCGCCCTGGTGACGAACTGCGACCTCGACGCCTCCCGCGTCAAAGGCCTGTCGACCTGGGGCAGCAGCGACCGCCAAGCGGCTCTGCACGTGTCGGCCGGGCTCGGGACCTCGCCGTACGCGCCGGTCCGGTTCGCCTGCCGTCCGGAAGCGACATTGCTCACTCTCGTTCCCCGCGTAAACCCGATTTCGTCCACGAGCCCGGCGCATGTAAGCTAACGGCGATTCGGGCTGTGGCGCAGCTTGGTAGCGCGCTTCGTTCGGGACGAAGAGGTCGCAGGTTCAAATCCTGTCAGCCCGACCACGAGATTAAGGGTCAGTCACTCCGGTGACTGACCCTCAGTCTTTTCAGGGGAGGTTCCGGTCGTGAAAGCAAGGGTCGTCGGGCCGATCGTGCTCGGGCTCTGGGTGGCGTGGATCGCCGTACCGATCCTGCTGAGCTTCCTCGACGACTGGAGTGTCTTCCGGATCGTGATGCTGTTGTTCGCGCCGTGGTCGGCCGTGCCGTCGCATTGGCGCCAACGGGTGCCGCTCGGCCGAGCGCTGCAGATCTTCGGGATCCTCCTGCTGCTGCTTCTTCCGCTCGGCGGCATCCTCGGGCAGGTGCCGATCGTGGCTTACGTGAAGCTCGTCGCGCCCGTGGCCGCACTTCCCCTGGTCTGGCTCTCGAACCGGCGGTGGACGGCCGACCTAGGCTTACAACGTGCAGCGAGTTGATCTGGGTGAGATCGAGTACGACGTCGCGGGCAAGCAGATGCAGGCCTGGGTCGAGGAACGGCAAGCAGGACTCGCCGAGGACCGGCTCTTCCTGCTGAGCCATCCCCCGGTGATCACCTACGGATCCCGTACGGCGGCCACCGATCTGCCGGCCGAGACCGCGGGGATCCCGGCCGTGGCGGTCGACCGCGGCGGGTTCGCGACGTACCACGGACCCGGCCAACTGGTTGGTTACCTGGTGATCGACATCAAGCGGCGCGGTGTGCTGGATGTCGTGCGCTGGGTGGAGGACGGGCTGATCGAGGCGCTCGGGTCGCTCGGCTTTCCGCTGGTACGGCGGGAGACGCCGAAGGGGGCGAGCAGCCTCGTCGGCGTGTGGACGGCAGACGGGCGGAAGTTGTGCTCGATCGGGATGCGGATCCGCAAGGGCGTGACCAGCCACGGATTCTCGGTGAACGTCGCCCCGGACATGTCGGTGTTTCACACGTTCACGACGTGTGGCCTGCACGACGTCACGATGGTCTCGCTGGCCGAGCTGGCGGCCGAGCGCGGGCAGCCGGTTCCGGACGACGCCGCCGTACGGGATGCCATTGCGGTCTCCCTTGGGGCGGCCTGATCCCGATACTGTGCGGCCATGGAGGACGACGAAAAGCCACCGTTGCCGCCGTTCCTGATCCTGGCGGTCGTCGGGCTGCTCTGCGGCTTCGCGACGATCGGTCTGGTGTGGGCGAGCGAGCGGGGCTGTGAGCGCTTCCGCGACACCTCGAACTGCGGTCCGCTCGGGCTGCCCCTGCTGCTGGTGATCGTCGTGGTGACGATGGTGCTCGGTGGGCTGGCGTTGAGCCGGCTCGCGATGCCGCATCCGCGGCTGGTCGCGTTCCTCGGGGTCGCGTTCATGCTGGCCGTCGTCCTGGCCTTCCTGACCGGCAGCCTGTCCTCGCCGTGGACCCTCGCCGTCATCCCTGTTCTGACCGCTGTCACGTTCCTGCTCGCCAACCTGGTCGCCCACCTCCTGGAGCGCGCTGATGCCTGATCTGCCCGTCTACGACTGCCCGCGAACCTCGACCGCCCCGAACCTCGACGGCACGCTGACCGATCCCGCCTGGGAGATCGCGCCGTGGACGACCGACTTCGTCCAGATCCTCGGCGAGGGACCGGGCCCGCGGTTCCGGACCCAGGCGAAGCTGATGTACGACGACGACTACCTGTACGTCGGCGGCAAGCTCGAGGAGCCGCATCTCTGGGCGACGATGACCGAGCACAACAGCCGGCTGTACTTCGAGAACAACTTCGAGATCTTCCTCGACCCCGACGGTGACGGCGCGAACTACTACGAGTTCGAGATCAACCCGCTCGGCACGATCTGGGAGCTCACCCTCACCAAGCCGTACGACGAGGGTGGCGAGGCGATCGATCCGACGAACCTGCCCGGTCTGCGCACCGCGATCCACCTCGACGGCACGGTGAACGACCCCTCCGACACTGATATCGGCTGGACGGTGGAGCTCGCCGTACCGTGGGCCGACCTCGCCGTACACACCAAGACCAAGCCGACGGCGCCTGACAAGGGTGACGAGTGGCGGATGAACCTGATGCGCTGCCAGTGGCCGCATGCTATCGCCGGCAACAGCTACGTGAAGGGCGCCGAGAGCGAGTTCTGGGTCTGGTCGCCGCAGTACGTCGCGAACATGCACTACCCACCGCGCTGGGGCGTGCTGCGCTTCTGACACACCCGCCTGTGCATCGCTTGGGCGCAGCGGTAACAATGAGCTACGTGGAGTTCGGGGGCGGAGTCGTCAGCGCGGTCGAACGCGCCTGCGACACAGACCTTCGTACGGCGCTGCGCCTGGTGGCCCGTTACTCGCGGTACTGGTGGTCGCGCGGTCTGGAGGACGAGGCGGCCGCAGCGGCCGAGCGGGTCCTCAGCATGCTCGGCCGGACGGTTCCGGTCGGGCTGGACGAGGAGTACCTGCTCGCAGTCATCCACGGCGCCGCGTCGGCGGAGCAGGAGCAGATCGAGCTGGCCCAGCAGATCGTGGACGCCACGGTGGGACCGTTCCGGTACTCCGCGACCGTGCTGCTGTGGTGTCTCGTCTTCGGCCCGTTCGAACCGACCGAGGTCGTCGAGGACGTGCTGAAGCGCAACGAGAGCGGTGAGGCGTGGACGCGAGCAGCCGTCGAGCTGTGCCGCGGCTACCCGGGTCTGACCCGCGCTACCGAGGAGGAGGCCGCACAAGCCCTCCGTACGGCGCTGGGCCGGTTCCGGATGCTGGAGGACGACTGGGGCACGTTCCTGGCGCTCAGTGCGCTCCAGCAGTCGGTAGGTGCTCCGCTGGAGCTGACCACCGAGGCACTCGAGCTGGCGGAACGACTCGGGCTCGACGAACAGGTCGGCGTACTGCTGTGCCGTCGTGGTGACCTGTACCGGGTGCAGGGGAAGCTGGACGCCGCCCGCCACGACTACAGCATGGCGCTGGTGCTCGGTGAGCGTGCTGAGCTGCCGGAGACCGTTGCGGCCGCGCACATCGGCCTGGCCCGGGCCGCCCGGTGTTGCGGGCATGCGCAAACCGCGCAGGCGCACCTGAGCGCCGTACTGGAACTGCCTGACCTGGAAGACGCTCACTATGAGGCGCGTCACGAGCTTGCGGCACTAGAGCAGGTGTCAAGGACCGCTTAGAGTCGTCGGCATGGACAAGACCTACGAGTCGCCGCAGGCCGCGGTCGCCGACATCGAGGACGGCGCGAGCCTCGCGGTCGGCGGTTTCGGGTTGTGTGGCAATCCCATGCACCTGATCAGCGCCCTGCATGACAAGGGGGTGAGCGGGCTCAGCGTGGTGTCGAACAACTGCGGTGTCGACGACTGGGGCCTGGGCATCCTGCTCGCGGACAAGCGGATCGCGAAGATGACCTCGTCGTACGTCGGGGAGAACAAGGAGTTCGCCCGGCAGT
Organism: Kribbella albertanoniae; assembly: GCF_004348455.1. Lineage (GTDB taxonomy): Bacteria > Actinomycetota > Actinomycetes > Propionibacteriales > Kribbellaceae > Kribbella > Kribbella albertanoniae. The sequence goes on from NZ_SMKA01000210.1 coordinate 14,859, forward strand.
TCCTGTCCGGTGAGCTGGAGGTCGAGCTGACCCCGCAGGGCACGCTGGCCGAGAAGCTCCGGGCCGGCGGCTGCGGGATCGCGGCGTTCTTCACGCTGGCCGGGGTCGGCACCCAGGTGGCCGAGGGTGGGCTGCCGCAGAAGTACAACACCGACGGCACGGTCGCGAAGGCCTCGGCGCCGAAGGAGACCCGCGAGATCAACGGTACGACGTACGTGCTGGAGGACTCGATCACGACGGACTTCGGGCTGGTGCACGCGCTTCGCGGTGACACCCATGGGAATCTGGTCTTCGACCGGAGTGCGCGGAACTTCAACCCGCTGGCCGCGATGGCCGGGCGGGTGACGATCGCAACCGTGGAAGAACTGGTCCAGCCTGGTGAGCTGGACCCGGACTCGATCCACCTGCCGGGCGTCTACGTCCAGCGAGTAGTTGCTGTCGGCAAGGACATTGAGAAGCGGATCGAGAAGCGAACCGTGCAACCCCGTAAGGAGGCGTGACCATGCCGTTGACGCGTGAGCAGATGGCGGCGCGGGCCGCGTCCGAGCTCGAGGACGGTTCGTACGTGAACCTGGGGATCGGCCTGCCGACCCTGGTCCCGAACTACATCCCGGACGGCGTCACCGTCGTACTGCAGTCGGAGAACGGGATTCTCGGCGTCGGGCCGTATCCGGAGGACGGGGACGAGGACCCGGATCTGATCAACGCCGGCAAGGAGACCGTGACGACGTTGCCGGGGGCAAGCTTCTTCGACTCGTCACTGTCGTTCGGGATGATCCGCGGCGGTGCGATCGACGCGGCGATCCTGGGCGCGATGCAGGTCTCGGCCACCGGCGACCTGTCGAACTGGATGATCCCCGGCAAGATGGTCAAGGGGATGGGCGGCGCGATGGACCTGGTGCACGGTGCCAAGAAGGTGATCGTGCTGATGGAGCACGTCGCGAAGGACGGTTCGCACAAGATCCTGACCGAGTGCGACCTGCCCTACACCGGCCGCGGAGTGGTCGACCGGATCATCACGGACCTCGCCGTACTGGATGTCACCGACGACGGGCTTCGGCTGGTCGAGCTCGCTGACGGCGTGACTTTCGAGGAACTGCAGTCGAAGACCGGGGCTCCGATAAGTCATTAGATCTGGGGACGCGACGGAGGAGTCGACACGGCGAACCTTGAACTCGTCAACGAGTTCAAGGAGGCCGGATCGTGAAGTACCTGGATCGTGCACTACGTCTGGAGCTACGGCGCTCTGTGCTGTCGACGGATGGGCCTTATGCCGAGGCGAAGGAGCACTGCCTCAGCATTCCGTCAGCGCACGCTGCGTCAGTTGATATAGGTGGTTTCGGGGAGGGCGTGCTTCCACACCCCGTACTGCGGGCGCTGCCGCAGGTGCTGGTCGAAGAACGCCGGGATGTAGGTGCGGACTGCGCGTAGCACCGCATCGGGGGCGGCCGAGCCGATCGTGTTGGCGATCAGCTCGGGCGGGACGGGGATGAAGCGCTGGAGCCATGGGATCAGCACCTGGTAGTCGACGAAGCTGTAATGCCTCCCGTTGGGAAGGTTGAGGTCGCGCTTCCAGCCGGTCGAGTTCGCCCAGAACAGGCGCCAGGACGGTTCGGTGTGGTGGGTCAGCGGACCGCCGTTCGGGCCGGTGCCACCGGTGCCGAACAGCAGGAACGGGCGGTCGGTGCCGTGTTTGACGGTCGGTGCTGATGCGGGGTCGGGGTAGCCGTAGCCGAGCTCACCGTCGAGGTCGATGCCGGCACGCACCCGCCGGTCGACGCCCATCACATCCGCGGCCGTGATCCCGCCGGCCGAGTGTCCGAAGGCGCCGATGCGGCGGAGGTCGAGGATCTGGCCGAGCCCTTCGGGAAGCCGTCGCTGCTCGGCGTCCGGGTTGCTTCCGTTTCTGAGCTTGGTGAGGTGGTCGAGCACGAACCGTACGTCGGCAACCCGGGTCGCGCGGGCGGTGCGGGCGTACCCGGTGGCCGGCAGGGTCTGCAGTTCGACCCGACCGCCGGGGAACTCCACCGCAGCCGTTTCGAAGGTGTGGTCGACCGTGACGACGACGTACCCACGACTGGCCAGCTCGGCGACGATCACCGAGGCCAGGCCCCTGGGTACGCCGAAGCCCGGTGAGAACACGACTACGGGGTAGCGACCCCGCCGTACCGGAGCCATCAGTCCGGCGTGACTGCGAGCCCCCACCCAG
>NZ_SMKA01000211.1 GCF_004348455.1 Kribbella albertanoniae
GGGGTTGCCGCACCGGACTCCGGGGACTCCTGGGAACCGGGGTCGCTCGGGGTGGTGGGGTTACTCATGCGAGGGCTCCTTGGTGCTGACGCGGGGTCGAGGCCGATGGTTGCACATCGGACAACCTGGTTCCGCAGCGTAGTCGTTCGATTCAAACGCGTAGTGCCCGCCTCCCCGGCCGGGGTGACGGGCACTACCGGTACGACGTCAGAGAGTGGCGACGACGCTGACCGCGTCGGTCTCTTCGGCGTTCCAGACGATCTCGCCGGTGATCCGGCCGGCCGCGCGCAGGTCGGGTTCGGCGCGCTCGGCCAGGGCCAGGCGGGCGGCGGGGCCGCTGACCTCGACCTTGCTGACCTCGGTCTTCATCGAGACCTGCGCCGCGGACTTCGCGCCACGGATCCCGGCGAGCACCTCGGAGACCGCGTCCAGAACCTCAGCCTCCTGCGGGGCAACCGCCAGATCGATGTCGGTCGGCCAGGCAGCCTTGTGGATCGAACCCTCCTGCCACCACGACCAGACCTCTTCGGTCGCAAACGGCAGGTACGGCGCGAGCAGCCGCAGCTGAACCGACAACGCGACCGCGAGCGCCGCCTTGGCCGAGGCCGCAGCAGCATCACCCTGACCGCCGTACGCGCGCTCCTTGACCAGCTCGACGTAGTCGTCGCAGAAGGTCCAGAAGAACCGCTCGCTCACCTCGAGCGCACCGGTGTAGTCGTACCGCTCGAAGGCCGCCGTCGCATCCGCGACAACGGTCCGCAACCGCTGCAGCATCGCCAGGTCGACCGGCTCGGTGACAGCGGTCGTGTCCACCGTGGTCGCCCCGAACGACAGGACGAACTTCGAAGCGTTCAGGACCTTGATCGCGAGCCGCCGACCGACCTTCATCTGCGACTCGTCGAACGGCGAGTCCATCCCCGGCCGGGCCATCGCCGCGCGCCAGCGAACCGCGTCGGTCCCGAACTTCTCCAGGATCTCCGACGGGATGACCGCGTTGCCCTTGGACTTCGACATCTTCTTGCGGTCCGGGTCGACAACGAACCCGGAGATCATCGAGCGCGCCCAGGGCAGCGTCCCGTTCTCGAAGTGGGCCCGGACGACGCGGGAGAACAGCCAGGTGCGGATGATCTCGTGCGCGTGCGTGTTCAGGTCCATCGGGAAGGTCCGCCGGAACAGGTCGTCGTCCCGCTCCCACCCGCACGCGATGTGCGGGGTGAGCGACGAGGTCGCCCAGGTGTCCATCACATCGGGATCGGCCTCGAACCCGCCCGGCTTGCCGCGCTGGGACTCGTCGAACCCGCGCGGTGCCTGAGAGGTTGGGTCGATCGGCAGCTCGGCCTCGGCAGGCATCAGCGGGTGGTCGTAGTCGACCTCACCGTCGGCGTCGATCGGATACCAGACCGGGAACGGGACACCGAAGAAGCGCTGCCGGGAGACCAGCCAGTCACCGTTCAGCCCGTCGACCCAGTTCATGTACCGGTGCTTCATGTGCTCCGGGACCCAGCCCAGCTCGTCGCCGCGCTCCAGGAACTCGGCCTTCAGATCCGCGCTGCGCCCGCCGTTGGTGATGTACCACTGCCGGGTGGAGACGATCTCGAGCGGCTTGTCGCCCTTCTCGAAGAAGTTCGCCATCCGCTCGGTCTTCTTCGGCTCGCCGTCCAGGTCGCCGCTCTCGCGCAGCTTGCCCACGATCAGCTCGCGCGCGGAGAACGTCGTCTTGCCCGCTAGCTCGCCGTACAGCTCCGAACCGGCGAGCCACTCCGGGGTCTCCCGCAGGATGCGTCCGTCCCGACCGATGACCGTGCGGACCGGCAGTTGCAGCTCACGCCACCAGGTGATGTCCGTCTGATCGCCGAACGTGCAGCACATCGCGATACCGGCGCCCTTGTCCATCTCGGCGGCCGGGTGCGCCAGGACCGGGATCTCGACGTCGAACAGCGGCGAGCGAACCGTCGTACCGAAAAGGTTCTTGTACCGCTCGTCGTCCGGGTGCGCGATCAGCGCGACACAGGCCGGCAGCAGTTCCGGTCGCGTCGTCTCGATGTAGACGGGCCCGTCGGCACCGTGGAACGAGATCCGGTGGTAGGCGCCCGGATACGGCCGGGGCTCCAGCTCGGCTTGGGCGACCGCAGTCTGGAAAGTGACGTCCCAGAGCGTCGGCGCCTCCGACAGGTAGGCCTCGCCGCGGGCGAAGTTGCGCAGGAAGGCGCGCTGCGACGTCCGCCGGGAGTCCTCGGAGATGGTCGTGTAGAGATACGACCAGTCGACGCTCAGCCCGACCTGGCGCCACATCGCCTCGAACGCCTGCTCGTCGATATGCGTGAGCTCACCGCACAGGTCGACGAAGTTCTGCCGCGAGATCGGGATCTGTTTCTTCGGATCCGGCTTCTCCGGCGGGGTGAAGTCCGGGTCGTAGGGCAGCGACGGGTCGCACTTGACGCCGTAGTAGTTCTGGACGCGGCGCTCGGTCGGCAGGCCGTTGTCGTCCCAGCCGATCGGGTAGAAGACCTTTTTGCCGCGCATCCGCTGGAAGCGCGCGATCAGGTCGGTGTGGGTGTAGCTGAAGATGTGCCCGACGTGCAGCGACCCCGAGACCGTCGGCGGCGGCGTGTCGATGGAGTAGACATCGGCGCGCTCCGCGGTCCGGTCGAAGGCGTAGGTCTGCTGCTCCTTCCATACGGCAGCCCACTTCTCCTCGAGGCCGTCGAGGCTGGGCTTGTCTGGAACGCGGGACGTCTGGCTCATGCCCACAATCCTAGTGGTTGTCAAGGGGTGCTCCGAACGCTTTATCCACAGCCTCACTAGACTGAAGCTCTGATGAGCGACCTCTCCTACGCCGAGGTATCGGCACGGCTCCAGGCCCGCTGGCCGGAGCAGAAGATCGACCCCACGCTGGAACGCGTGCAGCGGCTCGTCGAGTTGCTCGGCGACCCGCAGAAGTCGTACCCGGTCGTGCACCTGACCGGGACCAACGGCAAAACCTCCACCGCCCGGATGATCGACCAGCTGCTGCAGGAGGCCGGGCTGCGGACCGGGCGCTTCACCAGCCCGCACCTGGAGTCGGTCCGGGAGCGGATCACGCTGAACGGCGAGCCGATCAGCGAGGAGCGTTTCGTCGAGACGTACGCCGAGCTGGAGCCCTACCTGGACGTGGTCGACAGCGAGCAGGAGCACCCGCTCTCGTTCTTCGAGGTGATGACCGGGATGGCGTTCGCGGCCTTCGCCGACGCCCCGGTCGACGTCGCGGTCATCGAGGTCGGCCTCGGCGGGACATGGGACTCGACCAACGTCGCCGACGGGACGGTCTCCGTGATCACCCCGGTCGCGGTCGACCACGCGCACATCCTGGGTGCGGATCCGGTCACGATCGCCCGGGACAAGGCCGGCATCATCAAACAGTCCGGTACGGCGGTCGTGTCGCAGCAAAGCCTCGACGTACTCGAAGTGTTGATGGCCCGGGCCGCTCAGGTCGGCGCACCGATGATCCGCGAGGGAATCGAGTTCGGTGTCGTCAGCCGCTCGGTCGCCGTAGGCGGTCAGCTGATCTCGCTCAAGGGCATCGGCGGCGAGTACGACGACATCTACCTGCCGCTGCACGGTGAGTACCAGGCGCACAACGCGGCCACCGCGGTCGCGGCCGTCGAAGCGCTCTTCGGTGCCAGCGAGGAGGCCGAGGGTCGCGTCACCACGGAGCTGCTCCAGGCCGGGTTCGCCGAGGTCACCAGCCCCGGCCGGCTCGAGGTTGTCCGGACCAGCCCGACGATCCTCGTCGATGCCGCGCACAACCCGCACGGCGCGCAGGCGACCGTCGCGGCGGTGTCCGAGGCGTTTGCGTTCCAGCCGCTGATCGGCGTACTGGGATGTATGAAGGACAAGGACGTCTACGGCCTGCTCGAGGCCTACGAGCCGATCATGGAAACGGTCATCTGTACCCGGAACAGCTTCGTCGAGCGCTCGATGCCGGCCGAGGAGCTTGGTGAGCTCGCGGCCGAGATCTTCGGCGAGGAGCGGGTACTGGTCCGCCCGCACCTGATCGACGCGATCGACGACGCGATCCGGCTGGCCGAGGAAGGCGCGATCGCCATGGGCAGCGGCGGCGTCCTGGTCACCGGCTCGGTGATCACCGCCGGCGAAGCCCGCACCCTGCTGGTCCGCAAGCCCAAAGAGGCCGACCCGCTGCCCGGCTACTCCCAGGACGGTGACGGCGAATGAGGTCACTCGCGTCCATCGTCCTCGGCTTCGAGGCCCTGGTGCTCGCCCTCGTCACCCCGGTGATGATCTCGGTCGCCGACATCCGCCCGGCCGTCGCAGTCCCGGTCTGCCTGGGCCTCGCCGTACTGGCCGTCCTGTCCGCAGGCCTGCTCCGCAACCGGACCGGCTACATCCTCGGCTCCGCCGTCCAGGTCGGCGCCGTCGGCCTGGGCTTCGTCGTCCCCGTCATGTTCGTACTGGGCCTGGCCTTCGCGGCCTTCTGGGTAGCCGCCATCGTCCTCGGCCGCCGCATCGAAGAAGCCAAGAAGGCTCAGCAGGTAGGCTCTGCCGCCCCGACTACTTCTACGGAGAGTTGACAGATGTCGCAGCGCACCCTGGTCCTGCTGAAGCCCGACACGGTACGCCGCGGGCTGGTCGGCGAGGTTCTCGGCCGGTTCGAGGCCAAGGGGCTGTCGATCGTCGCGATGGAGTTCCGCACGATCGACGGTGAGACCGCCGACCAGCACTACGCCGAGCACGTCGAGCGTGACTTCTACCCGCCGCTTCGCGACTTCGTCACCAGCGGCCCCCTGGTCGCCCTGGTCCTCGAAGGCGACGAGGCCATCGAGGTGGTCCGCGCCCTGAACGGCGCCACCGACGGCCGCAAGGCCCTCCCCGGCACCATCCGCGGCGACCTCTCCCTCTCCAACCGCGAAAACCTCGTCCACGGCTCCGACTCCCCGGAATCCGCCGACCGCGAAATCAAAATCTGGTTCCCCGACCTGCCGTAGGGACCGACTGATGACCGCCGGCGCTGAAGAGATCGCCGCAGCTGTGGTGATCCACGACGGACGGGTGCTGTTGGTACGGCGCAGCGTCGCCGAGGGCACCCTGCGGTGGCAGTTCCCGGCGGGAAAGATTGAGGCCGGCGAGACGGCCGAAGCTGCCGCGGTTCGTGAGACGCGCGAAGAGGCCGGCGTCGAGGTGCGCGTCACGCGCACGCTGGGACAACGCGTGCATCCGCTGACCGGTCGGCGGATGCACTACGTCGAATGCACCCTGATGAGTGGAACCGCTCGGGTTGCTGATGCCGGCGAGGTCGACGCCGTCGCGTGGTGTGGGCGCACGGAGCTGGATGCGCTCGTTCCTGACGGTGTTTTCGATCTGGTTCAGTCTCGACTCGACGCTGCACTCGTTGAATAGTGGCTCCTGGTCAAGGGATTGACAGCGGCAAGCCGGCTGCTGACGGTTCCGTTTACGGCTCCCGGGACTTGGGAAGGCTGAGCTGTTCGACCGGTTACGTTGGTCGGCCGGGTGGGTTCGGTCGATCACGGGTTGCGGCGAGGCCGGGCGCTCCTCGGGGGAGCAGCTGGTGATTCCAGGGACTGCTTGCGGGTGCCTGCACCAGCAGCCAGACCTGTGCCGACGTCGGCGGCCTGTGGTCGATCGGCCTGCTCTGGCTGGACGATCTGCCTGCGGACGTACTCGGTTTCGTTGTTTGGGTGAGGGGACCGATACGATGCGTGCTGGGCAGGCGGGTCGTGTCGGTCCCCGGGTGGCGCTGGGTCCGCGCTTAGCCTGAGAATCGCAGGACCCGAGCAGGTGGAGGGCCCCCGAGATGGCGAACAGCATGCTCGGCCGCGACATGGCGGTCGACCTCGGAACGGCCAATACCCTCGTCTATGTACGAGGGCGTGGCGTCGTCCTGAACGAACCGTCCGTGGTCGCGACCCGGACCGACGAACCGCGGGAAGCGGTCGCGTTCGGTCACGAGGCGAAGAAGATGATCGGCCGGACCCCCGGCAACATCACCGCGATCCGGCCGCTCAAGGACGGTGTGATCGCCGACTTCGACGCGGCCGAGCAGATGCTGCGCTACTTCATCCAGCGCGTGCACCGCCGCCGGTACTTCGCCAAACCGCGGATCGTGGTCTGTGTACCGTCCGGCATCACCGCGGTCGAGCAGCGGGCCGTCCGTGACGCTGGGTACATGGCCGGCGCTCGCAAGGTCTACATCATCGAGGAGCCGATGGCCGCGGCCCTCGGCTCGAACCTCGAGGTCCGCGACGCCACCGGCAACATGGTGGTCGACATCGGCGGCGGTACGACGGAGGTCGCGGTCATCTCGTTCGGCGGCATCGTCACCAGCCAGTCGATCCGGGTGGCCGGTGACGCCATCGACAAGGCGGTCGTGAACTACTGCAAGAAGGAGTACTCGCTGCTGCTCGGCGAGGCGACCTCGGAGCAGATCAAGATGACCATCGGGTCGGCGTTCCCGACCACCGACGGACCGGACAGCGAGATCCGCGGCCGGGACATGATCTCCGGGCTGCCGCGCACCGTGAAGGTCTCCTCGGCGAACATCCGGCAGGCGATCGAGGAGCCGATCACCGCGATCGTCGACGCGGTCAAGGCCACCCTGGACAAGACCCCGCCGGAGTTGGCCGGTGACATCGTCGACCGCGGCATCGTGCTGACCGGCGGCGGAGCCCTGCTCAAGGGGATGGACGAGCGGCTCCGGCACGAGACCGGGATCCCGATCCATGTCGCGGACAATCCGCTGGACGCGGTCGTCCTCGGGGCCGGCAAGTGTGTCGACAACATCGAGACGCTGAACCGGATTCTCGTCACCGACAACCGGCGCTGACCATGCTCAAAGACCTCGGCACCCCCGCGCGAGGCCTGGTCCGGGCGGCCGGGGTACCGCGGGAGGTCCGGCGCCGCCGGACGATTCTGGTCCTGATCATCCTGGCCTGTTTCACGCTCATCGTGCTCGACGCCCGCCGCTCGGCCGGTTCGCCGGTGGAGCCGCTGCGGGCCGGCGCCGCAGCCGTCTTCGGCCCGCTGGAGTCGACCGCGAGCTCGGCCCGGAAGCCTGTGGACAACCTCCGGGACCGCTTCGCGGAAACGGATAAGTTGAAGGCAGAGAATGAAAAACTGCACAGCGAGAACGACAAGCTCCGCCAGGAGCTGAACACCACCGACTACGCGCGCAGCCGGGCGGGCGAGCTGGACGGCTTGCTCCGGCTCGCACCGAAGTTCACCATGACGCCGGCCCGGGTGATTGGGATCGGCAGCCTGCAGAGCTTCAACCACACCGTCACCATCGATGCTGGTACGGCGGATGGCGTCCGTGCCGACATGACCGTGATCAACGGCAGCGGTCTGGTCGGCCGGGTGGTGCGGACCACCGAGGCGACCGCGACCGTGCTGCTGATCGGCGACCGTAACTCCACGGTCGGTGGACGGTTGAACTCGACACTGGCACTGGGATTCGTCTCGGGCCGCGGCGAGCTGGCCGGGACCCTGGACTACAAGCTGGTCGACCTGAAGGCCAAGCCCCGGGTCGGGGACCGGATTGTCACCTGGGGTTCCAGCGGCAACGCGCCGTACGTGCCTGGTGTCCCGATCGGCGTCGTCACTTCGGTGTCGGCGACGGCGGGTGGGCTCGGCACCACCGCAACGATCAAGCCGTACGTCGATCCCACCCGGATCGACACCGTGGGTGTGGTGACCGGTCCGCCGGCTCGCCCCGCCCGACCACAACTGAAACCGACAACAACAGCAGGCAGTGCTCGCTAGAGGAAGGGAGAGCTGACGTGATTGCACTAAGAGTCGGGTTGGCCGCCTTGCTGCTGATGCTGGCGGTCACCATCCAGACGTCCGTGCTGACGAATATCGCGGTCGCCGGAGTCACGTGTGATCTGGTGCTGATCGTGGTGATCGCGCTGGCGTTGTCGCGCGGTCCGGAGTGGGGTGCGATTGCCGGGTTCGTGGGCGGGTTGCTGCTCGACATCGTGCCGCCCGCTGACCACACCGCCGGTCGCTGGGCGCTCGCGCTGGCAATCGCGGGCTACGTGGCCGGTCTGATCCGGCGGGAAACCTCAGCCGGTCCGGTCGGGCCGCTGGGCGTCGCCCTGACCGTGGTCTTCGGTGCTGGGCTGTCGCTGCTGATCTACTCGGCCACGGGTGCGTTGCTGCACGATCCCTCGGTCGACTGGGGGCAGTTCGGTGTCCGGATCGGGATCGCGGCCGGTTACGACGTGGTCGGTGCGATCGTCGTCATTCCGCTGGTGATGTGGCTGATGTCGCGCTTCACCGCGACCCGTGAGCGCCGGGTGATGACTCGTGAGTTTTGATTTCTTCGAGACGCCGCTGAAGGCACGGCTGCGGTTGTTCGTGATCGGCGTGCTCGTCTTCTCCTTGTTCTGCACGCTGTTCGCCCGGCTCTGGTACATGCAGGTGATGTCCAGCGCCGACTACAGCCAGGCCGCCACGCAGAACCACACCCGCCAGGTGCTCGTGCCCGCCCCGCGCGGCGTCATCGTGGATGCGAAGGGCCGGACGCTGGTCGGCAACCGGGTGTCGCTGGTGATCACCGTCGACCGCTCGGTGCTGGCCAAGCTGCCGGACCAGCAGCAGACCCAGGTGATCGCCCGGCTGGCCAAGGTGCTCGGTCAGACTCCGAAGGAGCTCAAGGACCGCACCATGCTCTGCGGTGAGCCCGGGGCGTCGAAACCACCACGCTGCTGGAACGGGACGCCGTACCAGCCGATCCCGGTCGCCAAGGACGTCAGCGAGCAGGTCGCGATCGAGGTGATGGAGCGTCGCGAGGACTTCCCGGGGGTCGGGGCCGATTCGCAGACCCTGCGCGCGTACCCGGCGCCGTACAAAGTGAACGCGGCCCACATCCTCGGCTACCTGTCGCCGATCACCACCGACGAGCTGGAGAAGATCGACAAGTCCGGCCAGGACTCGGTCCCGCACCGCTCGGATCTGGTCGGCCGCGCAGGCGTCGAGCGCACGTACGACGCGATGCTGCGCGGTGCTCCCGGTGTGAAGGACGTGATCGTCGACGCGGTCGGGTACACGACCGGTGTCGAGAAGCAGACCGCGCCGACCCCGGGCGCGACCATCGTCAGCTCGATCGACGCGCGGATCCAGGCCTCGGTCGAGGCGCAGTTGCGGGGCGCGCTGCTGACTGCGCGCAAGCAGTACGACAAGATCACCAAACGCAACTACGTCGCCGATTCCGGTGCCGCGGTCGTGATGGACACCAAGACCGGCCGGATCGTCGCGATGGCCAGCTACCCCAACTACGACCCGGGTGTCTGGGTCGGCGGGATCAGTCAGCGTGAGCTCGACGCGCTGTACTCGCCCAAGTCCGGTACGCCGCTGGTCTCGCGGGCGCTGCAGGGCCAGCTCGCGCCCGGTTCGACGTTCAAGCCGATCACCACTGCGGCCGCGCTGGGGGCTGGGTACAGCACCAAGACCCGGCTGGACTGCTCGTCGTTCCTCGAGGTCGGTGACCGCCGCTTCAAGAACTACGAGTCCGCCTCCTACGGGATGATCGGCTTCGATCGCGCGCTGTCGATCTCCTGCGACACCTTCTTCTACCGGATCGCCTACGCCCTGTGGCTCAAGGAGGGCGGCAACTCCGGCGACATCAACGCGCGCGACCCGCTGGTCGAGATGGCCAAGAGGTTCGGCCTCGGCACCCCGACCGGGATCGATCTGCCCGGTGAGGTGAGCGGCCGGATCGCGGACCGCAAGTGGAAGAAGGAGTACTACGACTCGCAGAAGGACTACTACTGCAAGCTCGCCGACAACCCGCCGGCCGGGACATCGGCGTTCCTGAGGCAGTTCTCCCGCGAGTTCTGCGTCGACGGCTACCGGTACCGCGCGGGTGACGCGGTGAACTTCTCGATCGGTCAGGGCGACACCACGATCACGCCGCTGCAGCTGGCGGTCGTCTATTCCGCCCTGGCGAACGGCGGCACCCTGTACGAGCCGCGCGTCGTCCAGTCGTGGAAGGGTGCCAACGGCAAGAACCACATCATCAAGCCGTCCGTGAAGGCCAAGCTCCCGGTCTCGGCGAACAACTTGCGCTATATCGACAAGGGCCTCAAAGAGACTGCCCGCAGCGGTACAGCGGCCTGGAAGTTCGCCGGCTTCCCGCTCGACACGATCCCGATCCGGGCGAAGACCGGGACCGCCGAGGTCTACGGCAAACAGACCACCTCGTGGATGGCGTCGTACACGGATCGCTATGCCGTGGTGATGATGCTGAGCCAGGCCGGTACCGGTTCGGGGGCCGGTGGTGAAGCGGTCCGGAAGATCTACGAGACGCTGTACGACATCAAACCGGCGCCGCCGGCCACCAAGCCGAAGCAGCCGCAGTGATGGCGACGCTGGCCCCGATCCGGACCAGGCCGCGCGCCGACCGGCGATCGACCGTCTGGCAGCTGGACTGGATCCTCGTGCTGGGCGTGGTCGCGCTGTCGTCGATCGGCGCGCTGCTGATCTGGTCCGCGACCCACAACCGCGAGTCGCTGACCGAAGGCAACCCGCACTTCTTCCTGCTCCGGCAAGCGATGAACTTTGCCATCGGCCTGATCCTCGCGATCGGCGCCGCGGTCACTGATCCGCGTCGGCTCCGGCTGCTCGCCCCGGTCCTGTACGCCGCCGCGATCGTCGGACTGATCCTGGTCCTGGTGCCGGGGATCGGCGCGGTCATCAATGGATCCCGGTCCTGGATCCAGCTGCCCTGGATGTCGATCCAGCCCAGCGAGTTCGCCAAGCTCGCGGTGATCGTTGGGATGTCGCTGCTGATCGCGGAGAAGGGTGAGACGGACCGGAACGCGACAGCCCGGACCGTCGACATCGTGCAGGCCATCGCGGTCGCCGCGATCCCGGTGCTGCTGGTGATGCTGCAGCCCGACCTGGGCACGGTGATGGTGCTCGGCTCGATCGTGTTCGGGATCATCGCGGTCTCCGGCGTCCCGAAGCGCTGGATGCTCGGCCTGGTCACGGCCGGCGTGGTGCTCGCGGCGCTGGCGATCAAGCTGCAGATCCTGAAGACCTATCAGCTCGATCGCTTCACCTCGTTCGCGAATCCCGAGGGCGACCTGCAAGGCACCGGCTACAACGTGAACCAGGCCCGGATCGCGATCGGCAACGGCGGGGTGTTCGGCCAAGGCCTGTTCCACGGTGGCCAGACGCAGAACGCGTTCGTCCCCGAGCAGCACACCGACTTCGTCTTCACCGTGGCCGGTGAGGAGCTCGGCCTGATCGGTGCCGGCGCGATCATCGTGCTGTTCGCGCTGATCCTGTTCCGCGGGTTGCGGATCGCGATCAACGCCCGCGACGCCTTCGGCCGGCTGGTGGCCACCGGAGTGGTGTGCTGGTTCGCCTTCCAGGCCTTCGAGAACATCGGCATGACGCTCGGAATCATGCCGGTCACCGGGCTGCCGCTGCCGTTCGTCTCCTACGGTGGTTCGTCGATGTTCGCCGGTCTGCTCGCGGTCGGGCTGCTGCAGAACATCCACCTGCGTTCGCACAGTTTCTGATCCGGTACGCTGCTGCCTTGCTCGGCCGCCCTCTGGACACATTGTCCAGATAGCGGTGACTCCGCCACCGAGGAATTCCATGACCAGGTTCGTGTCGTCCTCCCTTGCACTCGCCGCTGCCCTCACCTTCACGCTGACCGCGTGTGGTGGGGGCGATGACAAGAGCTCCGCCCCGCCGACCCCGGCACCGTCGGTCCCTTCGACGCCGACTTCCACTCCGCCCGAGCCGGTCAGCGCGACGACCGATCCGGCGACCGGCCTGGTCATGCGTTCCGAGGCGGACCTGACCAAGGCGCTGCTCGAACTGTCCGACCTGCCGGAAGGTTTCACCCGCGAGGCCGAGGAACCAGATGACGGTTCGAAGCCGTTCTGGACCTCGAGCAGCCGGTGCAAGCCCTTGGTCAAGTACCTGAACGCCACCGAGGCGCCGGGCGCGAAGGCAACCGTCAGCCGCTCGTTCTCGGGCGGTCAGGAAGGGCCTTACATCGACTTCGGCTTCGACGCCCTGGGCTCAGTGGCGAAGGTCGCGAGCCTGCGAGAGAAGTACGCCGACGCGGTCTCGTCCTGCACGCGGGTCAGCATGCGCGCCGAGGGCGATAGCAGTACGACCATGCAGGTCGACGAGCTCACCGCCCCGAAGTACGGCACCGAGCCGTTCGCGTTCCGGCTGATGGGAGTCAGCGGTCCCAAGCGGGGTCTCGAGTTCACCGGCCTCATCACCGGCGTGAACGACGTGATGCTGTCGGTCAGCGTGCTGGCCGGAGATGAAGCCGTGCTGGAGGCTGCTGCCGAGGCGGCCGCGACCAGGGCCCAGGCGGTGCTCAAACCGGCCACGTGACCGAGGTCACCGGCCCCGTCGTCACGCCGTACCGGGTCTATCTGTCAAACAGGTATGGAACAACGCAGCGACATGATGAAAGCGGCGCCGGCCGGTGTGAAGGCCGTGTACGGCGTCGAGGCCTACGTACAGAGCGTTCTGGACCACACGCTGCTGCACCTGATCAAGGTGCGCGCGTCGTTGATCAACGGGTGTGGTTTCTGCATCGACATGCACACCAAGGAAGCAGTCAAACAAGGCGAAACCACCCAGCGGCTGTTCGGGCTGGCGGCCTGGCAAGAGGTCTCGTTCTACGACGAGACCGAGCGGGCCGCGCTCGCCCTGACCGACGCGGTCACCAAGCTCGGTGAGCACGGTGTCCCCGACGACGTCTGGGACGACGCGGTCAAGCACTTCGGTGAAGAGGGCACGGTGAACGTGGTCCTCGCCATCGGCACCATCAACCTCTGGAACCGCCTCGCGATCAGCACCAAGGCCCAGCCCCCGACCGCGTAGCCCTCGATCGAGCAGTCGTTGCAACAAGCTGCAGTTTTGTCCGTCGCGTGATCCGGCGGCCCAGGACGAACCCGAAGCGGGATAGGCTGGCGCCGCCGCCTCGATCGACATGCCGCCCCGCTGTCTGCAGGCGGTTTGTTGCGTGATCGAGTGAGGGGAAAGAGCTGTGAGGCGACGTACGCGGGCGACCAGCAAGAACATGCTGGGGGCACTGCTGCGATTCCTGGCCGACATGGATGTTCGGGTCCGGAAGGTGCAATAAAGAAACTGCAATGACAATCTGCCGGTGAATACTGGGTCGCATGCGACTCAACTATGTAGAGACAGGTCCCGCGGAAGCACCTGTGGTGCTGATGGGCTCGTCACTCGGTGCGGCGCACACGATGTGGGCGCCGCAACTCGAGTCCTTGTCCGCGCGGTTCCGGGTGATCGCGTTCGACCACCGGGGACACGGCGGTTCCGAGGCGCCCAACGGTCCGTACACGATCGACGAGCTCGGCGGCGACGTGGTCGAGCTGCTGGACACGTTGGCGATCGAGCAGGCGTCGTACGTCGGCATCTCGCTCGGCGGCGCCATCGGCCTCTGGCTGGCGCAGAACGCGCCTGAACGCTTCCACCGATTCGCCCTGTTCTGCCCGCCGTCCAACCTGGCAGCGAACCCGCAGCCCTGGCTGGACCGCGCCGCCCAGGTGCGGGCCGAGGGCACCCAGGCGATCACTGAGGCGACGCTCCGCCGCTGGTTCCTCCCGGAGTTCACCGACACCGACCCGGTCCGGGAGATGCTCCTCAGTACGTCAGACGAGGGATACGCCGCCTGCTGCGAAGCGCTCGCCCACACCAACCTGGTCCCACGGCTCGGCGAGATCAGCGCCCCGGTCCTCCTCGTCACCACCGACTCCGACACCTCCGTCCCGCCGGAAACCGTCGTACCGCTGGCTGGTCAGATCCCCGGCGCCCACCTCGAAATCATCGAGAACGCCGCCCACCTGGTCACCTACTCCCACCCCGACATCGTCAACCCGCTCCTGCTGACTCATCTCAGCTAGCGTTGGACAGGTGAACGATCACCCCGCCCCAGGCCGCCGCGGCAGCCTGCCTGGCCTCGCACTGGCGACCGGTCTACTGGCCTTCCTCATCGCCGACGGCCGCTCGGCCGACGGCTCCAGCAGCTCACCCCCCAGCCCTGGCGGCGATCTCCCCGGCAGCCCGGGCGCGGTGGCTGCGTTCTTCGTCGCGGCCGGCGCAGTGATCGTGCTCTTCGTCCTGCTGGTCGCCGGATCTGCCCTGCACGACCGCGTCATCCGTCTCGCCGGGGTGATATCAGCGCGGGACTCTGTGGTGCCGAAGCAGCCAACGCGGCGGTGGCGTCGGCGAAACCACTTCTTCGTCCGGGCCGTTGACGAGTTCCTGGAGGCGACCGATCGGTTGGGGCCCGACGAGCAGCAGTTCATCGAGTATCAACTGTCCGCGCTGGTGACTGCTGACGAGGAGACCAGGTTCCGCATCCTGTCCAGCCTGTTGACGGCCCATGACGGACAGCTGATCTATTTCGCGGTCAGGCAACTCGAGAGGGAGATGCGCCCTCCCGGCAAAGGGCAGTTGGCGTACCTGGCGGCCGCCGTACAGGCCCGGCAGGCACTGCGGTGATCGACGACCTGGGGAAGTTGCTGGACCGGGTCTCCGCGCCTGCTGATCTTGCGGTGATCCTGCTGATCGGCCCGCTCGGCTTCGGACTTGATGCCGGGCTGGATGTGATCGGGTTCCTGCCGCCGAGCTATGTGGCGTTGGGCGCCGCGTGCCTCGGGCTCGGGGTGAAGAAGGTGGTCGACATCAGACTGGCCGCGCGGGGTGAGCGCAAGGCGCTCCAGGGCTCCCAGGAGGATCTGCTGAGACGGTCCGAGGCGTTCATGAGCAGGCTGTACGACGAGCATGCGCCGACCGGGCTGACCGACCGGATGGCCAAGGAACGAGGGTTGCACCGGAGCGGGATCACGACCGACGCACAGTTGGAGGCTGCGCTCGGGGAGTGCCTGGCCGAGTACCGGGTGTGGATGCGGACGGCCGTCGATTCCGGGGTAGAGCGGTCGCGGGGCTAATCTGGTAGGTGCTTTGTCCTCGACCGGAAGTGCCTGATGACTGTCGAATCGCTGTTCCCGCGCCTGGAGGCGCTGCTGCCGAGTGTGCAGAAGCCGATCCAGTACGTCGGAGGTGAGCTCAACTCGGTCAGTAAGGACTGGGATACCGCGAGTGTGCGCTGGGCGCTGATGTACCCGGACGCGTACGAGGTCGGACTGCCCAACCAGGGCGTTCAGATCCTGTACGAAGTGCTCAACGAGCGGGAGCACCTGCTGGCCGAGCGGACGTATTCGGTCTGGCCGGACATGGAGGCGGTGATGCGGGAGCACCAGATCCCGCAGTTCACGCTGGACAGCCACCGGCCGGTGCGGGCGTTCGACGTCTTCGGGCTGTCGTTCTCGACCGAGCTCGGGTACACGAACATGCTGACCGCGCTCGACCTGGCCGGCATCCCGCTGTACGCCGTGGACCGGACCGACGAGGACCCGATCGTGCTCGCCGGTGGGCACGCGGCGTTCAACCCGGAGCCGATCGCGGACTTCATCGACGCGGCGGTGCTCGGTGACGGCGAGGAGATCGTGCTGGCCATCTCCGAGGTGATCCGGGAGTGGAAGGACGAGGGCAGCCCGGGTGGGCGTGACGAGGTGCTGCTGCGGCTGGCGAAGTCCGGCGGCGTCTACATCCCGAAGTTCTTCAGCGTCGACTACCTGCCCGACGGGCGGATCCAGCGCGTCGTACCGAACCGGACCGGCGTACCGTTCCGGACGGCGAAGCACACGGTGATGGACCTGGATGCCTGGCCGTATCCGAAGAAGCCGCTGGTGCCGCTCGCCGAGACCGTGCACGAGCGGTTCTCGGTGGAGATCTTCCGCGGCTGCACGCGCGGCTGCCGGTTCTGCCAGGCCGGGATGATCACGCGGCCGGTGCGGGAGCGCAGTATCACCACGATCGGTGACATGGTCGAGAACGGTCTGAAGAAGACCGGTTTCGAGGAGGTCGGGCTGCTCAGCCTCTCCTCGGCCGACCACAGCGAGATCGCCGACGTGGCCAAGGGCCTTGGCGACCGGTACGAAGGCAGCAACGTGTCGCTGTCGTTGCCCTCGACAAGGGTCGACGCCTTCAACATCACGCTGGCCAACGAGTTCTCCCGCAACGGCCGGCGCAGCGGTCTGACCTTCGCCCCCGAAGGCGGCTCGGACCGGCTGCGCAAGGTGATCAACAAGATGGTCTCCGAGGAGGACCTGATCCGCACGGTCGCGGCGGCGTACAGCCACGGCTGGCGGCAGGTGAAGCTGTACTTCATGTGCGGCCTGCCGACCGAGACCGACGAGGACGTGCTCGCGATCGCCGACCTGGCCAAGCGGGTGATCGCGACCGGGCGCGAGGTGTCCGGGCGTAACGACGTACGGTGCACAGTGTCGATCGGTGGTTTCGTGCCGAAGCCGCACACGCCGTTCCAGTGGGCCTCGCAGCTCGGCGTCGAGGAGACCGACGCCCGGCTGGCGAAGCTGAACGCGGCGATCCGCTCCGACAAGAAGTACGCGAAGGCGATCGGTTTCCGCTACCACGACGGCAAGCCCGGCATCATCGAAGGCCTGCTGTCGCGCGGTGACCGCCGCGTCGGCCGGATCATCGAAGAGGTCTGGCGCGACGGCGGCCGGTTCGACGGCTGGAGCGAGCACTTCTCGTACGAGCGCTGGATCAGCAGCACCGAGAAGGCGCTCGCCGACGAGCCGGTCGACCTGGCCTGGTACACGACCCGCGAGCGCGAGTACGCCGAAGTCCTGCCCTGGGATCACCTGGATTCGGGCCTGGACCGCGACTGGCTCTGGGAGGACTGGCAGGACGCCCTCGACGAAGACGGCGCCATCGAGGTCGAAGACTGCCGCTGGACCCCCTGCTTCGACTGCGGCGTCTGCCCCCAGATGAACACCGAGATCCAAATAGGCCCCACCGGCAAAAAACTCCTCCCCCTCTCGGTCGTCTAACCGAGACCGGTCAGGGCGGATACCGTCC
>NZ_SMKA01000212.1 GCF_004348455.1 Kribbella albertanoniae
ACCCCGCCCGGTACCCGCCTCCTCCGGCGAACCCCTCACCTCAGTGGTTATCCCTCCAACTGAGGGGTTGCCCATCGAAATTCTCAGTGGGCAACCCCCCCAACTCGAGGGGCAACCCCAAGGCCGGCTAGCCAAGGCGGCTCGGGCGACGTCAACCGAGCCCGTCGCGGTTAGCCCAGCGCCGTGATTAACGTCCGAACGCGCGGAGGCCCGCCCTCCGGTCTTTCGGACGTTAGCCCAGGGCCGTGATTAACGTCCGAAGGAGCGGAGGGCCGCCCTCCGGTCTTTCGGACGTTACGACGGTGGCGTGAAGTGGACGTTGCCCGGGCTGACGGGCTTCGGCTGAGGTAGGTGAGTTGCAGTCGTCGGATCGGGGCCGTTGAGGGCCGCTCGCCTGGTACCTGCGTGTTGACGGGTTGGGGAGTGCTACCCGTCGTTTTCGGGTGGTAGGGCTCCCCAGCGCCGGCCCACCGCGCCCCGGACAACCCGATCTGCCTCGAGTCACCGCGACTGATCGTCCGGGGAGCCCGAACCACTGCGATGGATCAGTGGAAGGCCTCCGCACTGGCGGCAACCGAAGCCCGTCAGCCCCAGGCAACGATCACCTCTGGCCGCCGGCCTCACCAACCGGCCCAGCCACCAGATGCCGTTGGGTGGGCCGGAGACAGTTTGTGGTGGCGGGGGACCTGTGGCAACAGGTCTCCGGCCGTCGGTGGGTGTCTCCGGGCACCAGTGGTGGCCGGAGACTAGATGCCGATGGGGTGCCAGACGGTTTTGAGTTCTAGGTATTGGGTTAGGCGGGAGAGGCCGGGGGATTCGGTCCAGTCCTCGGGGGCGGGGCGGCGTACCCGCTTGAGGTTTTCGGCGGCTGCGGCTTCCAGGTCGCGGGCTTCGTCCGCACTCTCGATGCCGCAGAGGTCGATGGCGTTGACGTCCATGTGGGAGGCCAGCCAGGTGCCGATCTCGGAGGCTGAACCGGTGAGCAGGTTGACGACGCCGCCGGGGAGGTCGGAGGTGGCCATCACCTCGCCGAGGGTGATGGCGGGCAGCGGGCGCTCGTACGACGAGACGGCGACGACCGTGTTGCCGGAGACGATGGCGGGGGCGATCACCGAGGTCAGGCCGAGCAGGCTGGAGTCCTGCGGGGCGAGGACCGCGACCACGCCGGTTGCCTCGGGCAACGAGAAGTCGAAGTACGGGCCGGCCACCGGGTTGCTGGAGCCGACGACCTGGGCGAGTTTGTCGGCCCAGCCGGCGTACCAGACCCAGCGGTCGATCGACGCGTCCACGACCGCGCGGGCCTTGGAGATCGACAGACCTTCGGAGGCGGCGACCTCGGAGCTGAACTGCTCGTGCCGCCCCTCCATCACCTCGGCGACCCGGTAGAGCACCTGACCACGGTTGTACGCCGTCTTGGCCGACCAGCTGCCGAACGCCTTGCGGGCGGCGACGACCGCGTCCCGGGCGTCCTTGCGGGAGGCCTGGGAGGCGTTCGCGAGGAACTTGCCCTTGGCGTTGCTGACGACGTACGTGCGGCCGGATTCGCTGCGTGGGAAGGCGCCGCCGACGTACAGCTTGTAGGTCTTGCGGACCTCTAGGCGAGCATTGTCCTTAGTGGGCAAGGTAAGCCTCCAGGCCGTGACGGCCGCCTTCGCGGCCGTAGCCCGACTCCTTGTAGCCGCCGAACGGCGAGGTCGGGTCGAAGCGGTTGAACGTGTTGGCCCAGACCACGCCGGCGCGCAGCTGGTTGGCCATCCAGAGGATCCGGGAACCCTTCTCGGTCCAGATCCCGGCGGACAGCCCGAAAGGCGTGTTGTTCGCCTTCTCCACGGCCTCTTGAGGAGTCCGGAAGGTCAGCACCGACAGCACCGGCCCGAAGATCTCCTCGCGGGCGATCCGGTGCGCCTGCGAGACCCCGGTGAAGACGGTCGGCGGGAACCAGTAGCCCTGCGCCGGCAGCTCGCACTCGGGCGACCAGCGCTCGGAGCCCTCGTCCTCACCGACCTGCGACAGCTCACGGATCTTCGCCAGCTGGGCCGACGAGTTGATCGCGCCGATATCCGTGTTCTTGTCGAGCGGATCGCCGACCCGCAGTGAGCTCATCCGGCGCTTCAGTCGCGCCAGGACCTCGTCGTACACACTCTCCTGGACCAGCAGCCGCGAACCCGCGCAGCAGACGTGACCCTGGTTGAAGAAGATGCCGTTGACGATGCCCTCGATGGTCTGGTCGATCGGGGCGTCCTCGAAGACGATGTTCGCCGCCTTGCCGCCGAGCTCCAGCGTGACCGCCTTGTCGGTGCCCGCGACGGACTTCGCGATCGCGCGGCCGACCGCGGTCGAACCGGTGAAGGCGACCTTGTTCACATCCGGGTGCTCGACCAGCGCCTGGCCGGTCCGGCCTGCGCCGGTGACGATGTTGACCACGCCTGGCGGCAGATCCGCCTGCTGGCAGATCTCCGCGAACGCGAGCGCGGTCAGCGGAGTCGTCTCGGCCGGCTTCAGTACGACGGTGTTGCCCGCGGCCAGCGCGGGTGCGATCTTCCACGCCAGCATCAGCAGCGGGAAGTTCCACGGGATGACCTGGCCGGCCACGCCCCAGGGCTGCGGATCCGCGCCAGCACCGGCGTACTCGAGCTTGTCGGCCCAGCCCGCGTAGTAGAAGAAGTGCGCGGCCACCAACGGGATGTCGACGTCACGCGACTCGCGGATCGGCTTGCCGTTGTCGAGCGACTCCAGCACGGCCAGCTCGCGCGACCGCTCCTGGATCAGCCGCGCGATCCGGTACAGGTACTTGGCCCGGTCCCGGCCGGCCATCGGCCCCCAGACCTTCTCGAAGGCCTTCCGGGCGGCGCGAACTGCTTTGTCCACATCAGCCGGGCCGGCCTCGCTGACCTCAGCGAGCACCTCCTCGGTCGAAGGGCTCACGGTCTTGAAGGGCTTGCCGTCCGTCGCCTCGACGAAGGCGCCGTTGACGAACAGCCCGTACGACGACTTGATGTCGACGATGGCCCGCGATTCGGGGGCCGGTGCGTACTCGAATCTGCTCATGCCCTCATCAGTCCAGCGTGAAGTAGTCGGGGCCGGGGTAGTGACCGGTGGCCAGCTTGGTGCGTTGCATCAGCAGGTCGTTCAGCAGGCTGGACGCGCCGAAGCGGAAGAGCTCCGGGTCCAGCCAGTCCGGTCCGGCGGTCTCGTTGACCGTGACCAGGTACTTGATCGCGTCCTTCGCGGTCCGGATCCCGCCGGCCGGTTTGACGCCGATGTGCAGGCCGGTCGACTCGTGGTAGTCGCGGACCGCCTCCAGCATCACCAGCGTGACCGGCAGGGTCGCGGCCGGGGACACCTTGCCGGTGGAGGTCTTGATGAAGTCGGCGCCGGCCAGCATCGCCAGCCAGGACGCACGCCGTACGTTGTCGTAGGTGACCAGCTCGCCGGTCTCCAGGATCACCTTGAGATGCGCGTCACCCGCGGCCTCGCGGATCGCGGCGATCTCGTCGAAGACCAGGCCGTAGCGCCCGGACAGGAACGCACCGCGGTCGATCACCATGTCGACCTCGTCGGCACCGGCCGCGACCGCGTCCTTGGTGTCCTGCATCTTGATCGCCAGACTCGAACGCCCACTGGGGAACGCGGTTGCCACACTCGCGACGTTGATCCCGGTCCCGCGCAGCTCGAACTTCGCCGTCGCCACCAGGTCCGGGTAGACACAGACCGCGGCTACCTGGGGAGCGGTCTGGTCGGCCGGGTCGGGGCGCTTGGCCTTGGCGCACAGGGCGCGCACCTTGCCCGGGGTGTCCGAGCCCTCCAGCGTGGTCAGGTCGATCATCTGGATCGCCAGGTCCAGCGCATAGGCCTTGGCGGTGGTCTTGATCGACCGGGTGCTCAGCGTGGCGGCACGAGCCTCGGCGCCGACCTGGTCGACGCCCGGCAGCCCGAGCAGGAACCGGCGCAGCCGGTCCTCGGACGAGGTCACGTCGGCCAGCGAGTCGACGCCGTTGTCGGTAGTGGTCACCCTTGCCAGCATAGTGCTCATCGAGCCAACCGGTTACGTTGTGCGGGTGAAGTCGAACGAGGCCGAGACCGAGACCTATCTGTCCACGTCCAACCGGATCTCCGGCGTGATCGTGATCGTCATCGGAGCGGTCGGGCTGCTGGACATCGTGCTGGAGTGGCGGACCGCCACCGGGCTCATGGTCGGCTGCCTGATCGCGATCCTGATGGTGCTCGCGTACTGCGGCCTGATCCGGCCCGCGGTCACTCTCAGCCCCACGAACATCGTCCTGCGTAATCACCTGCGGGACCGCGTGATTCCGTGGAACCAGGTCAGCGGTGCCGATGTCGCCGACATCCTGCGCGTGCACACGGATGCCGGCCGGTTCCGGGCACCCGGCGTACAGCTCGTCATGCGTGATCTGCGTAAGCAGCGCGTCGGCGGGCGCAAGCTCTCGCCGGACAGCTCGTTGTCCCGTGCGGACCTGGTCGTGGCCCGGATCGAAGCGCATATGGATCAGTACGGCGCCGTCGACGGTGGCGAGGTCAAGACGAACTGGGCCCGGCCCGAGCTGATCGCGATCGGCGTGCTGGCCGTGGTCGCCGGCGTGGCCGCGTTGTTGCGCTGACGATGGCCTTGTCCCGCCGCGCATTACTGGGCACAGGTGTTGCGGTAGGGGTCGCGGCGGTGGCCGGTCTGGAAACCGGTCTGATTCCCGGCCGGGCCCGCGTGCACGACGTGTTCGGGCTGACCGGTCCGGATGGTGTCGTTCCCGACGTACCGGCTGGGCCCGTGGTGTCGGGCACATTCGAGTCGTTCGGTCGCCGGACGACAGTGGGGTACTCGATCCTCTATCCCGATGGGTATCAGGCATCCGACGCCCTGCCGGTGGCGCTGGTGCTGCATGGACGTGGCGGTGATCACACCTCGGCCGTTCGTGATCTCGGCATCGACCGGTACCTGACTGCCGCCGTACAGGCTGGGTCGCCGCCGTTCGCGCTGGCGACCGTCGACGGCGGGCCGGACACGTACTGGCATCGCCGGGTGACGGACGAGGATCCGGGGTTCATGATCGACCAGGAGTTCCTTCCCCTGCTGGCGAATCGCGGTCTCGACACTGCGCGGTACGGCGTCTTCGGCTGGTCCATGGGCGGGTACGGCGCTCTGTTGTATACCGCCCTGCATGCGTGGCAGCGCCGGGTCCGCCCGGGGATGCGCGCGGTCGCGGTCGCCGCGCTCAGCCCCGCGGTGTGGCGGCGCTACGAAGATGTTGCCCCAGGCGCCTTCGACAGCCGCGAGGACTTCGAAGGCGGTCAGCTCTTCGGCCGGCAGGTCAGTCTGCAGGATGTTGCCGTGCGCATCGATTGCGGACGGGACGACCCGTTCGCCAAGGCGGCCGCGCGGTTGCGGACCGAGCTGGGCGCGGCGGGCGGGCAGCAAGCAGGTGCGCACACGCACGGATATTGGCGGCGGATGCTACCGGCCCAACTGGCGTTTCTCGGCGGACGACTCCGGCACTGACCAAAATTCGTTGGAACTGGGACGGAATCTTTGACGTCGGAGTTCGTGTCCCGACCGGCGGATGAACCCCCGGTCCCCCCAGGATGGGCCCTGACAGTCCCTGAATTTTCGAGAGTGGAGCTCATGGTCAACCTCTCCCGCACCACCCGTGGCCTGGCCGGCGTCGCTGTGCTGACCGGTCTCGCGGTTGTCGCACCGACCGGCGCCCAGGCGGCCCCGACGGCCGAGACCGGCACCCGCCCGGTGCCCGTCGTCAGCCAGGCAGCCGAGTCGGGTGCCGACGAGCACGAGCACGCCGGGCCGACCGCGTTGGCCGGCTACACCGGCCCGTCGGCGCTCAAGATCGTGCGCTACAACAAGCTCTACAAGACCGGGCCGATCCCGGCGTCGCGCTGCAAGGAGGTCGCCGTCTCGATGCGCACGGTGGCCGGCGTCAACAAGTACGCCACGCAGGTCTACAAGTGCCTGTACGCCGCCTGGAAGCCGATCCTGGCGAAGGCCGGCGCGCGGTCGACCGCGGCCCCGAAGCTGCACATCACCACGGCCCGTACCGCGAACACCCGCTGCGGCGTCGTCTCGCTGTCCCGCGCGTTCTACTGCGAGAACAACATCTACTTCCCGGCGAACGTCATCGTGAGCATGTGGAAGCAGAACTCGACGTACGCCCGGGTCTACGCGACCAACACGATGGCGCACGAGTACGGCCACCACATCCAGGAAGCGACCGGCATCATGGACGCCTCCTGGTGGCGGCAGCGGGCGATGAAGACCAACAGCGCCAAGCTGGAGGAGAGCCGTCGTCGTGAGCTGCAGGCGTCCTGCCTGGGCTCGGCGTACATCGGCGCGAACCGCCGCTTCTACCCGATGACCGGTGCGCTCTACACCGAGTGGCGCTGGCTGGTGAACCACTCGGGTGACCAGAAGGGTTACCCGCGCGACCACGGCTCGTACAAGAACCACGGCTGGTGGTCGGAGCACGGATTCTTCGCGACGAGTTCGACCACGACCTCGGCGCGCTGCAACACCTACGAATCCGCGCCGGCGCGGGTCTCCTGATTCGCACGTAACTCAGCCGCCTGGTACGCGTTGCCGTACCAGGCGGCTGTTGCGTTTTGGCGACAACCACACGATCTGCGATCGTGTGGTTACTTGTTTCGAATCCGCACGCCCTACAGTTCTGTAGTCGAACGGTCGAACGGCAGGAGTCAAGGACAGTGAACTACGACGAGTTCAACACCGAGTACGCGAAGGTGCTGGACAAGATCCAGAGCGGTAGAAGCAGTTGGTCGGAGCTGTCCGGGCATGTCACCCGGCTTCGCCAGGCGACCGCCGGGATCACGACGCCGGCGGAGCGGACCCAGGTCGCCAGCGATCTGGCCGCGTTGAGCCAGATGGTCGACATGTCCCGGCGTACCAACGACAAGGAGGACGTCTGGACGGTCACGTCCGACGCGATCCGCCGGGCCAGCAGCCAGGAGGGTTCGGTCGCCGACCGGATCAGCCGGATCGACGCCGCCATCAACGACATCACCAGCCTGGCCGGCCGGAACCCGGACGAGCGGGACGCGCTGATGCAGTCGACCAGCACCCTGCGCATCCTGCACTCGTCGCTGCAGGCCTCCCTGCGCGCCGAGCAGGCCGAGGCCGCTGCGGCGCACTGATCTACAGCCCCAGGGCTGTGGAGAGTGCTTGTTTGATTCCTTCGAGGTCCTTCGCCGCGGCGATACGCGCCGCGGCGACATCCTGGTTCTGGACCGGGATGACGACCTCGAGGTAGCACTTGAGCTTCGGCTCGGTGCCGGACGGCCGGACGACGACGCGGGCGCCTTCGGATAGCGTGTACCGAAGGCCGTCCGTCGGGGGCAACTCTGCTGACCCCTGCGCCAGGTCGTCGGTCTGTACGACGCTGTGGGTGCCCAGCGTCGTCGGGGGAGTGGCGCGCAGATTCGTCATCGCGGTCTGGATGAGGCTCAGGTCCTCGACCCGCACCGACAACTGGTCGGTGGCGTGCAGGCCGTACTTGTTGGCGAGATCGTCGAGCAGGTCGAGCAGCGTTCTGCCGTCGGCCTTCGCCCGGGCTGCCATCTCCAGCACGCGGACGAGCGTCGACACGCCGTCCTTGTCCTTCACCGCGGTGGGGTCGACGCAGTAGCCGAGCGCCTCCTCGTAGCCGAAGACGAGCTCCGGGACCCGGCCGATCCACTTGAACCCGGTGAGCGTCTCGACGTACCGGACGTCATAGGCCTTGGCGATCTTGCCGAGCAGCGACGACGAAACGATCGAGCACGCCGCCACTCCGTCGGGGCTGCTGCTGAGGAGAAACTCGCCCAGCAGTGCGCCGAGCTCGTCGCCGCGCAGCATCCGCCAGCCGTCGGGACCCGGTACGGCGACTGCACAGCGGTCCGCGTCTGGGTCGTTCGCCACGGCGATGTCGGCGCCGATCTCCCTCGCGAGCTCCAGGGCTGCGTCGATCGCGCCGGGCTCTTCCGGGTTCGGGAAGTGCACCGTCGGGAAGTCCGGGTCGGGGTCGGCCTGGGATGCAACAACCGCCGGTACGGCGAACCCGGCGCGCGCGACTGCGTCCTCGGCCAGGATCCGCCCGACGCCGTGCAGGGGCGTGTAAGCGACGTTCAGCTCTCTCGGCGCCTCGGCCGGTACCAGCTGGGCAATGCGGTCCAGATAGGCGTTCAGGAGCTCGTCACCGATGGTCTGCCAGTCGTCGCCGCGCGGAACCGACTCCAGCTGGCCGACCGCGGCGATGGCGGCCGCGATCTCCGCGTCCGCGGGCGGCACGATCTGCGAGCCGTCGCCGAGGTACACCTTGTACCCGTTGTCTTGGGGCGGGTTGTGCGAGGCCGTCACCACCACACCCGCGACCGCCTTGAGGTGCCTGATGCCGAAGGCGATCACCGGGGTCGGCGTGTGCCGATCCAGCAGGACCGCGTCCAGCCCGGCGCCTCGGACCACGGCGGCCGTGTCCTGGGCGAACACGTCCGACTTGTGCCGGGCGTCGTACCCGATCAGCACCGGCCCGTCGGTCAGCCCGTTCGCCTTCAGGTACGCCGCCAGTCCAGCGGCCGCCCGGATCACCACGACCCGGTTCATCCGGTTCGGCCCGGCCCCGACGGCACCCCGGAGCCCCGCCGTACCGAATTCCAGCGTCCCGTCAAACCGATCCGCCAGCTCGACGGTGTCATCCGCGTCCAGGAGCTGCTGCAGCTCGGCGCGGGTGTCGGGGTCAGGGTCCTCGCTCAGCCAGGCTTCGGCAGCGGCCCGCAGCTCATCAGTCACCCCCGCACATTAACGTCCGAACGATCGGAGGGCCCGCCTCCGGTTGTTCGGACGTTGAATCCGCCTCCCCGCTAACGTCCGAAGGATCGGAGGGCCCGCCTCCGGTTGTTCGGACGCTAGAGATCAGTGGCCGGAGGATTGGCAGGGGCGGGAGCGGAGTTCGGCGACGTAGTCGTCGGGGGCGCCGGCGGCTTCGGCGGCCTCGGCGAGGATGCCGACGTACCGGGCCGAGGGGAGGCCGCCTTCGTAGGCGTTCAGGACGTACATCCAGGCCAGCTGCTCGCCGTCCAGGGTCTGCACCCGGACCTGGATCTTGCGGTAGACGCCCTGGTCTATCCACTCCCACTCGTCCAGGCGCTCGATGTCCTTCGGGTGGATGTCGTAGAGCGCGACGAAGACCTGGTGGGACGGGTCCGAGGCGTCCTCGACCACCGTGGCCATCGAGCCCTCCCAGCCGAGCTCCTCACCGCCGAAGGTGAGGCGCCAGCCGACGATCCAGCCGGTACCGCGCAGCGGCGAGTACGGACAGCGCTCGGCCATTAGGTTCGGGTCCAAATTCGACGCAAACGCGGCGTACAGGGTCACGAGAAATCAGGATACGGAACAATGGCCTCTTGTGGCGCGAGTTGTGATCATCGGTGGCGGTCCTGGCGGGTACGAAGCGGCGAGTGCGGCCGCCCAATTAGGGGCGGAGGTGACAGTCGTCGATTCCGACGGGATCGGCGGTTCTGCGGTCCTGACCGACTGCGTTCCGAGCAAGACGCTGATCGCCACCGCCGAGGTGATGACGGAGGTGGAGGAGGCCGGCGAGCTCGGCCTGCGGGTCGACGACGGCGACGACGACCCGGCGAACTCCGTCTCGGTCGATCTCGGGGTGGTCAACCGGCGGGTCAAGGCGCTGGCGACCGCCCAGTCCGAGGGCATCGAGCGCCGGCTCGCCTCGGACAAGATCCGGATCATCAAGGGTCGCGGCCGCCTCGACGGGCCGGAGACGGTGGTCGTCGGCGACGAGCGGCTGGCCGCCGACGTGATCCTGATCGCCACTGGTGCAAGGCCTCGTGTGCTCAAGGGGTCCGAGCCGGACGGCGAGCGGATCCTGACCTGGGAGCAGGTCTACGAGCTCGACCATCTGCCCGAGCGGCTGATCGTCGTCGGGTCCGGTGTCACCGGTGCCGAGTTCGCCAGCGCGTACGACGCCCTGGGCAGCGACGTGGTCCTCGTCTCGTCCCGGGACCGGGTGCTGCCCGGTGAGGACGCCGACGCGGCCGCCGTACTCGAGGATGTCTTCCAGCGGCGCGGGCTGACCGTGCTGGGCAAGTCCCGGGCCGAGTCGGTCAAGCGCCAGGGCGACGGTGTCGTCGTCACCCTGACAGACGGCCGGAAGGTCGAGGGTTCGCACGCTCTGCTGGCGGTCGGTTCGCTGCCGAATACCGACGAAATGGGCTTGATCGAGTCGGGCGTGTCGCTGACCGACGGCGGCTTCGTCCAGGTCGACCGGGTCTCCCGGACCACGGCCCGTGGCGTCTACGCGGCCGGCGACTGCACCGGCGTACTGATGCTGGCCTCGGTGGCCGCGATGCAGGGCCGGATCGCGATGGCCCACGCCCTCGGCGACGCCGTCGCCCCGCTCGACCAGTCCACCGTCTCGGCGAACGTCTTCACCGCCCCCGAGATCGCCACCGTCGGCCTCACCCAGGCCGCGTTCGACGCCGGCGGCAGTACGGCGATGGTCGTCAAGGTGCCGTTGTCCGACAACGCCCGCGCCAAGATGCAGGGCGTCCGGGACGGCTTCGTCAAACTCTTCTGCCTGCCGAACACAGGCATCATCGTCGGCGGTGTCGTCGTCGCCCCGCGCGCCTCCGAGCTCATCCACCCGATCGCCCTGGCCGTCGCCGCCCGCCTCACCGTCGACCAGGTTGCAGCCTCCTTCACCGTCTACCCCTCAGTCTCCGGCTCCATAGCCGAAGCCGCCCGCCGCCTCCACCTGCGAAGCTGACAGAGGGCCGTGCAGAAGAACTGGTAGTACGTCACCTTCCCGCCGCCCCGACACCCCAGCTCACGCCTGGGCAGCCGCCATCGCCACGCCTACTAACAGTCCGTATGTACAGCTCACACCCGCTTCGTCGCGGAGTAGGCGTGGGTGACGGTTTTGCCTGAGGGGACGTAGGTGCGGTAGTCGCGGCTGCGGTTGGTGGTGATCGTGTAGGACGCGGCGCCGGTTGTCGCGTTCGGGTAGGCCCAGCCGAGGTCGGTCCAGGTGGTGGAGCCGAGGTCGCGCTTCTGGAAGAGGACGCGGCCGTGGTGGCGGACGAACTTCCCGGTCTTCTCGTTGTAGTACGTCGGGCGCGCGGTGAGCGTGGTTCGGGTGCTCTTGCGGACGCCGGTGAGCTGTACGGCGGCGCCGCACTTCGTGAGCGTCTTGGCGGAGCGGAGGATGGCCACCGGGCGGTTGTTCGCGTCGTGGGCGTAGCCGTCCTCCCAGCCGGTCCAGGTGAGTGCCTGGCCGCAGGGTGCGGTGTACGCGATGTTCAGCCAGCCACCGCCATCGACGCCGAAGCCGGATGCGTAGATGTCGGCGCCGACCGCGTTCCGGCCCATCCACATCGCGGTGTTCGCGGTCTTCGGGCAGTCGGGGCCCTTCTTGACCCAGATGTCCTGCCTCGGCGCGCGCAGCGTCAGGTTGGCCGGGAGCATCCAGGAGCAGTGGGCGGTGATTGCCTGCGGTGTGGCCTCGGCGGTGGCCGGGCCGATCAGCAGACCGGAGGCGACGACGCCGGTGGCCAGGAGCAGGGAGCGGTAACGCATGAGGTCTCCTCGAGGAAGGCGACCGTCACCCCACGGCCGCGCAGCCGGAGACTATCGCTCGGGTGTTGCTGGTGTCTGTGGAATTGCTTTGCACGTTGATGCAAAAAGGCCCCGGCAACCTGGTGGTTGCCGGGGCCTTGGAAGTGCTGGTGGTTACTCGCCGCCGAAGTCGCCGAAGTCCCAGCCGCCGGAGTCGCCACCGCCCATGTCGCCGCCGAAGTCGCCACCGCCCATGTCTCCGCCACCCATGTCGCCGCCGCCCATGTCGCCGTAGCCGCCGCCGGCGAACATGCCGCCGAGCATGGTGCCGAGGAACATGCCGGTCATCACGCCGCCCATGGCGCCGAACATGCCTTGGGCGTACGGCGAGTAGGCCGGGCCGGCCTCCCAGTACGGGACGCGCTGCGGGCCGACCATGACCTTGCGGACGTCGGGCTCGGCGCCGGCGCGGACGCGCTCGGCGTCAGCGGCGCAGGCCGGAACCTCGCGCGGTGCGCCACCGGGCGGGGCCCACTGGACGTCTTCGACCGACGGGCCGTGCTGCGGGTTGAAGAAGCACGACGGGCGCCGCTGCGGGAGGGGCTCGCCGTTCACCCGGGCGCGGACGCAGGTCGCTGCGTAGCGGCCGTCCTCGAGGATCTCGATGACGTGCTTGATCTGCTCGGCCTCGGTCACCTGACCGACGGCCTGCTTGGCCGACTCGTAGGCGTCGAGCGCGCGCTGGTAGTCCTGCCGGGCGCCGTCGCCGAGGTCCTTGCCGACCATGTCCAGGTCGAGGTCCTGCAGCTCTTCACCGAAGCGGGTGATGTCCTCGTCGGCGGTCCGCTTGACCCCCTCGAGCTCGGCCGCGGTGATCTCGTGCTGCTTGCGCGACTGCAGCTGGGTCCGCTTGTACGAGCGGTACGCCAGCACCGCGATCACCACCACAGCGATGATCAGGATGTATTCCATGTCGGCCTTCTTCAAACGTTGGGGCTGTACGGCGAGCCTACCGAACATCGCAAGCCCGGCACGCCACGCAGGGTGACCGTAATCCCCGGAATGCCGTCACTCAGCGCGCATAATCGATTACCGCCGCCCAGCGACCGCATTGCCCCCGCCGGAAGGCTGTTCGATGAGCAAGACCCTCCGACTCCTCACGCTCACCGCGACCGGTCTCGCACTGGTCGCCCCGCACGCGTTGCCAGGCGAAACCACATCCGACGATCCGGCCGAGCCGACGTACCAGGAGATCGCGATCACCGGACCGTCGGTGGCTGCCGAGACCACGCCGTTCGCGATGGTCGGTGTCACCTGGCCGGCCGGCGTGCAGGACGTCCAGGCCAAGGTCCGGGTCAAGCACGGCGACCAGTGGACCGACTGGCAGGACCTGCACGTCGAGGACGGCCACGGCCCGGATACCCCGGAAGGCAACCCCGGCACCGAGCCACTCTGGGTCGGCGATGCGACGGGTATCCAGGCTAGCGCGGTCGACGCCGCCGGTACGACGATTCCGGGCGCGAAGGTCACCCTGATCCAACCGGGCGTGCTCCCCGCCGACAGCGCCGAATCACCGGACGCGCAGGACATCGGGCCGGCCGCGAGCCGAGCGCCGTACCCGATGCCGAACGTCTGGAGCCGCAAGCGCTGGGGTGCCGACGAGCGGCTGCGGAACGTCAACAAGGGCTGCTCGCGACCGAAGTACAGCAGGACCGTGCTGGCTGCGTTCGTGCACCACACGGCCGATCGCAACGACTACACGCGGGCGCAGGTCCCGGCGATGCTGCAGGCAACCTACGCGTACCACGTCAAGAGTCGCGGCTGGTGCGACCTCGGCTACAACTTCCTCGTCGACCGCTTCGGCCGCGCCTTCGAGGGCCGGTACGGCGGCGCCCAGCTGCCCGTCCTCGGGGCGCACACGGAGTCGTTCAACGCGAACTCGTTCGGCGTCTCGCTGATCGGCAACTTCGACAAGGTCGCGCCACCGGCTTCGATGCTGGAGGCAACGGCCCGGGTCATCGCCTGGAAGCTCGACGCCAACTACCGCTCGCCGACCGCCAGTATCGTGCTCGCCCGGCATCGGGTGAACACGATCTCCGGCCACCGCGACACCAAGGCAACCGCATGCCCTGGGCAACAGTTGTACGCGAAACTTCCTTGGCTGAAGCAACGAGTTCAGACGCTGATGGGCGGCACGGTCTCGACCCCGATCTACCGGTTCGCGAAGACGATCGGATTCCGTAGCCTCGGGCAACCGTTCTGGGGTGAACACAAGACACGCACCGGCTGGGCGACGTACTTCGGGACTCGCGACATCTTCTACTCGGTCTCCACCGGCGCCCATTCGACCGCGGGTGTCTTCCGGCAGCGCTACCGCCGCATCGGCCCCGACACAGGTCTCGGCCTGCCGATCACCGAGGTCCACAACGGGCGCGTCGGCGGCACGCGGGTGCAGTCGTTCCGCGACGGCGGCTTCTACTGGACCAAGCCGTACGGCGTTCGCCCGGTGACCGGCCTGATCTACCGCAAGTACGTCGCGATCGGTGCGGAGCGGTCGCGGGTCGGCCTGCCGATGACCGACATCTACAGGGTGAAGGGCGGGTTGCGGCAGAAGTTCCAGCACGGCTGGCTCACGTACCACGCACACCGCCGTACGGTTCTCGTCCAATACCGGAGCGCCACATGAAAAAACGTGCTGTCATTGCCATCGTCATCGCGTGCACCGCCGTCAGTGCGACTGCCGAGGCTCGAGAGATCGACCCGACTGCCAGCGCGGACACCACGATCAGTGGCCGTGGTTTCGGCCACGGTCGCGGGATGTCGCAGTACGGCGCTCAGGGCGCGGCCATCGCGGGGAAGTCGGCGCAACAGATCCTCGACTTCTACTACCCAGGCACGACCGTCGGGAAGGCGACCGGGCGGATCCGGGTCCGGATCAGCGCCGACACGACCGACGGCGTACGGGTTGCCGCGGGCAACAATCTGCGGATCCGCGACCTGGCCCGGAACAAGCTCTACACGTTGCCTAAGGCATCGATGCGGAACCAATGGTCGATCGACCCGCACGGTGAGCACGGGACCAAGGTCAGCTCGTACAACACCAAGGCCCGCAAGTGGACGCTGTGGAAGACATTCCAGTCGATGACGCAGTTCGAGGGTCCGGCGCTGACGAGTCTCATCTTGCCATCCGGTGCGGTACGGCGGTATCGCGGCGGACTGCGGGCGATCGATGCTCCGGGCAAGCACCTGGACACGGTCAATGTCGTATCGCTCGAGCACTACCTGCGCGGCGTCGTACCGCGGGAGGCCTTGTCCAGTTGGCGTCCGGCCGCGTTGCAGGCGCAATCCGTTGCTGCGCGCACCTACTCGGTCTTCCATCGCAATCGCAGTGCCAAGCGGGCTTACGACCTCTGTGACACGATCGCCTGCCAGGTCTACGGCGGCTACAACGACGAAAAGAACGCGACGAATGCCGCGATTACTGCAACCGCTGGGCAGGTGCGGTTGTACAAGGGGAAGCCGATCATCGCGGAGTTTTCATCGTCGAACGGTGGTGCGACCGCGGCCGGCCAGGTCCCGTACCAGGTGATGAAGCTGGACAGTTGGGACGCGTACCCGGGGAACGGGAATCCGAACGTGACCTGGACCGTGACGCGGAAGACGGCCGCAGTACAGGCTGCGTTCGACGTCGGCACGATCCGCACGCTGCGGGTGATCCGCCGTACCGGAATCGGGCCGATGGGTGGCCGCGCGGCTCGGGTGGAGGCGATCGGGTCGAAGGGGCGTCGTGAGCTCAGCGCCGATCAGCTCCGCGGGCGGCTGCATCTGAAGTCCGCGTGGCTCGCGTTCCCGGTTGCTCCACTTGATATGTCAACTCTTGCGGATGGATCAGTCGACCGCTGACCCATTGACGGATTCTCCCTGCGCCAGTTAGAACATGACATCGATGTCATCCGTCACCGCCCACAGAGGAGCCGGTCGATGCGCAGGAAATTGGGTATATCAACTCGGATCGTGGCCGGCCTGGTGGCGGCCGCGATCGTCGGTACGCTGCAGACGTCCACGGCTGGTGCCGTGACCAGCAACGCGGCCCGCGCCAAGGCGTCCTACGACGCGATCAACAAGTACTTCAACGCCGGGCAGGACCTGCTGCTCGAGGAGTATCCGAACCAGCACCCCAACCCCTACTCGTACATCTGGCCGTACTCGCAGGCCGCGGTCGCCGCCGAGAACATCGCCGGGATCCCGGGCTCCGGCCCCAAGGCGTCCGCCGAGGCGGAACGCCGGATCGACGCCTACTCGCCGTACTGGAACGCGACGACGACGCCGAAGGGGTACGACTCCTACGTGCGCGCGCCGCTCGGTGGCGGAGGCGACAAGTTCTACGACGACAACGAATGGATCGGCCTGCACCTGATCCAGAACTACAAGCGCACCGGCGACCGTACGGCGCTCGCCCGGGCGAAGGAGATCTTCACCCTGGTCGTGCACGGGTGGGACACCGACCCGGCGCACCCGTGTGCCGGTGGCGTGTATTGGACCCAGGCGCCGTGGAGCCAGGACCGGAACACCGTGTCGAACGGTCCGGGTGCGGAGCTCGGTGCGCACCTGTATCTGCTGACCCGGGACCGGTTGTACCTGACCTGGGCGAAGCGGATGTACCAGTGGGCGCAGGACTGCATGCTCGCGCCGAACGGTCTCTACTGGGACCACATCGATCTGGCCGGGACCATCGAGAAGACGCAGTGGAGCTACAACCAGGGCGTGATGCTCGGGGCCGGCGTGTTGTTGTTCAAGGCAACCGGTGACCACCGCTACCTGCGCGACGCGAAGTCGGTCGCGAACGCCTCCCTCGGCTTCTACAACACCCGCGAGATCCTCGCCAAGAACGGCGCCGCCTTCAACTCGATCTGGTTCAAGAACCTGCTGATCTTGGACTCGGTCGCCCCTGACCCCCGCTACCGCCAAGCCATGCAGGCCTACGCCGACGACAACTGGAACACCACCCGGGACCCCGCCACCAACCTCTACAAGTTCCGCGAGGGCCCGGTAGAACTCCTCCAGCAGTCCGGCATCACCCAGGTCCACGCCCTCCTGGCCTGGCCCCGCTCCCGGTACCACCTCCTAGCCTGACCAGGACACCGCCTCCGGAACCCCCGGTGCCGCGACCTGGCCC
>NZ_SMKA01000213.1 GCF_004348455.1 Kribbella albertanoniae
GGGTTAACCCAGCAGCTTGCGGGTTCCCCACCCGCATGCGGGTGCAGAACCCACAACCTCGTGGGGTAACCCATGAAATGGCGGGCGGGGGATGGAGGCTGGCGCGCTTGGGTTGATGGTGGTGGCACGGACGGTACGGCGTCTGTGTTGTGGTTGCAGCGGTGGTTGAGTTCATTGTGGTCACGACTCGATCGGGGCTGAAGGGTGGCTTTCCACGGGTTCTACCGGTGATCATGCGGCCGTGGCGTTGCGAATCGGGAAGCGGCCGACTCTGGCCGGCCAGCTGCTGGTCCTGCAGTTGGCGATCGTGGTGGTGGTGCTGGTGGCCGTCGCCGCGGTTTCGCTTGCCCAGTCGGCGGCGACCTTCAACCGGGTCGAGGGGCGGCGCGTGACCGCGCTGGCCGAGCAGTTGGCCGGGAGCCAGACGCTGCGGTTCGGGATCCGGCACCCCGCGCCGGCCGAGGTGCTGGCGCCGTTGCTTCAAACCACGCTGACCCAGTCGGGCGTCACCTCGATCACCGTTGCGGATGTGGACGGCCGCATTATCGGAGCCACCAACCCGACCACCATCGGCGACAAGATGACGATGGGTGATCCACGGGTCGCAGAAGGTCGCGGCTGGTCCGGTGAGCTGCGGGTCGACGAGGAGCAGGAGCTCGTCTCCCAGGTGCCCGTGCTGAGCCAGGGCACCGATCTGAACAACAGGGCGGACGGTTCGCTCGGGGCCCGGATCGGCACGGTGATGGTCGGTGAGCGGTCGCCGTCGGTACTCGAACGGTTGCGCGGGGCATCGTCGTACCTGGCGATCTATCTCGGAATCGCCTGCCTGCTCGGGCTCCTCGGCTCGTGGCTGCTGGCCCGCCGGATCAAGCGCCAGACGCTCGGCCTCGAACCACGCGAGATCGTCGGCCTGGCCGAACATCGCGAGGCCATGCTCTACGGGCTCGCCGAGGGAGTCGTTGCCCTCGACCCCCAATTACGCGTGACCCTGGTGAACGACGTCGGCCGCCGGCTCCTGGATCTGCCGACCGACGCGGTCGGCCGCAGCCTGCGTGAGCTGGGCATCGAAGGTCGCCTCCGAGAGGTCCTGGCCGGCGAGCACGACGGCGATGCCGCCCGCGACGCAGTCGTCGTACGGCGGGGCCGGGTGCTGGTGATGAACCGGATGGATGTCGCCAAGGACGGCCGATCGCTCGGCTCGGTCACCACGTTGCGCGACCGGACCGAACTCGCCCAACTGGAGCGCGAGCTGGGTTCGTTCCGCAGTTCGACCGAGCTGCTGCGCGCCCAGACCCACGAGTTCGCCAACCAGCTGCACACGATCTCCGGGCTGATCCAGATCGGCGAGTACGACGAGGTCGTCTCGTACGTCGGCGCCCTGAACCGGTACCGCGAATCGCTCGACCTGACCGTCACCAGGCGGGTCCACGACACCGCAGTCGCCGCCCTCCTGATGGCGAAGTCCTCGGTCGCAGCCGAACGACGGGTCGAACTCCGCGTCTCCGAACGCACCACGCTGCAGCGGCTCGCACCGGAGCTGTCCGCGGATATCGCCACCGTCGTCGGCAATCTGGTTGACAACGCGGTCGACGCCGCGGCCCAGTCCGGTACGCCGTTGTCGCCCGCCTGGGTCGAGGTCGAACTGCGGCAGGACGCGACCAGTATCGAGATCGAGGTCCGCGACTCCGGCCCAGGTGTCGCACCGGAGTTGGCCCAGGAGGTGTTCGCGCACGGTTTCACCACGAAGGCCGCGGCCGAGGGGGAGCGCGGGATCGGGTTGGCGATGATCCGCCTGATCTGCCGTCGCCGCGGTGGCGAGGTCGCGGTCACCAACCTGGACGATGGCGGCGCCGCGTTCGTCGCGAGGATGTCCGTGCAACCGTTGCCGGAGGGGGCGAGATGATCACGGTGCTCGTGGTCGACGACGACTTCATGGTGGCCCGGATCCATCGCGGGTTCGTGGACCGCGTGGAAGGTTTCGAAGTCGTCGGTACGGCGAACTCCGGCGAGCAGGCGTTGACCGCGATCCGCGAACTCCGGCCCGATCTCGTGCTGCTCGACCTCTATCTGCCGGACACGTTCGGGATCGACCTGATTGCCCAGCTCAGGTCCGCCCAGCCCGACTGCGACATCCTCGTGATCACTGCGGCCCGCGAAGCGGACGCCGTACGGGGTGCTGTGCGTCAGGGGGTCGTCAACTACCTGCTGAAACCCTTCGGTTTCGAGGATCTGCGATCGCGGTTGCAGCAGTACGCGCGGCAGCGGGCCAGCGTGCCCGAGCAGGTGACGAGCCAGGCCGATGTCGACCGTGTTCTCACCCCGACCAGGCCGACCGGGAACCGCCTGCCCAAGGGTCTCAGCCAGGAGACGGCCGACCTCGTCTCCACCGCGCTGAAAGCTGCCGACAGTCTGAGTGCGGCCGAGTGCGCCGAACAGGTCGGGCTGTCCCGCGTCAGCGCCCGCCGCTACCTCGAGTTCTTCTGCACGCGCGACCAGGCAGTCGTTGCCCTCCGCTACGGCACGACAGGCCGCCCAGAACGCAGGTATCGCTGGCACGCATAACATGCCCACCATGCCGATGTTCGAGTTCGAAGGTAAGAGCCCGACTGTCCATCCCGAGGCCTGGGTGGCGCCGACGGCGACGCTGGTGGGCGATGTCGTGGTCGAGGCCGGGGCTTCGATCTGGTACGGCGTGGTGATCCGGGCCGATCTGGCCACGATCACCGTCCGGGCCGGGGCGAACATCCAGGACAACACCGTGATTCACGCCGGGCACACCGGCTGTGAGATCGGGCCCAACGCAACGGTCGGCCACCTGTGCCTGGTGCACGACTGCACGATCGGTGAGCAGGCGCTCGTCGGCAACGGCGCGATCGTGCTGGACGGCGCGGTGGTCGGTGCTCGCACGCTGATCGCGGCCGGCGCAACCGTCACTCCGGGCGCGGTGATCCCGCCCGAATCGGTGGCGATGGGGAGTCCGGCGAAGAAGATCGTCCCGCTGGAAGGGACGGCGAAACTTTTCGTCGATCACAACGCGGCCG
Source organism: Kribbella albertanoniae (assembly GCF_004348455.1). Taxonomy (GTDB): domain Bacteria; phylum Actinomycetota; class Actinomycetes; order Propionibacteriales; family Kribbellaceae; genus Kribbella; species Kribbella albertanoniae. Next base: position 3,042 of record NZ_SMKA01000213.1, read on the forward strand.
TCTACCACGATCTCGCCCGGCGGCACGCGGAGACGGTCAAACAGCTCGATTGAGCTGAGCGGGAGGTGACTCGGACGCTCGGTCCGAGTCACCTCCCGCGGGCTGTCTGCTCAACCCGACAAGGCCCCTGTACCCATTCAGGTTTTTTGAAAAAGCTTCGAGAAAGAACCTCCGGCGAGGCTACGGTGGCCGACACAACCGAGGAGGGGTACATGACCGAGATCGCGAACACCGGTGCCGTCGTCATCGATCGCGCCGACGGCCGGGCTGACGGGGACGACTGGGAAGAGAACTACACCGAGCTACCTGGTGGTGCCGGTGTGTCACTGATCCTCGAATCCACCACCAAGGAAGGGGTCGGTCCGCGGCTGCACATGCACCCGTACGCCGAGACCTTCATCATCCGGCGCGGTTCGGCGACCTTCACCGTCGCCGACCAGGAGCTGGTCGCGCACGCCGGCCAGATCCTCGTCGTACCGGCTGACACCGCGCACAAGTTCCGCACCGGCCCCGAGGGCTACGAGGCCCTGCACATTCACGCCAACCCCACCTTCGAAACCACCTGGCTGGAGTAGTCGTGTCTGCTCTGATCCGCCGCGCGGTCCCGGCCGATGCCGAGCTCGTGCTCACCTTGATGCTCGAGCTGGCCGGCTACCAGGACGAGGCGCAGTACGTGACAGCCACCGTCCCGGACTGGCAGGACTATCTGTCCCGTCCGGAGGTGATCGTGCTGCTGGCCGAGGTCGGCAGAATGCCGGCCGGGTACGTCTCCGCGCTCCGGCGGCCGTATCTCTGGGTCGGCAGCGACCAGTTGGCGCTCGACGATCTCTATGTGCGGGCGGAGTTCCGCGACGGTGGCATCGGACGCGAGTTGATGCTGGAGCTGGCGAGGCTGGCGCTGCCGGACCGGTTGCCGATCGGCTGGGGACTGCGGCTGTCCAACGTGGCCGGCTACCGTTTCTACGAACGCCTCGGGGCCAAGCTCGTCACCAAGACGGCAGCGAGCTGGTCCCCGGAGGCCTACGAGAAGCTGCTCAACTGACGGCGATGTTGTGGTTGCCGCGGAACAGGTTGCCGGGGTCGTAGGCGCGCTTGACCGCGGCGAGCCGTTGGTGGGTCGGCGCCGGATAGATGGCGGCGACGTCGGCGTCCGTGGCTGAGGTCAGGAAGTTCGCGTAGGCGCCCGTGCTGTGCGGAACGAGTCGATCCCAGAGCGCGTCCAGCGCAGGCCGAGCCGCCTCGATCACCGGCGGCGGTCCGATGGTGGTCGTCACAAACATCAACTCCGCTTGCCGATACGGGTATGCGGTGGCGTCGGCAGCAACGCGCGCCACCGCACCTCCGACACTCCGTACGGCGATGATCGGCGAACCGGCCAACGCCCCGGCCTCGGCCAGGATCCGGAGTACGTCGTCCACGGATTCCTTGTCAGCAAAGGCGCTTCGGGTCACGAGCTGGATCCCGGGCGGCGGTGTCTGCCCGACGACCAGTGTCTCGGCGTACGGCATCAGTACGACGTCATCCGCGATCACCGTGCCCAGCCCGCGGATCGGATCGATCGCCGCCGCAGCCGCTGTTGCATCGTCGCTGTCGAAGGTGAGCTGGATCTCGACCGGTGCGTTCGGCCCACCGAGGAACGGATTCGCGAAGTTGGCGATCGACGTGAGCTCGTCAGGCGCCGTACGAACGTAGTCCGCCCACCCCTGCAGTACGGCGGCCGCCTCAGCCGCCGGGAACGCGATCTTCCCGTGGAAGACCTCCGTCGTCGGATGTGCGGCGAACTCGAACGCCGTCACCACACCGAAGTTGCCGCCACCCCCGCGGAGCCCCCAGAACAACTCCGGGTGCTCATCAACAGACGCCAGCACGACATCGCCGTCAGCGGTCACCACCTCGGCGGCCACCAGCTGATCCAGCGCGAGACCGTACTTGCGAACCTTCCATCCGATCCCGCCACTCAACGTCAACCCGCCGACGCCAACGCTCCGCGTGTCACCCGACGAAATCGCCAACCCGTGCGGCGCCAACGCATCAGCTACCTGCCCCCACGTAGCTCCACCGCCGATCCGCACGCGCCGCTCCTCGAGCAGTTCCACGTCAGCGAGCCCACTGAGATCCAGTACGACGCCACCGTCGTTCGTCCCGAATCCCGCGAACGCATGCCCGCCACCACGCACCGACAACGCCAGCCCCGAGGCGACGGCGTACTGGACTACCGCCTGAACGTCCGCCACGCTCCGCGGCCGCACCACGCCGACCGGGCTGCCGGTCGCGAACACGGTCCCGCGGACCGCGTCGTACTCGGCCGAACCGGCCTCAACAATCTCCCCACCGAACTCTCGCCGCAGCTCATCAAGTGTCATGTTCACGTGACGCCGCTGCGGGCCTCGGTGTGACAACCTGTTGGTGTGGCGCAGGTCACATCAGGCGGATCGTCACCAGCTGGGTCTCGATGTTGCTGTCGACCAGATTGCCGTTCGCGTCGAACGCGGCCGGGCCGTCCGTCATCCCGAAGTCGTTGTCGTTGATCACCACGAGCGTGTGCTTCGAGGTGAGTGCCACGCCCTCGATCTTCTTCGGGACCCCGGCGACCGTGTTCAGGTCGAGGAAGAGCTTCTTCGGAAGGACCGGTACGCCGGCCGCGGCCGGGTCGGCGAGGGCTTCCAGCGACGGCGTCGTGGCGGTGTCGTCCCACGCCGTACCGAGGATGTTGTCGCGATCCCGCAGTACGACGCGGTGCAGGCGGGCGGCGTTGTCGGTCCGCTCCTGGACCAGCAGAGTCTCGCGGCCGGCGGCGATCACCGAGGAGATCTTCAGCGCGGAGGTGTCGGTCTCGGTCGGGTCCACCACCTTGACCGGGTCGAACCGGTACACGTACTCCGCGGTGACCTTGCCCCGGTACGGCGAGAAGCGGACCAGGCGGGTGGTGCGGGACGCCTCGCCGACCTTCTTACTCGGGTTCAGCAGGGGGCTCTGCAGGGCGAGCACCAGATCACCACCGGGCAGCAGGGCCAGGCCCTCGAAGCCGCGGTTGATCTTGCGGGTCAGGAAGATCGAGGGCAGCGCCTCGATCACCGGGTAGTCGGCGCCCGTCAACTGCAGGCCCTTCGGCACGTACCGCGCGAGCACCCGGCCGCGGGCGGAGACGTGGACCAGGGACGGGCCGTACTCGTCGACGAGCCAGAACGTGCCGTCGTGGGCGCGGACCAGACCCTCGGTGTCCAGCCCGTTCGGGTTGACCGCGAGCCGGGTGGAGGCGTCGTACGTGTAAGGCAGTTCGTCGCGGCTCTCCTGGTTGGAGAGCCCGGTGACCGGTGCGCCGTGGCGCGTGGTGATCGGGATCGCGTCCAGCACCCGAAGCTTGCTGCCAACGGCTTTCACCTTCACGATCGCCGGGTCGAACCCGGGCACCGGGAACGTCCGACGGTTGGCGCCGTCGATCTTGATCTGGCCGTTCGGTCCGCGGTCGGTGACCGTCCAGAACTCACCGGGCCGGTCGGCCGGGTAGATGTCGCTGCCGATCCCACCGAGGTCGATCCCGCGGTCGTCGCCGACCGAGTTCCGGATCAGCGCGTTCGAGAACGCCCCCAGACCGAGATCCGGCAACGTCGCCGTACCGATCACTTTGGGCTGCGCCGGCTGATGAGCCTGCGCCCCGCCCGCCACCAACGCCGCCGCCGTCAGAGCGGCCGTCCCCACCAAAGCGATCCGACTCAACATGCCCAGACCCTCGCCCCCACCAATGAACACCGGCTGTCCACCCGATGAACCCAACCAAAACCCGTCACCCCGCCTCCACCCACACCCTCCCTAACGTCCGAAGAACCGGAGGGGGGCCCTCCGATCCTTCGGACGTTGTAGAGCAGGAGTGGCTAACGTCCGAAGAACCGGAGGCGGGCCCTCCGATCCTTCGGACGTTGCGGGGAGCATCAAGGCATGGCGAACTTTTGGGATGCGGTGGCTGTGCAGGGGGTGAGGATGAGTTTGGTGCGGTCGGTGGATTGGGCGTTGGTGGGTTCCAGGCAGTGGCCGGAGTGGATGTTCAGGAGGGTGCCGTCGGCTCGTGGGGTCCAGCGTTGGCTGGGGGTGTTGGGATCGCAGGTCCAGAGGACGGCTGCGGAACTGCGGCCGTCCAGGCACTTGCCGAGGGACGAGCGGATGACTCCGGTGTCCTGGACCAGCCAGCGCTGGGCCGTCGTACCGTTGCAGGTGTAGAGCTGGATCGCCGTGCCGTCCGCGGTTTGGGAGCCGTCGACGTCCGCGCACTTGCCAGCCAGGCCGGTGATGTCGCCTTCGTCGGTGTAGACGCCCATCTCCCACAGTCCGTTGTAGCTGCCGGCCACGCCTCGGGCGGTGATGTTGATCTGCACGAAGCGGGCTCGGCTCGAGGTGAAGCCGAGGCTGTCGGTGTAGCCGTCGCCGGTGGTGGTCGAGTAGACCGTCTTCCACGTCCGGCCGCTCTCCAGGACCTGGATCGTGTACGACTTCGCGTACGACGTCGAGAGCCATTGCAGCAGCACCCGGTTGACGACCTGCACCCGGCCGAGGTCGATCCGCAACCACTGCGGATCGCTGCGGGCACTCGACCAGAACGTCGTCCCCTTACCGTCCACCGCGAGCGAACCCGGTCGATTGCTGTAGACGCTCGACGTGGTGACCGGACGGTTCAGCGCCAGGTTGCGTTTCGGCACGTACGTAGCCGTGTACGACGAAGCCGCGTCCGGCGCGACGAAGTTGTGGTTCCGCGCACCGCCGTCGGACCAGGACGCGAACTTGTGCAGACCGGTCCCGACCACCTGGACCGGATCCGCCGACATCGAACCGCCCGACCCGGTGATCGCGGTCGCCGTCGCCGGTGCCTTCAACTTCTTGTCCAGATAGGTGACCTGCAGTCCGGACGGCTGGGTCGCGAAGTTGAGCTTGGTCGTCTTCGGATCCAGTCGCACGCTCGTCACATCGGTCAGATTGCCGGCGTCCGTCGCGGTCAGCTTCAGTTCCAGGTACGACGGGTATTCGTGATCCGGTGCGGCGAACGAGCCGCTCGATCCGGTCGTCGAGGTGATTTGGTGCGCGTGGCAATCACTCGGACAGTGATGCATGATCAGCGACCACTTCAGCGCGGAACCGGGTAATGAACCTTGTTCCGCATCACTGGCCGAGCCGGAGAACGAGATCGTGTCGCCGACCTTCCAGGTGGTGGCGGGTCCGGGCGAGGTAATGGACGCTGTCGGTGCCGTGTTGCCGACGTTGATCTGGGTCGACGTCGTCGCCGTACCGCCCTTGCCATCGTTGACCCTCAGCCGAACAACTACCGGCCCGTTGGTGGGGTAGCTGAACTGCGGCGCGGCGGCCGTGGAATCGTCGTACAGGGTGTCGCCGTCCAGATCCCAGGCATAGCTGAGCGAATCGTTGTCCGCGTCACTGGAGGCGGTGCCGTCGAACTGCACCTGCAGTGGGGCGTTGCCGCTGGTCCGGTCGGCCTGGATCACCGCGGTCGGCGGGTTGTTCGTTGCGCTGTAGACATAGCGCTTGATCGCGCCGTTGTCGTAGTCGACCGCGAACAGGTCGCCACCCGGGCCGGTGACGAGACGCGTGGATCCGAAGCCGGACGCGAACTCGATGATCTTGGTCGGATCCGGCAAACCGTTGCTGTCCTTGAGTATCGCCCAGACACACCGGCGGCTGTAGTCGCTGAAGAACAGGGCGCCGTCGTACTCGGCCGGATAGTTGCCTCCGGCATAGAACGCGAGTCCGGACAACGAGGAGCTGCCGACCGAGCAGGTCTCGGTGGGGACGATGTGGGCGGAGTGGTTGTAGGCGTAGTACGGCGCGGAGACAGCGGCTGGGCCGGCGGCGTACAGGCTCTCGCAGATGTTCAGGTTCGCCGCGTCGAAGGAGTTGAGGCGGTTGGGGCCTTCGTAACAGGGCCAACCGAAATTCGCGACGCCGGCGGTCGGAACGGTGATCCGGTTGATCTCCTCCCAGGTCGCGTAGCCGACGTCGCCGGCCCAGAGTTCGCTGGTGCCCGGGCGGAACGTGAATCGCATCGGGTTCCGCAGGCCCTGGGCGACGATCCGGCGGGCGTTCAGATCGGCGCTCGACGCGAGCGGGTTGCCGGCCGCGGCCTGACCTGTGTCGGGATTGATCCGGATGATCGAGCCGTCCAGCGTCGTCGGGTCCCCGGGGGTGCGCAGATCCTGTGAGCGCAGCGCTCCGCCTTCGGCTGTGGGCGAAGTGAGCGTTGCGCCGACGGGTGCGGTGCCGTCGCCACACGCGTTGTCAGGCGTCGCATCCGAGGAGGGGAAGCCGTCCTGGCCGTAGTCGGCGTAGGTGAAGCTCGCGCCGTCACCGCCACCGGCGTACAGCATGCCGTCCGGGCCGAACTCGATCGTGCCGATCGAGTGGCTGGGGAACACCTGGCACCAGTCCTCGACCAGCACCTGCTCGGAAACCGTCGAACCGGTCTGCGTGAGGACTCCGAGCCGGGCGCTCACCTGGCAACCGTCGCTGGTCGGGCCGGGCGGGGACGGACACGGGTCGTCGGTGGCGTTCGCCGTACCCCACTTGGGTGCCTCGCCGCCGATCAGCGCGTCATGCGTGTACAGCACATAGATCCGCGGATCGGCCGGGAAGTCGGGATGCAGGGCGAGACCGAGCAGACCGCGGTCCCAGAAGTTGTGCACCTTGGTCCGGAGATCGGCGAAGACACTCGGCGTCGGATCGTCGAGCGAGTCGAAGACCTTGATCAGCCCGCTCTTCTCGGCCACGAATACCCGGCCGTCGGGCGAGAAGGCCGCGTTCGTCGGATTGCTCAACCCGGTGAATACGGTCTGCTCGCTGAAACCACCCGGCGCGGCCACAGCACGCGTCGACTCTGTCGCCACCAACGGCACCAGCAGTGACACACAGATCACAGCCAGCACCCGCCGCAGCGCATCGGCGGAAAAACGCATAGAAGAAAGCCCCCCAGCCCACTAAATCCTCACGCCCCCGTGAGCCCCGTCAGGATGCGATAGCGAGTCGAAGCAGCGCAAGCCCAAAAGGGCAATCGCAATAAACCCCTTTCCAGCGCTGCCGGAATCCGATCCGCACTGTCCAGATAGCGCATGCTCAGCCATCCGGGTTTGCTTCGGCGCCGAACGCAGAGTGTGGATCGACTCGTGGATGTTGCTGAGCACAGGTTTCTGTCCGGGGGAGCCGGTACTCTGAAGGTGGTTGCTTTTGCGGGTCCGGCGCAGTCTCGTGAGGTCAAGGCCACACGAGGTTTCTCCGTGAGGGTGGCCGATCCCGGGCCGGGCGCGGTTAGCCTGGACGGACAAGTCGTTGACCGACCAATAGCTGTGGCCCGAAGGGGTGGGGATCCGTCGTGGTGGTAGGCCGGGACAAGGAAAGTTGCGGCTGGCAAGAGGTTGAGCTCCGATGACTGCCGCAGAGACGTCACGCGTGCGGTACCGTCGCCCGCGTCGCGACGAGTCCGTCGAGGCACGGCTGTTCGAGCACGTCGAGCGGCTCGGCGAGGAACATCCGCCGATCCCGTTGGACAGTGCGGATTTCACCATGAAACGACCAGACCTGTTGGCCAGCAGGTTCGGTGGTGTGGTGGCCTACATGACCCGGGTCGAGCTCGAGGTCGAGCGCAACGTCCTGGAGCTGAATCTGCTGCTCCCGGATCCGCCGCCGGTCGACAAGCTCTTCTACGCCGACGTGTGGTCGCCGCAGGAGATCCACCACGGCCTGCTGCTGGACCGGTTGCAGACCCTGGCCGGCCTGCCGGTCTCGGCGCCGAACGTGGACAAGATCTCGTTCCAGCTGCGCTTCCTGGGCGCCCTCGCGCACCTGCCGGTGATCCAGGACATCAGCCGGATGCTCTACTACCTGACCGGTGTCGCCACCGAGAAGTCCGCGATCCTGGCCTACAACCTGCTCTACAAGGGTCTGCTGGACCTCGACGAGCGGGCGGTCGCGTCGACGATCATCGCGCCGATCCGCCGCCAGGAGCCCGGGCACTTCGCCTACTACAAGATCGCCGCCCGCGGCCTGTGGGACGAGATGGCTCCCTGGCAGAAGTGGCTGACCCGGCTGCTGCGCAAGCAGTCCTTCGAGGTCGTCGGTGCCTACAACAAGCGCCAGCGGACCGAGTTCGGTGGCGTGATGGAGGATCTGGGGATCACCGTCGAGGGCGATATCGGGATCCAGAAGTACGCGCAGCAGGTCGGCCAGGTCGAGCTCGAGCTGCTTTGGGCGCAGCGCCAGGGCCTGCGCCTGCCGACGTATGTCCTGGACTCGTTCCGGAGCGCTTTCCGGCTCTATCGCCGGAGCTGATCGGCACGGATTGTTCCGACTCCGTTGCGTAGCGGAGTGGTCTCTGTGAATGGCTTGCTCAGCCCTGGACAGAGGGTGGAGGCTCGGCTATACGTTAGGCCCCCGTTAAGCTGCCGCCCCTCCTGGGAGTACGTCGATGAGTTCGATCCGCCTCGACTCGATCTCGAAGTCGTACGACGGAGAACACTTCGCCGTGAACAAGTTCTCCCTGAGCGTGGCGGACGGTGAGTTCATGGTCCTGCTCGGGCCGTCGGGCTGCGGGAAGTCGACCGTGCTCCGGATGATGGCCGGCCTGGAGGAGATCACCGCCGGGGAGCTGTACTTCAACGAGGTGTTCGCCAACTACATCGGGGCGCGGGACCGCGGCGTCGCGATGGTCTTCCAGAGTGGCGCCCTGTATCCGAACCGGACGGTCCGCGGGAACATCACCTTCCCGCTGCAGATGGCCGGGGAGAAGCCCGAGGAAGCCAACGAGAAAGCCCATCAGCTGGCCGGCGTCCTCGGCATCCAGCAGACGCTGGATCGCCTGCCGCAGACGCTGTCGGGTGGGCAGCGGCAGCGGGTCGCGATCGGGCGGGCGATCGTCCGGCAGCCCTCGGCGTTCCTGATGGACGAACCGCTGTCGAATCTGGACGCCGCGATGCGGACCGAACTCCGCCAGGAGATCGGCGCGATGACGCGCGACCTGGGCATCACGACCGTCTACGTCACCCACGATCAGGTCGAGGCGCTCACGCTGGCCGACCGGATCGCCGTCATGCGCGACGGCCGCCTGGAAGACGTCGGTACGCCGGCGGAGGTGTTCGACGACCCGGCCACCGCCTTCGTCGCCGGGTTCCTCGGGACCCCACGGATCAACCTGCTGTCCAGCTCAGTGCGAGCGGAGGGCGGCCGCGTCAGCCTGGTGTTGGGCGGCGGCCAGGCGCTCCACCTCGACCCGGACGATCGCCGTACGACGCTCCTGCTTCGACGGGGTGGTGAGGAGATCGTGATCGGGGTCCGCAGCGACGCGCTCACCCTCGACGGCGAAGCCCAGCCTAACCGCGTGTCCGGGCGGCTGCGCACGCTGGAGTACCACGGTCACCAGTGGATCGCGTACGTCGAAACCGGGATCGAAATGGTCAATCCGGATCTCGTCGGCCGCCTTAAACCTGAGCGGATCTCCACGCACTCGCGTCGTTCGTTCTGGCGCCGGGCGGCCCGCGCGACCAAGCGCTCCGGCATCCTGCACCGCCGCGACCAAACCCGCGCCGCGCTCCCCGAAACCTCAGCCCCCACACACCGCCGCGCCGACCTCGTCGTCGAGCTGCACTCCAGTACGCCGCACGTCCCGGGCGACCAGGTCAGCTTCGCCGTCGACATGACCCGCGTCTACCTCTTCGACCGCCACGGCCACCGCATCGACCGCGTCGCCAGGTAATTCTTAATGGCGTGAAGTATTTACGAACCGGGGGTTGATCTGTCACGGTTCGCAGGCGTTGTCATCCGCCTGAAGGAGCGACCATGACAGATCCGCTTCCCCCCGACTCCCGCAGTCCGCGCCGGATCCTCGGCGTACTGCTCGTGACCGCGACGCTTCTGGTGAGCACCGCGACCACGGCGTACGCCGATCAGCTTCCGCCGCTGCCACAGAACGCGAACGGCTACGAGCAGTCCTTCTCGCCCGCCTACGACTACGACGGCGACGGTTGTTATCCGGTCGCCGCGATCAGCCCGACCGGGACCCTCAATCCCGGTCTGAACACGACCGGTGCCGTGAACGGCAACTGCCATGACCAGTCCGATCTCGACAACTCGCAGACCTACGCCCGCTCGAAGTGCAACAACGGCTGGTGTGCAGTGATGTACGCGAGCTACTTCGAGAAGGACCAGGCGGTCGACGGCAGCGGCCTCGGCGGTCACCGGCACGACTTCGAGCACGTGATCTCGTGGGTCAACCAGTCGTCGAACCAGGTCGAGTACGTGACCACGACCCAGCACGCGACTCAGGTCACCTATCCGCGCTCGCAGGTCCGCTTCGACGGTAGCCACCCGAAGGTCGTCTACCACAAGGACGGCGCGAGCACGCACTTCTTCCGGCTCGCCAATTCGGGTGACGAACCGCCGGAGAACCACTACCACAGTTGGCGTTACCCGCCGATCGTCGGCTGGGACGGCTGGCCGAACACGGGTCTGCGGGACACCTTGATGAACGCCGACTTCGGTTCGGCCACGATCAAGGTCACCGACAACGGCGACCGGTTCCGTTACCTGCTCAACGTGTCCAAACCGAGTGGGATCCCGTTCGACCCGTATGCCTGATGTTTCGTCATTCTTTCGACGATGAAGTATGTACGAACAAGCGGCTGATCTGTCATCGTCGGGAACGTTGTCCCTTCCGCCCCAAGGAGCGACCATGACAGATCATGCCCGCGCCCGCCGACGATTCATCGGTGTGGCGATCGGTACGGCGACACTGCTGGTGGCCACCACGGTCGCCGCCTACGCAGCGCCGCCGCCGAGTCTCCCGCAGAACGCCAACGGTTACGAGCAGTCCTTCTCACCCGCCTTCGACTACGACGGTGACGGTTGCTATCAAGTACCGGCGATCGGCGCCAACGGCACCTTGAACCCGGGCCTCAACACGACCGGCGCGGTCAACGGCAGTTGCCGCGACCAGTCCGACCTCGACAACTCCCAGACCTACTCACGCTCGAAATGCAACAACGGCTGGTGTGCGGTCGTCTACGCCGGCTACTTCGAGAAGGACCAGGCCGTGGCCGGCAGCGGCCTCGGCGGTCACCGGCACGACTTCGAGCACGTCATCTCGTGGATCAACCAGTCCTCCAACCAGGTCGAGTTCGTGACCACGACCCAGCACGCGACCCAGGTGACCTACCCGCGCTCGCAGGTCCGTTTCGAGGGTACCCACCCGAAGGTCGTCTACCACAAAGACGGAGCCAGCACGCACTTCTACCGGCTCGCCAACACCAACGACGAACCGCCGGAGAACCACTACCACAACTGGCGTTACCCGCCGCTCGTCGGCTGGGACGGTTGGCCGAGCAGTGGTTTGCGAGACACCTTGATGAACGCCAACTTCGGTTCGGCCACCATCAAGATCACCGACAAGGACGACCGCTTCCGCAACCTGCTGAACGCGTCCAAGCCGGGCGGGATCCCCTTCGACCCCTGGAACTAGATAGGTGAGATGGGGAGGAGCCCCGCCGGCCCCTCCCCATCTCCGTTCAATCGGTGAGCTTCAAGTAGTCGAGGTTGAAGCCACCGCTCTCGCAGAAGACGGTGATGATCTGGTCGCCGGCCGGCAGCGTCACCTGGGTGCTGATCGACTGGAACGTCGCCCAGCCGCCGGTGTCCGGTACGGAGACCTTCGTCAGTACGGCGCCAGACGCGTCCCGGATCGAGATCGCGTCGGGTGCGACCGCGCCGGTGCCGTTGGCCACCCGCAGTTCGAGGTTGTAGGTGGCGGCCTTGGTCAGGTCGACGCGGTACTGCAACCACTTGCCGGTGTCGGTCCAGCCGATGTTCTTACCGCCACTGGCCGACGGGTTCGACTCGACGAAGTTCGGACCGCCATCCGTCCAGCCACTCTGCGCGACGTACGACTCCGCCTCGATGTTCTGGCCGACCGGCGTACCGTGTGGTCTTACGGTGACGTTGATCGTCACCTCGTCGTTGGCGGCGCCATCGGTGACGCGGACCTTGACGGTCTGGGCGCCGGCGACGGTCGGGCGGAGGGTGAGCAGACCGGTCTGCGCATCCAGGGTGACGCCGGCCGGAAGCTCGGTCGCGTAGTACGCGAGCTGGTCCCGATCCCGGTCCGTCGCCGCGAGCTGGACCTGGGTGGCGCCGTACTGGTCGGCGACCACATCCGGTACGTCGTTCAGCACGGGCGCGCGGTTGCCGTGCGGTGACGGGAGCTCGCCGTACCAGCGGTACGTGGCGAACGACTTCGCGGGAACCGTTACGGTGAAGGTCTTTCCGGCCAGTGACACGCGGACCTGGCTCGACGTGGTGTTCGAGTTGCTGATGATCGCGACGAAGTTGTCACCGCGGTCCTTGAAGACCACATTGCTGATCCCGTTCGTCGTCGTACTCGACTCGACGCGGGTGTGCTCCGGGCCGACGTACTTGGCGAACTGGCCCATCGCATAGAGCTCGTCCCGGACCGTGAAGGTGCGTGCGGTGGTGTCGACCTTGACCAGCCGGTTCGGCCACTTGGTCGTGCGGCCGACCTCGGCCCAGTCGAGGTTGTTGTCCTTCGACGGCGTCCAGTGCAGCGTGCCGCCGTCCTGATCGGTGGCCTGCGCCCACATCACGTACGACGAAGCGTCCAGCCGGAAGTAGCTGAGGATGGTGTCCGGCGACAGGTTGTTGGTCTCGGTCATGTGCACCGGTTTGCCGGTCTGCTCGTACGCGTCCCGCATGACGGTCGGGTCACCCCAGTAGGGGTGGAACGCGATCGCGTCACTCGCCTTCCTCGTGGCCGGGTCGTTGAAGATCCGGTGGTAGTTCTTGGTCTCGGTGCTGTTCGGGTCGCGCCAGTCCCAGAAGTTGAAGTCGTGCACGTAGAGCTCGGTCCGCAGGCCGGCCCGCCGTACCTCCCGCTTGATCGCCACCGCGAGCTTCTGCTGCTGCTCGACGCTGATGTCCATCGCGGGGTAGACGACGTCGATGCCGGGCTCGTTGAGCAGCGTGAGCGCGTCGACCTTGATGCCGTGCTTCGCATAAGCCTGGATGAACTTGACGTAGTACTGCGCGAAGACGTCGATGCAGTCGTCGCGCAGCTTGCCCACCTGGTAGTACGACGTGCTGCCGGGCTTGAGTGCGACCTCGCCGGTGAACCGGTTGTTGGTCTTCATCCAGGCCGGCGCACTCCACGCCGACGCGAAGAACGTCGCCTTCGGGTTGTACCGCTGGATCAGCTTGACCGTGTCGACGATGTGCGTGTCGAGGTCGCGCTTGATCGAGAAATACTTGAGCCCGAAGTCCTCGGTGACACCGGCCGGGAGTTCGTCGTACGACCAGAACGGCAGGTGCTCGATCAGGTCCGGGCTACCGATCGTCAACCGGAACCGCTCGAACCCAGCCCCGTTCTTCGGGTCGACAAGCAGCCGGATCGCCCGCTCCCGCTCGGCCGGCGTGAGCTTCCACAGGTTCGAAACACTGGTCTCGTCAAGCGAGAACCCAACCCCGCTGTACTTCTGCCGCAACGAGCTCGGGTCAACCACCACAGTCGCATCCGGCGTCGTACCGCCATCGTTCCCCACAAAAGCCGAAGGCAACGGCTGCCACTGCTGCACGGACCCACTCGAGTACCACCCCGTCACCACCGCCCCCCGCTCCGGC
>NZ_SMKA01000214.1 GCF_004348455.1 Kribbella albertanoniae
CTCCACAACGCTCACCCGGGTCCGCTTGGTCAGTACGTCGTCGGGCAGCGGCCGGCTGATGGACGTTGTACTGCGGGATGGCCGGATCGCGGCGGTGTATCCGAGCGGGGGTGTGCCGGCCAAGGGGGAGATAGTCGATCTGGACGGGCGGGTGGTGATACCGGGGCTGTGGGATCACCATGTGCATTTCGACATGCTGGCGCTGAGTGAGAGTCGGCTGGATGTTTCATCGGCTTCGTCGGCGGCTGAGTGTGCGGCGCTGGTGGGGGAGCGGCTGGCTGGGCGGTCGACGGGGACGACCCTGGTGGGGACTGGGTTTCAGGACGGGACGTGGCTCGACCGGCCGACCGCGGAGCTGCTGGACAAGCACAGCGCCGGGGTGCCGGTTGTGCTGATCAGCCATGACATTCATTGCGCCTGGCTCAACACCGAGGCGCTGCGTCGATGGGTTCCCGGTTTGCGCTCGGACGGGCTGGTTCTGGAGCAGGACTGCTACGAACTCGTGGCCCGGGTCAACGATCTGCCGGTGGCCGAGCTCGACGTACTGGTGGCTGAGTCGGTACGGCGGGCACACGCGCGCGGGACCGTCGGGATCGTCGAGTTCGAGCGGCGACCGAATCTCGACAGCTGGCAGCGCCGAACCCGTGCCGGGGTGTCGATGCGCGTCGCCTGCGGCGTGTACACCGATCACCTCGACGACGCGATCCACCGCGGGCTGGCCACCGGGGACGTGCTCCCCGACACCCGCGGCCTGGTCGAGATGGGCTCGTTCAAGATCGTCGTCGACGGTTCGCTGAACACCCGGACGGCCTGGTGTCACGAGGCATTCCCGGGTCTCAAAGGCGAGGCGGCGTACGGCGTCCAGGCGGTGCAGGCCGACGACCTGGACGAGCTTGTACGACGGGCGCACGTGGCCGGCATCGCGTCCGCCGTACACGCGATCGGGGATCGGGCGAACACACTTGCCCTCGACACGTTCGAGCGCACTGGCGCCCGCGGGACGATCGAGCATGCGCAACTGCTGAGCACGGATGACCTCGGCCGGTTCGCGCAACTGGGAGTCGCGGCGAGCGTCCAGCCACGGCACGCGATCGACGACCGCGAGGTGGCCGACAAGCACTGGGCCGGGCGGACCGAGCGAGCGTTCCCGCTGGCTTCGTTGCTGGCAGCCGGTGCCCGCCTCCTGCTCGGGTCGGATGCGCCGGTGGCGCCGCTGGACCCGTGGGTTTCGATCGCGTCCGCCGTGACGAGAACCGACCCCGGGCAGGAAGCCTGGCATGCCGAGCAGCGGATCTCGGTCAGCCAGGCGCTGGCCGCGTCGACCCGCCATGCGCGCATCGAACCCGGTCAGCCCGCCGATCTCGTCGTACTGGCGGCGGACCCGCACACGCTCGACGTCGAGCGACTCGCCACCCTGCCGGTCGAGGCCACGGTGGTCGCGGGCGAACTGGTGCACGGCAACTGGTGACCAACGAGAACAGGAGCGCCAACGGATGCGAGTCTTCATCTCCGTCGACATGGAAGGTATCGCGGGGATCGCGACCCCGGACCAGGCCTACCGCGGCGGCCACAACTACCCGATGGCGCAACGCCTGATCACGGCGGAGACCAACGCGGCCATCGCCGGTGCCTTCGATGCCGGAGCCACCGAGGTGCTGGTCAACGACGCGCACGGCACGATGGACAACCTGCTGCCTGACCTGCTCGACGAGCGGGCCGAGGTACTGCAGGGCTGGCCCAAAGCTCAATGCATGATCCAAGGCCTGACGTCGGAACACGACATTGCACTGTTCGTCGGCTACCACGCCCCGGCCGGGTCGCCGGGCGTGTTCTCCCACACGCTCTCCTCGCTGGCGTTCACCCGCTTCCTCGTGAACGGCGAGATCGCCTCGGAGACCGATCTCGGCGTACTGCAGGCCGCTGCGCTGGGCGTTCCGGTCGGCCTGGTCACCGGCGACGACGAGATCTGCCGCCTGACCCGCGAGAAGCACCGCGGCGTGGAGGCGGTCCAGGTGAAGCGGGCGGTCGGCCAGTTCGCGGCCGCTTCGGTCCATCCCACCAAGGCCCAAGCGCTCGTGCGGGCCGGGGCCGCGGCCGCCGTACGGCGGGCTGATCAGCTGCCGGTGCCTCAGTTGCCGGAGGCACTCACGCTCACCGTGGACCTCAAGATGCCCGCGCACGCGGAGATCGGGGCCCTGATCCCTGGTATGCGCCAGATCGACCGGTTGCGACTGGAATTCGACGCGGCGTCACCGGATCAGCTGCTCGGGGTGTGCGCCTTGCTGTGGGAGACAGCGCCCGGACACGTCTGAACGGACGGATCGGGGCCCGAGAGTTCGTTGGCTTCGCCGACGAAACGGCGGCACGCCGCTACCTAGCATGTGCGACACCTGAGCGCGGGGACAGAACTAAGGAGTGGTCGGAATGCAGAGCAGCATCGGACGCCGTCACCTGCTCACCGGGCTCGGCGCCTTGGGGGCGGCGACTGTCCTCCCGGGCTGTACGAACGACGGCCTCAAACCAGCCGGTACGTCGTCGAGCGGGCCCACCAGCAACACGATCGAGCACGCCTACGGTACGACGACGGTCCCGCCGGACCCAAAGCGGATCGTCGCCCTCGGCCAGACCGATATCGACGTACTGGTGGCCCTCGGGGTCCCGCCGATCGCGGTCGGCGTGTTCAGCGGGGACTGGTACTCGCCGCTGCACCCGTGGAACCGGGACGCGTTCCCGAAGCCGCCGGCGTTCCTCGATTTCGAGGAGTACTCCGTGGAGCAGATCCTCGCCCTGAAACCGGATCTGATCACCGGCGTGATGGGCGGGATGACCAAGAAGGAGTACGACAAGCTCAGCGCGATCTGTCCGGTCCTGGCCCAGCCGAAGGGGTTCACCGACTGGAACACCCCGATGGACCAGCAGACCAAGATGCTCGCCCAGGCGCTCAACAAGGTTGACAAGGGCAACGAACTGGTGGCCGAGGCGCAGCAGCGGGTGTCGGCGGCCGGTGCGGAGAACAAGGCCTTCGCCGGCCTGACGATCGCGCTCGCCGAGCGTTGGGGTGAGACCTACAAGGTGATCGGCCCGGCCACGCCGCGCTCGAAGTTCTTCACCGATCTCGGCTTCAAGACCCTGCCCGAGCTGGACGCGCTGCTCGGCAAGGCCTACAGCGCGGACATCTCGTCCGAGAAGCTCTCGCTGGTCGGCAAGGCCGACCTGGTGCTTTGGACAACGGACGGTGGGCAGGTCGAAGCGCTGAAGAAGAACCCGGTCGTCGCCGGGCTGAAGTCGACGAAGGAAGGCCGGTCGCTCTGGTCCACCGGGATGAAGGGCGACTCGGCGTTCTGGGCGATGGACTGGGGGACCGTGCTGAGCCTGCCATATGCGATCGAGCACGTCGTACCGCAGATCAAGCTGGCCATCGACGGCACCGCGGACACCAAGGTGGCGAACTTCTCCTCATGAGCGATCCCACCCTCGATGAGGTTGCCGACCAGATCGCAGCGCTGGTCGGTGAGCACCGGCTGCCGTCCATCTCGGTCGCTGTCGCATACGGCGGCCACGTGCAGGCGCGCGGCTTCGGGCTGGCCGATCTGGAAGGCCGACCGGCGACCGGCGAAACGCCGTACCTGCTGGCCTCGGTCACCAAACCGATCGTCGCGACGCTGTGTGTCCTGCTTGCCCAGCAAGGCCTCGTCAACCTCGACGAACCGCTCGCCGAGCGGCTGCCCTGGCTCGATGAGAAGCGCGCGACTGTGCGGCAGGCGCTGAGCCACACCGCCGGTTTCGGCCGCTACTGGGACTTCGCGTACGGCGAGCCGACCCGCGGGATCGAGTACGCCATGCGCCAGTACGGCGTCCAGATCCGTCCACCGGGCACCCGCTTCGAGTACGCGAACCTCGGGTACGGCGTACTCGAACCGTGGCTGCTCGCAGCAACCGGCCGGCCACTGGACGAGCTGCTGAAGCAGTACCTGTTCGAACCGTTCGGACTCACCTCCGGCGCCTTCGGCCCAGGTGCGGGCGGAGCCAACTCCGCAGTGCCCTACACCGCGGAGCGGCTGCTGCCGTACCCGACGATCCACACCAGCCACTCCGCCGCAGGCATGGCCTGGATGTCCGCCGCCGACCTGGCCCGCTTTGGCCAACTGCACACCAACGCGTCCACTGCGTTGACACCCGCATCGGCCGCCGCAGTGCGGACACCAGGTGTCGCGCCGACGGCCGACGGACGCCCTGACGTCTACGGCCTCGGCTGGAACGCCCGCTATCCCGACGGCGTCGAGGTGCTGACCCACCTCGGCGACATGTGCGGGGTGGGCACCTCGATCGCCGTACTGCCCGAGCACGGAGTGAGCGTTGCAGCAGTCATCAACCGCACCGGGTCCTGCATCCACGCCCGTACGGCGTGTGAGCTCGTCCTCGACGGGTTGGTCAGTCGCATCGGGTCAGCAGACGAGCCCCCGCCGTCCGCGGTGCGGGCGATCGGGGAGTGGGCCGGGTACGCCGAGACTCCGACCGGTCCGGTGCCGCTGCGGCTGGGCGTCTCTGCCGACGAGGCCGCCTGGATCGAGGTAGCAGGTGGCGTCCGCATGATGGCCCGTCTTGAGGAGGACGAGTCGTACGACGTGATGTTCGCGGCGGAGGTGCAACTGCCGACCCCCGACGCGTTGCGCGCCAGCCCGTGGCTCGAACTGGCACTCGACGTACAGACTGATCGGCTGGTCGGCTCCGCGCGCGCCGTCAAGCACGGCGAGGCGGGCGACCGGGTGGGCAACTGCCTCACCCACTGGTGCGAACTGGAACGCGTCCGATGAGCACCGCGGTGTTGTCGCCACCGACAACAGTGAATTCGGTACGGCGCCGCCTGGTGCTCGGACTCGCAGTCGCAGCGGCGATTCTCGTCGTACTGATGGCCGCGAGCCTCGCGCTCGGAGCCGAGCACGTCCCGTTCGGCCAGGTCTGGCGCGCACTGACCGTCGGGGGCACCGACGCCGACGTGATCGTGCGGGACGTCCGACTGCCGCGCACGCTCCTCGGCGTACTGGTCGGCTCCGCATTGGCCGTCGCCGGCGCGCTGATGCAGGCACTCAGCCGCAACCCGCTCGCCGAGCCCGGCCTCCTCGGAGTGAACGCCGGTGCCTCGCTCGGTGTCGTGATCGCGATGGCGTACTTCGGGATCGGTGCACTGTCCGGTTACATCTGGTTCGCGCTCATCGGCGCCAGCATCGCGACCGTCGCGGTCTACGCCCTCGGCTCGGCCGGAGCCGCCGGCGCCAGCCCGGCCCGGCTCGCGCTGGCTGGGGCAGCCATCACGGCGGCACTCACCGGCGCGATCTCCGCGATCGTGCTGCTCTCGTCCACGGTGTTCAACGGCTTCCGGGCCTGGAGCGTCGGAACGCTGTCCGGCCGGACGGCTCCGGTGGTCATCCAGGTGGCGCCGTTCATCGTGATCGGCGTGGTCCTGGGGCTCTTCCTGGTCTCGTCCCTCAACGCCCTCGCCCTTGGTGAGGACGCGGCGAAGGGCCTCGGGGCGAACGTCGCCCGGACACGACTCCTGGGTGTTGTCGCGACCACGTTGTTGTGCGGCGCGGCCACCGCTGCTGCGGGACCGATCTCGTTTGTCGGCCTCGTCGTACCGCACATGGTGCGCACGTTCACCGGACCGGACCATCGATGGCTCCTGCCGTACTGCCTGCTCGCCGGACCCATCCTGATGGTTGCCGCCGACCTCGCCGGCCGACTGATCGCCCGCCCCGGAGAGTTGCCGACGGCATTGGTCACCGCAGTGGTCGGCGCGCCGGTGTTCGTCTACCTGATCCGCCGTCGTCGGATGGCCGGGCTGTGACCGCGCCACAGGTGGTTCAGCGCCGGCCGGCGATCGCGCGGCTCGCATACGGCGAATGGTCGGTGCTGTGGCGCCCACGCGCCGTACTCGCGAGTGGTCTGGTCGTCCTGGCCATGCTCGTCTTCGCGCTGGTCCAGCTGTGCACCGGCGACTATCCGATGACGCCGGGGGAGGTGTTCGGGACCCTGAGCGGCCGCGGCGCGGCAGCCCAGGAGTTCGTGATCTACAACCTGCGCCTGCCCCGACTGCTCACCGCGGCCCTGGTCGGTCTCGCGCTCGGAGCCAGCGGCGCGATCTTCCAGTCGGTGACCCGGAACCCGTTGGGCAGCCCGGAGATCATGGGTTTCACGATGGGCGCCTCCGCCGGCGCGGTGGCGACCGTCCTCGTTCTCGGCGGCCAGGAGCTCGCCGGGATGGGCGGCGCGCTGGTCGGCGGCTTCGTCACCGCGGCGGTCGTCTACCGGCTCGCCTATCGCGGCGGCGGGGTGCAGGGATTCCGCCTGATCCTGGTCGGCGTCGCAGCGACCGCACTCCTCGACAGCCTGGTCTCGTACTTGTTGCTCCGGGCCCGTTTACAAGATGCCGAAGGCGCCTATACCTGGCTGGTCGGCAGCCTCAACGGCGCGGACTGGCAGCAGGTACAGATCATCGGCCTGACCGTTGCCGTGATGATCGTTCCAGTCCTTGCTATCGGCAACCAGATGCGACTGCTGGAGATGGGCGACGACCTCGCGCAGGGACTCGGCGTCCGGGTCGCGGTGACCCGGCGGCGGTTGCTGGTGATCGGCACGGTGCTGTGCGCCGGGGCCGTGGCGACTGCCGGGCCGATCGCGTTCGTCGCCCTGGCCGCGCCGCAGATCATGCGCCGGCTGACCGGCGGCTCGGTGTCGATCGTGCCCGCGGCCCTGATGGGAGCGCTGATCCTGATCGTCGGCGATCTCGCCGCCCAGCAGATCTGGCCGGACACCCAGATGCCGGTCGGCATCCCGACCCTCTGTATCGGCGGCACCTACCTGGCCTGGCTGCTGTACCAGCAGAGCCGTGCCTCCCGTCTCTGACCCCGGAACGAGTGAGCCATGACGACTGACCTCCAGACCCAGCCGCCACCCGGCAACCGCCTGCGCGCCCACGACCTCAAGCTCCAGTACGGCGAGCGCGTGGTCGCGGAGAACCTGTCGATCGACATCCCCGACCACTCGCTGACGATGATCGTCGGCCCGAACGCCTGCGGGAAGTCGACCCTGTTGCGTTCGCTCGCCCGGCTGCTCGCGCCGAACCACGGCAGCGTCGTTCTGGACGGGCAGGACATCTCCCGGTACCCGTCGAAGGAGGTCGCCCGCCGACTCGGCCTGCTCCCGCAGACCTCGATCGCCCCGGACGGCATCACGGTGGCCGATCTCGTGGCCCGCGGCCGCTTCCCGCATCAGAAATTCCTCCGGCAGTGGTCGACCGACGACGACGTTGCGGTCACCGCTGCACTCGAGCGGACCAACACCGCCGACCTGGCGAGTCGCTTCGTCGACGAGCTGTCCGGCGGGCAAAGGCAGCGTGTGTGGCTGGCCATGGCACTGGCCCAGGAAACGCCGCTGCTTCTCCTGGACGAGCCGACGACGTACCTCGACATCGCCCACCAGGTCGAGGTGCTGGACCTGTGCGCCGAGTTGCAGGAGAGCGGCGAACGGACAGTCGTCGTGGTGCTGCACGAGCTCAACCTCGCTGCGCGCTACGCGACCCATCTGATCGCGATGCGCGCCGGACAAGTGGTGGCTCAGGGTGCGCCCAAAGAGATCGTGACCCCGGAGCTGATCGAGAGCGTCTACCACTTGCGGTGCTCGATCATCGACGACCCGGAGACCGGTACGCCGTTGGTCGTGCCGGCTGCGCGGAGGAGTGCGCCTCGTGTACGTGAATCCTGATTTCAGCGCCGACACCCGGCAGGCACACGAGCTGATCACCCGCTGGCCGTTCGCCGTCCTGATCGCGGTCGAGCCGGAGGTCCAGGTGGCGTTCGTGCCACTGGAGCTACGTGCGCAGGAGGGCCCGTTCGGCACACTGGTCGGGCACGTCTCGGCCGCGGATCCGATGGCAGCCGCGATCCGGGCGGGCTGCGCCTTGCGGGTGGCGTTCACCGGGCCGACGGCGTACGTGAGCCCGGCCTGGTACGCCGACGCCGGGCTGCCGACGTACAACTTCGGTGCGGTGGAAGCCGCCGGAACCGCCGAGCCGATGGATGACCCGCGACACGTCGAAAGGCACTTGATGACACTGCTCTCCCAGCACGAGAAGGCGCGGACCGATGAGGGGGAGCGCTGGCGGCCGGACACGTGGGCGCGGCAACGAACGGCCGAGCTACTGAGCGAGCTGCAGGCGTTCACGATGGAGATCGAGCGACTCGAGGTGAAGCTGAAGATGGGCCAGAACCGTACGCCGGCCGACCGGATCGGCACGATCACCGGGCTGGAGTCCGCGGGCCGCGTGCAGCTGACCGAAGCCGCCGCGATGATGCGGACCCGGTACGGCGCCGACGGGTGCCCGCGATGACCGGCCGCGCGGATGTCGCCCTGGTCGGCGGCCGCGTGATCGACCCCGAGACCGGACTGGACGACATCCGGACGGTGGCGTTCACCGGCGGCGAGATCACGCACGTGACGACTGAGTTCGTCGCGGCCGAGAAGGTCATCGATGCGACCGGGCTGGTGGTCGCGCCTGGCTTCATCGATCTGCACAGCCACGCGCAGTCGTTGATCGGCGCTCGCCTGCAGGCCTTGGACGGCGTCACCAGCGCGCTCGACCTGGAGGCCGGTCGCTGGCCGGTCGGACCCGCGATCCGGGCCGCCGAGGACCAGGGCCGGCCGATCAACTTCGGCTTCTCGGCGGGCTGGGCGCATGTGCGGGCCACGATCGCCGGGGGAGCGAAGATCGGTCCGGACGTCATCCTGCCCGCGGCTCCCGGCTGGGATCAGCCGTGGTCGAGTCGCCAGGTGGCCGACGTACTGGACATGCTCGCGGAGGAGCTTGCCGCGGGCGCGGTCGGGATCGGCGTACTGCTCGGGTATGCGCCCGGTGTCACGCGGGCCGAGTATCTGGAGGTTGCGCAGCTCGCGACCGAGTTCGGCGTCGGCACGTTCACGCATGCCCGCTTCCTGTCCGGCGCCGAGCCGGGGTCGTCGCTCGAGGGCGTCCTCGAGGTGATCGCGGCCTCGGCGGCGACCGGGGCGCCGATGCACCTCTGCCATCTGAACAGCACCTCAGGGCGGCAGGCTCCACAGGTGGCCAGTGCCTTGACGACGGCGGCCGGGCAGGGGCTGCCGGTGACTGGCGAGGCCTATCCGTACGGCTCCGGTGCGACCGAGATCGGTGCTGCCTTCCTCAGCCCGGAGAACCTGCCGCGGCTCGGCATCGACCACACGGCCGTCCATCTGCTCGCAGCGGGCCGCCCGGTCCGGGATCCGGCCGAGTACGACGAACTGCGCGCCACCCGGCCGGATACCGATGTGATCGTGGCGTTCCTCGACGAGTCCGATCCGGATGATCTGGCTGCGCTGCTCGGAACGCTGCTGCTGCCGGACACAGCGATTGCTTCCGACGCGTTCACGCCGTACCTCGATGCGAGTCCGGTGACCGCTGACCTCTGGCCGTCGCCACCTGGTGCGGTGACGCATCCGCGGAGTGCGGGCTGCTTTGCGAAGGTGTTCCGCTGGTTGGTGCGCGATCTGGGTGTGGTCACGCTGCCGGATGCGGTCCGGCGATGCACGCTGATCCCGGCTCAGGTCCTGGCCGCCAGTACGCCGCAGGCCCGCCGGAAGGGACGGCTGCAGACGGGCTGCGATGCCGACGTGGTGGTGTTCGACCCGGCGCGGTTCGGCGACGTTGCGACGTACGAGCAATTGGAGCCGTCGCGCGGGATGGTGCATGTCTTCGTCGACGGGGTTCCCGTGGTCCGTGACGGCGAACTCGTGCTGGATGCCCGGCCCGGCCGCCCGATCCTCGGCGCGGGCCTCGGCTGACCCGGCCTACCATCGACCATGGACGCCAACCCGAGACCGACGCTGGGCATGGTCCTGCAGCATCTGGGACCGATGCTGCTCTCCACCCTGGCCGGCACACCGCAGTACCTGACGCCGGTGGGTGGAGTCGTCGTCCACGACCCGGGTGACCCGCCCGCGATGCCGCCCGGAGCGATCCTGCTCGGCGTCGGGGTGACCGATCCGGACGAGATCCTCGAGTTGGTTGCGCTGGGCAACCGGTACGACGCCGCGGCCGTCGTGATCCGGCAGCCGCGCGACCGCGGGCCGGTGCTGCCCGACGAGGGGACGGTCGTTCTCGGCCTGCCGGCCGGGGTGGCGTGGCAACAGGTGATCGGCGTACTGACCACCGCCATGCAATCGGCGCTGCACCCGGCCGGCCGCGGGCTGGACGGGCAAGAGGCCGGCGACCTGTTCGGGATGGCCGGCGCGATCAGCGATCTCATCGACGCGTCGATCACGATCGAGGACCGCAACTCGGTGGTGCTCGCGTACTCCGATCACCACGGGGAGACCGACGCGATCCGCGTCGAGGTGATCCTGGGCCGCCGTACCCCGGAGGTCTATGCGGGGTTCGACGAGGAGCGCGGCGCCATGCGGGCGATCCGCGAGTCGCTGCGACCGGTCTTCCTGCCGCCGTTGGCGCTGTCCGACGGCCGGAGTACGCGGGGCCGAGTCGCGGTCGCCGTCCGGGCCGGTGACGAGATCCTCGGCTCGATCTGGGCGGTGGCCGACAAGCCGCTCAGTACCGAGAAGGACGATCTGCTGCTCGACGCGTCGCGACTGGTTGCGCTGCACATGCTGCAACTGAGGGCCGGTGCGGACGGCGCTCGCCGGTTGCGCACCGACCTGCTGGCCACCGCACTCACTGGTGGTCCCGAGGCGCGGTCGGCGTTGGATCGGCTGCGGCTGGCGGATCGGCCGCTGATCGTCGTCGCGTTGACGCTGGGCGATCCGGCCGGGGGTGCGGCGGCCGCCGTACACGTCACTAAGTCCCAGCGGGTGGCAGTGTCGTTCCAGGTCCATCTGGCCGGCAGTTGGGCGGACGCGGCGGTCGCGCTGCTCGACGACACGGTCTACGCGCTCGTACCGGCGCGGCGGCCGGACACTGCGGTCAGCCTCGAATTCCTGTGCCGGAACTTCGTCGAGCGCACGGCGAACGACGCCATCGTGGGAATCGGCCGCGTCGTGGAGCACTCGGCTGAGCTGGAGCTTTCGCGCGCGGATGCGGACCGTGCGCTGCGCGTATTGGCCCGTCGGTCCGCGGGTGCTGAGCGGGTTGCCCGGGCCTCGGACATCGAAGCCGAGGCGATGCTGCTGGAGCTTCGTGATCTGGCGCTGGCCTCGAAGCGGGGGCCGTTCGGCGCGTATGCGCGGTTACTTGCCTATGACGACAATCGGGACTCGACGTTCCTGGTGGATTCGCTCCGGGCCTGGCTTGACGCGCACGGCGACGTGATGGCTGCCGCGGCGGCGACACACGTGCACCAGAACACCTTCCGGTACCGGCTTAAGCGGTTGTCGGAGATCGGGGAGTTCTCGCTCGAAGATCCGGCGGCCAGGTTTGCCCTGCAGCTTCAGCTGCGCCTCTGGCCGCCGGACTCCGCGGGACGCTCGAGCAAGTAGCACCCGTCCCTGCGGACGTCGACGACTCGCCAGCCGTCGGCGAGCGCCCACGTCAGTGCCTCCCGCAGACCAGCTCGCCAGGCGCTGGCTGCAGTGGGGTTCGTCCGTCGAAGGCCTTCGATGTCTGTCGGGATCTGCAGCGTCAGCGGGCCGTCGCCGGTAGCTGGCAGCTGGACGTGCGGTTGGTCGCCGTCGTTGCGGAGTACATCCACCGGTTCCTGGGTGAGCACCGTCGGACGGGGCGGGTAGGGGTGCAGCAGGTTCCAGTTCGCCAAGGCTCGGTCCGAGTCGTCGTGCCCGTTCAGTGCGTCGCCCATGTCGCCGTAGAAGTTCTCGAAGTAGCAGTCGATGGCTGCGCCCAGTCGATGCACATTCAGATAGGCGTTGCGGGCCACCAGCGGGTCGAAAGTCCAGGTGATGTTGGTGGCGCCCACCTCCAGCGCCCAGTGCCGCTGATGAAGCTTCAGCGCGATGCCGGCGCCCCGGCCGCGCAACTCGGGCAGCATCCCGGCGATGTGACTGTGCAAGGTCTGTGCCCGCGGCGGTGAGAAGAAGCCGGCCGCCGCGCCGACCACCCGATCGCCGACCCGGACCAACGCGACGTAGTTGCCACTATGGGCCAGCGCGGTGAGTGCACCCGGCGTCAGCACGCTGGTCTCGCTGTCATGCCAGACCTCGTCGAAGAGCCGGCTCGCCGCCGCGCAATCCGCGTACGTGGTGGCCGGCTCGATCCGCACCCCGGCCCGCGCGGCCGCGTCGTACGCGAGAGCCGCCGCGTCCTGAACCCAGCCGTCCGGAACCGAGTCCCCGACGTCGGGGGCCTTGCTGTCAGCCGTCATCACGTCTCTGCTCTGCCTCTCACGCTGGGTAGCGAACCCCGCCATCCTGACCGCAACCACCCACCCACCGGCACGGCTCGCGTCACGAATTCCGGCCCGCTGCTTGGGTCATCCGGACGAACGTCGCGGAATTGATCTGCGGGTGGATGCAACCAACTTCGACCCCGTTGGTGTGTCTAACTCGGTACCAAGGACGGGGAGGCAACATGAGTGATCAGGACGCGGCGTTCCAGGCGTACTTCGTGGCACGCTCCGACTCCATGCGCGGTACGGCGTACCTGCTGTGCGGCGACTGGCATCGTGCGGAAGACCTGGTCCAGCAGACGTTCACGAAGATCTATCTGGCCTGGCGCCGGATCCAGCGGCACGAGGCAATGGACAGCTATACCCGGCAGACGCTCGTACGGACGTTCCTGTCCGAGCGCCGCCGCGGGTGGTTCCGGTACGAGTCGGTCGGTCCTCCGGAGACCGATCGGGCTGCGCCGTCGTCGGGTCTTGCCGACGAACGGCTCGTGCTGATGGAGGCGCTCGCGAAGGTGCCGCCGAGGCAACGCGCGGTTCTGGTCCTGCGCTACTGGGAGGACCAGTCCGTCGAACAGACGGCCGCGCTGCTCGATTGCTCGCCAGGAAATGTCAAGAGCCAGGCTGCGCGGGGGCTGACGACTCTGCGCGGTCTGTTAGAAGAAGAGAGAGTTCGATGAACGAGAAGGATCTCAACGAGGCAATGCACGACGTGTTGGTGCGCAGCAGCCCGCCGCCGTCGATGGATCCTGCGAGCGCACTCGACCGGGCCCGCCGGGTGCGCAAGCGGCGCCGGGCAACGTGGGCCGGGTTGGCCGCCGTACCGCTGGTCGCTGGTGTCGTAGCCGGTCCCACCCTGATTGCGAACCTCCCCGGTGGCGGATCGACGGAGCCGATGGTGGCCGGCGGCGGCACGACGACCGCTGTCCCGACGACGCGGAAGTCCGGTGATCCGTGGCCGGAGGGCCAGGCGGACCGTACGGCGACGGCGGGTCCACGCGCCGAACGAGCCGTGACGTTGATGGACGACCTGAGCTCGTCGGTGCCGGCCGGGTTCAGTACGCCGGACTTGAAGTACCCGGACGGTCGCGCGATGAGGTCGCCGCAGAGCCAGTACGCGTCGAACGACGGAGAGCAGGACTATTGGCAGTACCGAGTCAACATCCCGGTGCAGAAGGGCGACCGGGTAGGCCAGCTGCTGGTGGAGTCGTTCACGCCTGACGGGAAGCCGGCAACAACCCCGTGCAAGCTGGCGCAGAGCTTCTGGGGTGGAAGGGGCACCTGCGCCGTCGTGGACGTCGCCGGCAAGAAGGTCGGCGTGGTCACCACCAAGGGTGACGCCAGCTACGACCAGTGGGCCGCGTACCGCCACGCCAACGGCTCGATCGTCTACCTCGCCCAGGTGAAGAAGAGCGACCACTCGGAGCATGCAGCCTTGACGCAACCGATCTTCAGCACCCGCCAACTGGCCGAGCTGGTGACGTCGACGAAGTTCCAGATCAACAGCTGACAGGCGGAGGCAGTCCACCAGGTGGGCTGCCTCTTCCGGGCGGGCGGGGGCGGGTGTCACCATGCGAGGGTTGGTATACCAGGAGGCGCGTGTAGGTCGATGAGCCTTGCAAGCTACCCAGCAGTGACGGTTACTGCGGTCGCTATGTCGCAGGAGCGCAATGACCTGCGCGACATCGCTCGCGTTCAGTGGGCAGACCCTCACGGTGGGTTAGAAGACAGCTCGATCGACGACATCATCCGCTGGCTCGACCACCGCGCCGGCATCGCGTACGTCGCCAACCCCGACGGGAGCCGCGGCCCCCGGATCCGCGTCGTCGGCGCGAGCCCGCAGCGCTACATCCGAAGCAACCCCGACGACGAGGCCGCCGACGCCCTACTGAGGTTGCCACGCCTGGACGCCGTC
Organism: Kribbella albertanoniae; assembly: GCF_004348455.1. Taxonomy (GTDB): domain Bacteria; phylum Actinomycetota; class Actinomycetes; order Propionibacteriales; family Kribbellaceae; genus Kribbella; species Kribbella albertanoniae. The sequence goes on from NZ_SMKA01000214.1 coordinate 14,272, forward strand.
GTACTGCCCGACCGATCCAGGGCCCGCCGAGCCGCCCGCCAACCAGGCTGGCGCTGGTCCGTCGGAAGACGAGCCCGACCGGCCATGTAGGCAGATCTACTGCCTCAGCCGACGTGGATGCCGGGTCTGCGGGCTGGGTCCGATTCGTGCTGGCGGATGATCTCGCGGACGACGGGTGCGGTGTCGCCACGGCCGAGGATGAGGTAGCGCAGCAGGTGGCTGAGCGGATTGCCCTCGGACCATTCGAAGTGGCAGTGCGGCAGTACGTCGGTGGTGTCGCGGAGGGCGAGCAGGATGGCGGCGATGGCGTTCGGTACGGCGGGGCTTTCGGCGCGGAGCACGCGGTAGCCGTCGACCTCGACGCCGCGTACCCGCAGTACGTCACTGAAGGTGGACGGGTCGACGACGTCGATCTCGAGGAAGACGATGTCGGTGCGGTGGGGGACCGGGTCGGCGTCCCGGACGTCGGCCTCCTTGGCCGCGTACTCCGCGGCATCGCCGGCCTGACGCTGGTTGGCGATGATGTTGAGGATGCCGTCGCTGCGGATCGATTCGGTGAGGAAGCCGCGGGCCGCGTCGTCGAACTCGATCCGGTCGGCGCGTAGTTCGGTGGTGCGGGCGACGCGGGAGATCAGCGAGACGGTGATGATGCCGGCGATGAACAGGCCGGAGATGGCGATGCCGTCGGGCTTCTCGATGATGTTCTCGACCAGCGCGTACAGCAGGATCAGGGTGAGAACGGTGAAGGCGACGGTCGCCTTGCCCTGCCGCTTCCGCAGTGCCGAGATCGCGACCGCGACCGCGCCGGAGACCATCATGACCAGGATGCCGGTCGCGTAGGCCCCGGCCTGGGCGTCGACATCGGCGCCGAAGGCGATCGTGATCGCGATGCTGATCGCGGTGTAGACGAGCACCACCGGGCGAACGGCGCGTCCCCATTCGGGTGCCATCCCGTACGACGGAAGGTAGCGGGGCACGATGTTGATCAGCCCGGCCATGGCCGAGGCGCCGGCGAACCAGAGGATCAGGACGCTACTCAGGTCGTAGACGGTTCCGAAGGCTTCGCCGAGCTTCTCGTGGGCCAGGAAGGCCATCGCGCGCCCGCTCGCTGCGCCGCCGGGCTCGAACTCCTTGGCAGGAATCAGCACGGTGGTGATGAAGCTCGTCGCCAGCAGGTAGACGCTCATGATCAGGGCGGCTGCGGTGAGGAGCTTCTTGGTGTTGCGGATGCGGTCGGCCAGCCGCTGTTCGGCGGTCTCACCGTTCGCGGCGACCAGCGGCATCATGCTGACGCCGGTCTCGAATCCGGACATTCCCAGGACAAGCAAGGGGAAAGCGATGATGGCCGGCCCGATGACGCCGCCGAAGCCTTCCCGGCCGGCGGTCAGCGCGTCGACCCAGCTGTCGAACGCGCCGGGAACCGTAGCAACGTCGTACAGGCCGACTGCCACGATCGCAGCGTTGAGGAGCAGGAACACGCCGACCAGCGGGATCGCCACGCCGACGGCTTCGCTGAAGCCCATCAGGAACACGCCGCCGAGGATCAGCAGCAGTACGACGGTGATGATGACTTCCTGGCCATGCAGGAAGTCCGGGGTATAGGGGTTCTCGACCAGGTGCACCGTGGCGTCGGCCGACGAGAGCGTGATCGTGATGATCCAGGACGTCGCGACGAATCCCAGCAGCACTAGCACGAACAGCTTGCCGCGCCAGAACGGCAGCAGGTTCTCCAGCATGGCGATCGAGCCCTGCCCGTGCGGACTCTCCTTCGCCACCCGCCGGTACATCGGCAGCATGCCGAGCAGCGTCAAGGCAACGATCAACAACGTTGCCAACGGCGACAACGCACCGGCCGCCAGGGCGGCGATACCGGGCAGATAGGACAGCGTCGAGAAGTAGTCGACGCCCGTCAGGCACATCACCTTCCACCACGACTGCGGTGTCGCGTGACCCTCGCCGGCCTCCGGCCCAACCGGCTGCACCCGATGCTGCAGTAGCCACCCGGCCACCCCACGCGCCCCGGCCGACTGATCGCCAGGACCTTTGACGGTGGCGGGTACGACGTACTCGTCTGGAGAGATCACGCGAGCCAGAATGCCCGATCCATGAGCAACGCCGTAATCGGTGTTAGAACCCTGTGAGAATCGCCGAACGGCCCGGGCGGACAGCCGCATCTGAGCCAAGCGGCAGCGGATAATCCGTTCCCCTATCCGGCGCCTGAGGTGATCCGCCGTGCAGGTGGTTCGGGTGTACTGCGGTCACCTGGTGGGGACCTGGGACATCTGGTCGGGTGTCCGGGGTCCCCGGTAGGTGTACGCGGTTCGGTGGTTCGGCTGATCCTTGCGCGGGCTGGGGAGTTCTACCCGTCGTTTTCGGGAGGTAGGACTCCCCAGCCCCGCCGGACAGCCGCGTACCGCTCCCCAACCGCCCGAAC
>NZ_SMKA01000215.1 GCF_004348455.1 Kribbella albertanoniae
GGACTGGGTGGGGGCGGCCGGATACGTTTACGGTGGCGGCGGCTTTGGCGGCCCGTACGACGTCCTTTCGGCCGCTGGTTGCGATTCGGCCGGGGTATTGGCGGCCGGCGCATTTTGCTTCGGCGGCGGGGACGCTGGATCAGTTGAGTGGGGGGCGGCTGCTGGTCAATATCGTGTCTGGGCAGGACAACCTGCGGGCGTATGGCGACTCTGAGGGCGATCAGGCTCAGCGTTACGCGCGCACGAAGGAGTTCCTCCAGCTGACCAGAAGGTTGTGGACCGAGGAGAACGTGACGTTCGCCGGTGAGTACTTCCAGGTGACGGATTCCACGGTCGCCACCAGGCCCGTCGTACCGCCCAAGTTGTACTTCGGTGGGGCGTCTGAGGCGGCGCAGCGGGTCGCGGCGACCGACGCGGATGTGCAGTTGTTCTGGGGTGAGCCGCTGGATGGGATCGCCGCGCGGATCAGCCGGCTCAAGCAACTGCAGGACGAGCTGGGTCGGGAGCACAAGCCGCTCGAGTTCGGTTTGCGGATCACTACGCTCGTCCGCGACACGACCGAGGAGGCTTGGACAGACGCCGAGGCCAAGGTCGCGACGATGGCGGAGAACGCGGGCGATCGCGACCATCGCTGGTTCAAGGCGGTCGGGCAGCAGCGGCTGATCGACCTGGCCGCGCGTGGCGACGTACTCGACGACAACCTCTACACGGCACCCGGGAAGTACGGCGGGGGCGGCGCCGGTACGACGTGGCTCGTCGGCTCGGCCGAAGATGTCGCGAAGTCGCTGAAGAAGTACCAGGACCTCGGCATCACGCACTTCATCCTGTCCGATACGCCGTACCGCGAGGAGACGATCCGCATCGGCGACCAGCTCCTGCCCCTACTGCGATGACCGTCCCGGCCGCCCCTTCGCCGCCAGGACAACGACCATCGCCAGCGGTGCCAGCAGGAGCGCGACGACGATCGGCACGCCCAGCCATCCCGGCAGCGTGTAGCCGAGATCAACAGTCGCGAAGGCCTGAACCGATGCGTACCCGAACGGCGTAATGAACGTCGCCAGCCACTTCTCCCGGTCGGTCCACCGATCCGAGGTCCACAGCAGATACAGCCCGGCGAACCAGCCGACGAGGAAGATGTAGACCCCGAACGGCAGCAGGAAGAAGATGGCAATCTCGCGCCCGCGAAAGCGCGATTGCGGAGGTGACGCAGGTGTCGGCTCGACCAGCACCAGCCCGTCCGCCGCGGCCGTGACGATGTCGCGAGGATCCCCCAGTTGCTCGAGCATCTGCCGGATCTCGTCGTCCGACGTCGCGCCCGCGGCCCGCGCCTCAGCGATGTGCGAGGTGACGTCCACGATCAGGTCGGTACGTCGTTCCTCCGGCAGCGGCTCGGCTGCCAGCACCAGGTCACTCAGGTACGCCGCGACAAGTCGTTCCCCGCTCATTTCCGTCTCCCCTCGTTGCCGCGTCGCAGGATCGCGTCGACCGATGTCCTAAACCGTTCCCAGTCCGCGGTGAAGTCGGCCAGCGCCTGACCTCCTGAGGCCGTGGACCGGTAGTACCGCCGCGGTGGCCCCGATTCGGACTCGCGCCAACTGGTCTCCACCAGCCCCTCCCGCCGCAGGCGCGCCAGCAGCGGGTAGATCGTGCCCTCCGTGGTGACCATCCCGTCGATCTCCCCGAGCTCCTTCACCAGATCGAACCCGTACCGCTCCTCCCCCTGCAGCAGCGCCAGCACGCAGTACTCCAGCGTCCCGCGCCGCAGCTGGGTGAAGACCTTCTCGGCTACCATGCGATACAAGGTACCTGTCCACACCAAGATAGGCCAGCGGCAGGTCAGTCCGTCTTTGGGCGGAGCGAGAACATGATGGCGAGGACGAAGCCGGGGATGACGAGCAGCCAGGTTGAGCTGAGCCCGAGCAGCACCGGCGCCAGACAGATCAGCAGTACGTCGAACCCGCGCATCGGCTGCGAGAACAGCCCCGGCGGGATCGCGCCCATCGGCGAGGCGACCAGCGGTCCCGCGTACGACGGGGGCCGCGCCGACGCCTGCCGGACCGCACCCGCGATCGCGCCCGCGCCGACGGCGAACGTGGCGGCGCCACTACCAAGGATCGGGTACGCCGCCAGCGCCCACACGACCGTGATGAGCCCGGGAGCGATCGCCATCAGGATGCGGAGTTCGCGCAGGTCGTAGCCGAGCGCACGGACGAGCCCCTTCGACCGGCACACCGATCGCAACCCGTCCATCAACGGCCGGATGGCCGCGAACCCGGCGAACCCGGCCGCGATCGGAACCAGCGGATCGAACCCGGCCCCGGCCACCGCATACGGCACCACCAGCAACGCGAACGCCATCACCAACCGCCGCGGCCACCGCAGGATCCGCACGAACTCCCGATGGATCAGCGCGGCTCCCTCAGACCCACGACCCCGCCGCGTACGAGCCCGCCCGCGCAACCGCCAGTGCCGCCCGGACACCACATCAGCCAGCATGCTCGGATCGAGGCTGCTCGCCGCACCAGCCAGGCCGGCCAGCAACTCGCCGCCCGCAATCACACTCGTCCGACTCAACCGGCCGAGCGTCCGCGCAGTCCACACAACCAGCCCCAGTACGACGACCAGCGAGACCAACCCGATCAGCGGCACCCGGAAGTCCTGCAGACTCCTCGCGGGCATCTCATCCGCGTACCTCGGGGTCAGATAGAGGATGACGTTGGCAAACTGGACCTGCGGCTCCCTGAAGCGCTGGACGGCCAGCCATACTGCGGGGATTGCAGCGACCACCAGCAGTACGTCGGCCACCCGCAACGTCCACCAGGTCCGTCGTTCCGCCTGTTGCGCCCACACCGTCACACACGCAGCACAGATCATCAGCGCCGTCGTCACGATCGACACCTCGACCAACGACGTGAACGGCGAACCGAGCACCGCCCACGCCACCGTCGACACGAGTCCGCCGAGCACCGCCGTACCGGCCATCGCCTTCCAGTACGTCGGTCGCAGCAGCGCACTGCGGTTGACCGGCGTACCGAGCAGCCAGAAACCGGTTGCCTGCGAACCCGACACCGGACCGATACTCACCAGCGCCCGCAAGGTCGTTGCCACCAGCAACGGGATGAGGATGTACGGGATCACCTCCCACAACCGCCAGCAGTGCTGGGAATCGCAGGTGGCCATGTCGGCGTTCAGGTGCTTGACGACGTTACCGCCGGTCGCGCCCAGCATGGCGAGCGTGAAGATGACCAGGTAGACGTCCTCGAACAGCTGCCCGAACGAGCGATCCGCATGCTTCCGCCGCGTCTCCCGCATCCACTTCCGCAGCGCGCGGGGTGTCGGGATCGCCCCGAAATCCGCGGGGTCGTACACAACCGGTTCACTCATGGCAGCGGCGTCAGCGTCACGACGGAGTCCGCAACCGCCTCGACCAGGGCTGGATCGTGGCTCGCGAACAGGATCGACGTACCAGACTTCTTCTCCTCGATCAGCCGCTCCGACAGCCAGCGCACACCGTCGACATCCAGCCGCGCCTCGGGCTCGTCCAGGACCAACAGCTTCCGCGGGCGCACCAGCGTGGTCGCCAACGCGAGCCGGCGGCGCTGACCGGACGACAGCGAACCCGGCAGCTGATCAGCGGCCGGCAACAGCCCGATGTCGTCCAGCAGCGTGTCGACGAGGTCCTCGGGTGTCGCGTTGCCGTGCGCGCGGGCGAGCAGGTCGAGGTGCTCGGCCGCGGTCAGGTCGGGGAAGAAGTCGAGGTCGTCGAGCAGGGTGGCGACGGCGCGGCGGACGGCCTCGGAGCGTTCGTCGATCGGCTCGCCGTCGAGCAGGATGGTGCCTGCCGCCGGTTCGGCCGCGCCGACGATGCACTTGAGCACGGTGGTCTTGCCGGCGCCGTTCGGCCCGACGAGCGCGATCGCCTGACCGGCGTCCAGGGTGAAGGTGAGCCCCTCGATCACCGGCCGGTCGCCGTACTTGTGCTGCAGGTCCTCGATCGCCAGCCGCGGCGTCGCCGCGCTCACTTCTTGCGGACCAGGGTCAGTCCGTCGCCGATCCCGAGGATCGTCACGTCGACGCGCTTGTCCGCGGCGATGTGGGCGTTGAACTCCTTGCGGTCCTCCGGGCCATCCGGGTTCACCACGCGGCCACCGGCCAGCGTGTTGTCGAACAGCAGGATGCCGTTCGGCCGGATCAGCGGGACCAGCTTCTCGAAGTAGTCGATGTACCCGGGCTTGTCGGCGTCGACGAAGGCCAGGTCGAACGATCCCTCCAACGAAGCCGCGAGTTCGTGCCCGTCACCGATCCGCAGCTCGATCTTGCCGCTCACCCCGGCCCGCTCCCAGTACTTCTGCCCGATCGCGGTCCACTCCTCGCTGGCGTCCAGGCAGATCAGCTGCCCGTCGTCCGGCAGCCCGCGCGCGATCGCCAGGGCGGAGAAACCGGTGAAGGTCCCGATCTCGACCGCTCGGCGCGCCGTGGTCAGCCGGGTCAGCGTGGTCAGCAGCCCCGCCTGGTCGGCCGTCGTCAGCATCTCGGAGACGTCGCCGAGCGCCTGGGTCTCGGCCACCAGCTCGGTCGCGATCTCGTCCAGCGGTGTGCCGTGCGCCACCATGTAGTCGTGCAGCTCGTCCGTTACCTGAACTTGTGAGCCCATCAGTACCCCTCCATGTATTAGAACGGTCGGCTGTAGTCTCTATGGGTTGTCCTAACGCCGCACAAGCACCCCACCCGAGGAGCACCCCGCATGCAGATCGCCGTCGCCGGATCGATCGCAACCGACATCCTGATGACGTTCCCCGGTCGCTTCAAGGACCAGTTCCTCGAGGAGCAGATGCACAAGGTCTCCTTGTCGTTCCTGGTCGACGAGCTGGTCGTGCACCGCGGCGGCGTCGCGGCGAACATCTGTTACGGGATGGCCCAGCTCGGTCGTCCGTCGCTGCTCCTCGGCTCGGTCGGCGCGGACTTCGCCGAGTACGGCGCGGCGCTGGCCGAGGCCGGTGTCGACGTGTCCCACGTGCGCGTCTGTGCGAACGTCCACACCGCCCGCTTCACCTGTACGACGGACCTCGACGCGAACCAGATCGCCTCGTTCTACACCGGCGCGATGGCCGAGTCCCGCGAGCTCGACCTGAGTGCGATCCACGCGGCCTCGGGCGGGATCGACCTGGTCCTGGTCGGCGCCGACGACCCTGAGGGCATGCTCAAACACACCGAGCTGGCCCGCCAGCACGGGATCGCGATCGCCGCGGACCCGTCGCAGCAGCTGGCCCGGATGGACGGCACGGATATCCAGCGGCTGATCGACGGCGCGACGTACCTGTTCAGCAACGAGTACGAAGCCGGCCTGATGGTGCAGAAGACCGGCTGGAGCAACGGCGAGATCCTGAGCAAGGTAGGGGTCCGCGTCACCACGCACGGTGGCGACGGCGTCGTGATCGAGAACGCCGACGGCATCATCACCAAGGTTCCCTCGGTCCCGGCGCCGGGTCTGGTCGACCCGACCGGTGGCGGCGACGCCTTCCGCGCCGGCTACCTGACCGGTCGCGCGGCCGGTCTCGAGCACGAGGTGTCCGCGCAGATCGGCTGCACCCTGGCCACCACCGTCCTGGAGACGGTCGGCACCCAGGAGTACAGCCTGAACCGCGCCAAGTTCCTGGAGCGGATGTCGAGCGCGTACGGCGCCGACGCGGCCGACACCGCGCAGCAGGCGCTCAACCTGAGCTGAATCAGGGTGAGCGGGCCCAGAGCCCGCGCACATGGCCGATGTGGCGGCGCATCAGTTGCTCAGCGCCGTCACCGTCGCGTGCCTCGACCAGCTCGACCAGCTCGTGGTGCTCCTCGGCCGACGCGACCAGGCGTCCGCTCTCGACCAGCGGGGTGAGTCCCAGCAGCCGGGTCTGGGACCGCAGGTCGGAGACGACGTCGACGAGCTTCTGGTTGCCGGAGTACGCGAGCAGCGTGACGTGGAAGACCCGGTCCGCCTCGATGTAGGCGATCAGGTCACCGGCCTCGGCCGCCACCACGATGTCGTCGGCCAGCCGCCGCAGCTCCGGGAAGTCCGCGGCCGGAATCACCGGTACGACGTCGCGCACCGTCGGCGGCTCGATCAGCTGCCGCAGTGCCGCCAGATTGTCCAGGTCCTCCTCGGACACCTCGGTGACCCGGAAGCCCTTGTTCCGCAGCGAGATGACCAGGCCCTCCCGGACGAGATCCAGCATCGCCTCGCGGACCGGGGTCGCGGAGACCCCGAAGCGGGCCCCGAGCATCGGCGCGGAGTACACCTCCCCCGGCTCCAGCTCACCGGAGATGACCGCAGCACGCAGCGCGTTCGCAACGCTGTCACGCAGGTTCTCCCGCTGGTCCAGCCGCCGGACACTCGGCAGCGGCCCGATCGAATCGGCAGCCATCTCCACCTCCTTGGGTCGCCGCCCATTGTCCTGTACGGCGCTCAGCCCGCCGCGACGCCACCCCCGACAGACCGGACCAACTCGGTCAGCCGCTCGAAGACTCGCGCCGTACCAATCCCATCGTGCTCGTACTCGTTCGTCACCCACGCCTGCACGTTGCCGACCCGGCGCGCGGTATCCAGTTGCAGCCCGGAATCGACGTACATGTCGTCGAAGTACACCGCAGCAGCAACCGGTACGTCGTTCGCCGCCAGCCGCTCAAGGTCGTACAGCTCGGGCCAGTGCGACCGCCGCGCCAGCAGCTCGACCGCCCCCTGGTACGGGCGCAGTCCGCTGATCTCGGCGAACATCCAGGGGTACATCATCTCGCCGGTCAGCAGCAGCGGCCGAGCCTCCTCGGCGAACTCCGGACGCCGCGCCCGCTCCGCCTCGGCCGCCCAGCCGGTCGCGCCATCGCCGGATCCGTAGCAGCTCTCCTGCAGCGCCGCGAACAACGGGCCAGTCCGGTACGACGACAGTCCGCGAGCCTGCTCGAGAAACGTCTCGGACAGCTCGTCGCCGTCGAAGGCCTCGTCGACCAGCCAGTGGATCCGCTCGAACCCGGGCTTCATCCCGAAGTCGATACCGAGCGACTGGAACCGCCGTACCGTCAACCGGTCCCCATCGGCGAGCCGAACATCGTCGGCGGCCAACCGATCCGCGATCCGGCCGATCTGCTCGACGTCATGCGGGAAGCGGGCGTAGTACTCGTGGTTCTTGGCGGCCACCCGGGGATAGGTCCGCCGGTACACCTCGGCCGCAGACGGCTCCAGCCCGGGCAGCCCGCCGGTCACGTAACAGGCGACCAGCCCTTCGGGCGCGCGAGACAGATAGGCCAGCGTCAAGAAACCGCCGTAGCTCTGCCCGAGCGTCGACCACCGGCGACCCCCGAAGACCGTCTTCCGCAGGTGCTCGGCATCCGCCACGATCGAGTCAGCCCGGAAGCACGCCAGGTAGTCGGCGCCCTCCTCAGCCGACATCGACGCCATCCGCCGCCCACTGGCCGGCGTACTGCGACCGGTGCCACGCTGATCCATCAGGATCACCCGGTAGGTCTTCAGCGCGTGCCCGATCCACGGCATCGAACCGACCGGCCGCGGGCTCTTCCCACCCGGTCCGCCCTGCAGGAACAGCAGGCACGGCAGGTCCTCGTCCTTGCGCGCCGGCTCGACAAGCTCTCGTGCGAAGACCGCGATCGACTCCGAGGACGGATCCGACCAGTCCAGCGGTACCTCGACCGTGTGCTCGCGGACATGCAGATCGGGAATCGTGTAGCTGATCACAGCGTCACCTTTCGTTGCCGGCGCTTGGCGTCCCACTCCGGATTGATCCGCGGTACGGCGGCCAGCAGCGTCCGCGTGTAATCGTCCTGCGGGTCGCCGAACACCTGCTCACGGGTACCGAGCTCGACGATCCGGCCCTGGTTCATCACGGCCACCCGGTGGCAGATCTGCCGGACCACGGCCAGATCGTGCGCGATGAAAATGTAGCTGAACCCGCTCTCGGCCTGGAGCCGCATCAGCAGCTCCAGCACCTGCGCCTGGATCGACACGTCGAGCGCCGACACCGCCTCGTCGCAGATCACCAGCTTCGGGTTGACGGCCAGCGCGCGGGCGATTCCGATCCGCTGCGCCTGGCCGCCGGAGAACTGCGCGGGGTACCGCTGGCAGTGGTCCGGATTCAGGCCGACCCGTTCCATCAACTCCTGCGCGGCAGCCCGGTACCCCTCCGCCGGTTTGATGCCCTGGTAACTCAACGGCGCGGTGATGATCCGCTCCACGGTGTACCGCGGGTTCAGCGACGAGAACGGATCCTGGAACACCACCTGCACGTCGTTGCGGAACCGTGCGAGTTCCTTGCCTCGGGCCCGGGTTACGTCCACACCATCGAAGATCACGGTCCCCCGAGTCGGCTCCAGCAACCGGGCCGCGATCCGCGCAGTGGTCGACTTCCCGCTGCCCGACTCCCCCACAACCGCGAGCGTCTCGCCGAGCTCGACGTCGAAACTCACGTCGTCCACCGCCGTGAACGTCGACTTGCGGCCAAGAGCCCCAGGCGTGCTGAACTCCTTGACGACTCCTTGAACCTGCAGCAGCGTCATGAGGCAACCTCGTCGTCAATCCTCGGTACGGCGTCCAGCAGCATCCGCGTGTAGTCGTGTTGCGGGTCGGAGAACACCTGCTCGGCGGTCCCGTATTCGACTGGATCACCGGAGCGCATCACCAGCACCCGCTGGGCGATCGAACTGATCACCGCCAGGTCGTGGGTAATGAAGATCATCCCGGTCCCGGTGGTCGACTGCAGCTCAGCCAGCAGCTCGAGGATCTGCGCCTGCACGGTCACGTCCAGCGCGGTCGTGGGCTCATCGGCGATCAGAAGCGACGGCGAACAGCACAACGCCATCGCGATCATCACCCGTTGCCTCATGCCACCGGAGAACTGGTGCGGATACTGGTCGATCCGCCGGCCCGCGTCGGGGATCCGGACCTGTTCGAGCGCCTCGATCACCACCTGCCGAGCCGCCTTCCGCGATCCGCCGCGGTGCGTGCGGTACATCTCCTCAATCTGCAGACCCACCGTGTAATACGGGTTCAGCGAGGACAGCGGATCCTGGAACACCATCGAGATCGCGTTCCCGCGGATCGGCCGCAACTCACGGTCCGACCGGCCGAGCAGCTCGGTCCCGTCCAGTCGCACGCTGCCCGACGTACGGGCTCCTCTTGGTAGCAGCCCGAGCACAGCCAGGGCCGTCATCGACTTGCCCGACCCAGATTCGCCAACAATGCCGAGTGTCTCGTCGCGGCCGACAGTGAACGACACGTTCTTCACCACGTCGACCGGACCGCGGCCGGTCGACGTGGTGACGGTCAGGTCTTCCACCACGAACAGTTCGTCGCTCATGCCGACACCACCCTGACTCGCGGGTCCAGTGCTGTGTAGACGAGGTCGACCACAACGTTGCCGATGACAACGAAGAAGGCGGCCAGCAGCGTCACCGCCATGATCACCGGCTGATCGTTCTTCGCGATCGAGTCGGCGGCCAGCTTGCCGATCCCGTTCAGCCCGAACACGGTCTCGGTGATCAGGGCACCGCCGAGCAACCCGGCGAAGTCCATTCCGAAGATCGTGGCGATCGGGGTCAGTGCGGGGCGCAGCGCGTGCCGCCGCATGATCAGCGCGCCGCCCAATCCCTTGGCCCGCGCGGTCCGGTAGTAGTTCTCGGACAAGGTGTCGATCACGTTGCTCCGGGTCAGCCGCGCGTACAGACAGGCGTAGCCGACGGCCAGCACGACCCAAGGCATCAGGTACGACTCGAACCACAGCACGGGATCGTCACCGAAAGCCGGAGCCGACGGGAACGGGAGCACCTGCAGCTTGACCACCAGCACGTACTGCAACACCAGCGCCAGCACGTAGTTCGGCACGCTCACACCGCCGAGCGCGAGGGCCATCGCCGTACGGTCCCACCACGTGCCTTGTTTGACGGCACTCACGAGACCACCGATCACACCGGCCAGCAGCCACAGTACGGCGGCGCCGACAGCGACCGTGATGCTGACGGGGAGCCGGCTGGTGAGCATGCTCCAGACCGACTCGTTGGTCTGGAAGCTGTAGCCCAGACAGGGCGCCGGGCAATGCACCGCTCCGTAGTCGCGGCCGGCGACGATCCCGCGCAAGAACTCCCCGAACTGGGTGAGGATCGGCTGATTCAGGCCGAGCACCGAACGAATCGAGTCGATGCGTTCCGGCGTACAGGTCTTGCCACAGATCATCACCGCCGGATCCGGCGAGAGCTTGAAGAAGATCAGGTAGGTGAAGAGGCAGACGGCCAGCAGGATCACCACGACCCCACCGAGCCGCGCGAGGACATAACGCGTCATGAGGCTGCCTCGCCTTGGTCGATCGCAGTGCGGATCTTGTCGCCGAGGACCGTCAGCGACAGGACAGTGAGGAACAGGAAGGCGCCCGGGATCGCGAAGAACATCGGGTCGACCGAGTACCAGCTCACCGAGCTCGAGATCATCTGGCCCCAGGACGCGGTCGGCGGTGAGACGCCGACGCCGAGGAAGGACAGCCCGGCCTCGGTACCGATGTAGCCGGGGATCGCCAGCGTCGTCATCACCACGATCGAGCCGCGCAGGTTCGGCAGGATCTCGCGGAACACCACCTGCAGGTCCTTGGCACCGGACGCACGGGCGGCCTCGACGAACTCACGACCGGCCAGCGTCATCGTCTGCCCCCGGATCACCCGGGCCAGATAGGGCCAGCCGAACGCGCTGATCACCACGACCAGCAGCACCGGCCGGTTCCCCGCCGGCAGCGACGACAGGATGGCGATCATGAAGATCAGCGCGGGGAACGCCATCAGGAAGTCCATCACCCGCGAGATCACCTGGTCGACCCAACCGCGGTAGAACCCGGCCAGCATGCCGAGTACGACGCCGAGTACCCCGGTCAGCACGGTCGCCGACAACGAGATCGTGATCGACACGCGAGCGCCGTACACGATCCTGGCGAACAGGTCCCGGCCGTTCTGCGGCTCGACGCCGAACCAGTGCTCGCCGCTGATCCCGCCCAGCGCACCCCGCGGAACGCCACCGAGCGAGGAGTCGATCGCCGCAGAGTCGAACGCGTACGGTCCCCAGCCGCTGAGCTTGGTGATCAGCGGCGCGGCGACCGCCATCAGGACCACGATCGCCAGGAACAGCACGCAGGCCAGTGCACCCTTGTCCCGCGTGACGATCCTGAGGATCCGCCGGGCCGAGGCCGGGGAACCACCGGCCGCGACCGGGGTTCCCACCTCCTCGACCTCGAGCAACGTCGGGGTCGTTGTCATCGGCTACTACTTCCCCGCGTTCTGGAGACCGACCGACACCAGGTCGATACCACCGGAGTAGCCGTCGTGCAGATACGCGCCGCCGATGTTGCTGCCGACAAGCATCAGCACCTTCTCGTAGAGCAGCGGGACGACCGGTGCGAGCGCCATGATCTGCTTGTCCAGTTCGCCGTACGCCGTGTTGGCCGCCTGTACGTCGGTGAGCTCGGAGATCTCGGTAATCTTCGCGTTCACGCCCGGATCGTTCAGCTGGGCGAGGTTCGAGTTGCCCTTCGGGGTGATGTTGCGACCGTCGAACAGCGGCGGCAGGAAGGTCGCGCCGGACGGCCAGTCCGGGCACCAGCCGGTGATCGCCGCGTCGTGCTGCTGCGACGTCGTACCGATCACTTCGTAGTACGTCGCCGTGTCGATCGTGTTGATCTTGACGGTGATCTTCAGCGGCTCGAGCGCCTGCTGGATAGCGACTGCCATCGCCTGCATCTTCGGTTGCGCACGGATGTCGAGTGTCAGCGGGAAGCCCGCCTCGAATCCGGCCTCGGTGAGCAGCTTGCGCGCGGCCTCGACGTCACCCTTGTGGTCGGGGCTCGGATAGGGGTCGTAGTCGACCCGGCCGGCCACCGACGGCGGCTGGATGCTGGTGGCGATATCGGCGAGCGCCGATCCACCGACCGCGTCCCGGACCGTCTGCTTGTTCACCGCGAGGTTGATCGCCTGCCGGACCTTGACGTTGTCGAACGGCTTCTTCGTGGTGTTGAGACCCATGTACGTCGTACAGCCGTTGATGCCGGTCATCGTCCGCTGCTTGAGCTGCGGAGTCTGGATCCGGGCCACACTGGCCGCCGCGACGCTCCCGGCGATGGCGTCCCCGTCCGTGCCCTGGCCGGCGATCATCCGCTCGTCGATCGTGGCGGGATCGAGGCCGAAGGTCCACTGGAACCCATCCGGATTCGCGCTCCGGACGGCATCGGTCTTCTTGTCCCACTTGTCGTTGCGGACAAGCTTCAGCGCGGCACCGGGCTTGAACTCGGACACCTTGTACGGGCCCGACGCGATCGGCTTGCCGTCCAACTGGTTCCCTTCGCCCTGTCCCTTCGGTACCGGGGTGAAGGTGTTCTGCGCGACGACGCTGCCGAAGTCCGCGAACGGCTTCTTCAGCTTGAACACGATCGTCTTCGCATCCGGTGTCGTGATGGTCGGCAGGTCACCCGACTTGTACGGCCCCTGGTACGACGCGGGTGCGTCGATCAGCTGCTTCGCGTACGGCGAACCGATGCCGACCTCGGGGTCCCAGGCGCGCGAGACGCCCCACTTCACGTCGGCGCTGGTGATCGGGGCGCCGGTCTCGAAGAACAGTCCGTCCTTGAGCGTGAAGGTCCAGGTCTTGCCACCGTCGGACGCCTTGCCGGTGTCCGTTGCCAAGTCCGGAACGATCTTGGTGCCCTCGGCACCGGGCGCGGCCCCCTGGGTGGTCAGCGTCCGATAGATCAACCGGTAGAAGTTGTTCACACCGCCGTCGAAACCACGAGCCGGGTCCAGATGCGAGAACGCCGCGTTCGCGAGCACCTGCACCGTGCCGCCCTGGACCGCCTTGCTGCCGGGACCGGCCGAGTCACCGGTGGCCCCATTCCCGTTGCCGCCGCACGCGGTGAGCGCGAGGGCGGCCGAGGCCACCATCCCCACCAGCATGGAAGTTCTCTTCATCTGCCTTCTCCTTCGCTTCGCAGCCACACGCGCATGGCCAACGCCTCACGGTTGCCCCACAGGAAGTACGGAACGAACGTCACCGGAACCGGCGTGCCGACGGGCTCCTCGGCCCGTCCGGTCAGCACGGGATAGAGCTCGCGCGGCGGAGCCGGTGCCGCCGCCGCGGTCAGATCCAGTACGACGTGGTCGTCCTGCCGCCGGGCGGTCGCGGCCTGGACCGCTGTTGCCGACAGGAGCAGATCGTCGACCGGCGTTTCGGAATCTTGTTGCTCGACGCAATAAACCAATGGACCGCGCGCAACCGCGATCGCTCCGCGGGTTGCGTCCAGGTACGGGTGTGATCCGTGCGCTCTCGGTGCCATCGGCAACGAAAGATTGATGCTGTCACCAGGTTTGAAGGATCGTCGGACTGTCGCCCAGCCCGGCGTCACCGGTTCGCCGTCGAGCCGAGCGTCCTGCGTCCACGCCGGGATCCGGAGCACGAGCGTTTGCTCCGCCGCCGGCGCCTCCACCACGGTGACCACGATCTCGCCGTCCCACGGATAGTCCGTGCTGACCGTGACCGTGAATTCCCCGGTGCTGATCCGCGCGTCGGCGTACAGGCCTATCGTCAGGGTGTTCTGGCCGGCCGTGGCGAGGTGGTCCTGCAGCTCGGACATCCAGCGGATGATGTTGGGCGGGCAGCACGGGCAGCCGAACCACGCGCGCCGCAGCGGTTCACCACCGCTCTCCGCCCCGGACCGCTGCTCGTGATCCGGTCGCCGCTGCAACGGGTTGTCGTAGAAGAACGCCATACCGTCTGCCGAAAGCCCAACGGCGTAAGCGTTGTAGAGCACAGTCTCGTAGGCATCCAGGTACGACGCTTTGCCCGTGGCGAGGAACATTCGCCAGGCCCACTGCATGAGCGCGATCGCTGCGCACGTCTCGGCATACGCGCGTTCGGACGGCAACTCGTACCGGTCGCCGATTGCCTCGTCGGAGTGCCGACTGCCCAGCCCGCCGGTCAGGTACAGCTTGGTCGCGACCATGTCGTCCCACAGCCGCTCCAGCGCCGCCAGCAGCGTCGGATCCCCGGTCTCCAGATGAACGTCCGCCGCTCCGGCCGCGAGATAAGCCATCCGGACGGCGTGCCCGATCACCGACGGCAGCTCCCGGAACGGCACGTGGTCCTGGAAGTACTCCCCCGGGAAGATCGTTCGCACGAGGTTCCCGCGGCCGCGGCGCTCGACGAACAGCTCGGCCTGGGTCAGGTAGGCGAGTTCGCCGGTTTCACGATAAAGCTCGACCAGCGCCATCTCGACCTCGGGATGCCCGTCGATCCCCGGCTCACCCTGCGGCCCGAACTTGCCCACCACGAGGTCCGCGAACCTCCGCGCGACGATCAGCAGTCGGTCGTCGTTGAGCTGCCGGTGCGCCGCCACCGCCGCCTGGACGAGGTGCCCGAGGTTGTAGAGCTCGTGCCCCCACGCGAGGTCGGACCAGGGCTGCTTCGGTTGGTCCGGGTCCTGGAAGTACGAGTTCAGATACCCGTCGTCCGCCTGCGCCTCCTGCAGCAGCTCGACGACCTCGTCGTAGAACTCGCGCACTCCCTCGTCCCGACCCGCCTCGTAGGCGAGACCTTCCAGTGTCTTGTACAGATCGGTATCCAGAAACGGATACCGCCCGCGATACGGCCCGACGCCCGGATCGGCGAGCCGCCGGAGGTTGTCGAGGTTCCCCGCAGCCCGCAGCTCCCGGATCGCATGCGGGATCGTCGCCTCCCGGTTCCGCCGCTGCCACGCCTGCAGCAGACCACCCGTCAGCTCTACATCCAGCTCAGTGCGGTGTGACATTGCACAAACCCTAGGTGCAATGTCACACCTTGCCAAGCGATTCCGCCAACCCTTTTCCTAGCGCAACTTCTCCAGTACGCCGGTCTGCGCAAGCAGGGCGAACCGGTCCGGACACCCCCAGTGCTCGACGATTCGCCCGTCCACCACCCGCGCCATCTCGAACAGCGCCATGTCGATCGGCGCGTTGCTCGGCGGACCGAAGAACCCGCCGGTCGCGGTCCCCCGGGCCCGGCCGCGCGCCCACACCACATCACCGACGACCACGGAATCCTCCAGCGTGTACACGAGATCCGGCATCATCGAGTGCACCTGCCGGATCGCCGCCTTCACGTTCGCCCGCGCCTCGTCACCACGGCCGGCCAGCCCGAACTGATGCTCGATCATGTCCGGCGCACACACCTCGTCGACGATCGCGTCGTTCCCGGTCGCGAATCCCTCGTGCAGGATCCGCTCCAGCACCGCCAGCGGACCACTCGTCGTCGTCGTACCCGGCAATGTCTTGTAGGCAGCCATGTCTCCCCCTGAGGATCTCTCGTTGCACTCTCTGTGCACTCGCTGCAGTGCTACTGCACTGAACACAGTGATAGTGTGCCGACATGGCCGAAGCTGTCAAGTCCTATCGCCAGGTGCAGGCGGAGGAGACCCGGATCCGGATCGCCCAATCCGCGCGCCGGCTGTTCGCCGCCCAGGGCTACGGGGCGACCAGCATCGACGCGATCGCCAAAGACGCCGGAGTGGCCACCCGCACGATCTACTCCGCCTTCGGCACCAAGCGCGAGATCCTCTCGCTGATCTGCGACCTCTGGCTGGCCGAGGCCGGCGCCCTCGAGCGAGCCCAAGAGGTCTTCGCGATCGAAGACCCGACCGCCCGCCTCCGCGCCGCCGCCGGCTGGCTCACCAACCTGTACGCCGCCGGCTTCGACGTCGTACTGATCTTCGAAGCCGCCACCGACGAGAGCCCCGAGACCAAGGCCCTCCTCCGCGCCAAACTAGCCGGCCGCAACCAGGTGATGGACGCGATCATCGAGTCCTTGCAACCGACTCTCCGCATCCCCCTACCCCAGGCCCAAGCCATCTTCCGAGCCCTGGCCGCCCCGGGCGTCTACCAAGAACTGGTAGACGAATCCGACTGGACCCCCGCCGACTTCCAACAGTTCGTAGCCGACTCCCTAACCCGCCAACTCCTCTGACCGCTCACGAGCCCGTACGACGTTGAGCACGGTTCGACCGTTGGGGTGGACGCCAGACGGTTGATGCGTGCTCAAGGTGACTTCCGCCCGCGTTCCCGTCACCTCACCAGCGACCGTTGCACGAGGTTCGGGGAAGGGAGTTCGGCGCCGCGTTAGCTGCAGGTTCCCCTAACGTCCGAACAACCGGAGGCGGGCCCTCCGATCCTTCGGACGTTAGTCATCAGATAGCGATGCGGTCACCGTCACAGCCGCGGGTCGACGGGCTCCGATTCCAACGCCAGTACGGCGAAGACGCATTCGTGGATCCGCCAGAGCGGCTCGCCTCGGGCGGCGCGCTCCAACGACTCGATGCCGAGGGCGTATTCGCGGAGGGCCAGGGAGCGTTTGTGGCCGAGGTTGCGGTCGCGGAGGCGGGCGAAGTTGGCGGGCTCAGTGTAGTCGGGGCCGTAGATCAGCCGCAGGTACTCCGGGCCGCGGACCTTCAGGCCGGGTTGCGCGAGACCCTTCGCGGTCCGGACGAGATTGGCGGCCGGCTTCACGACCATGCCCTCACCGCCCGCCCCGGTCAGCTCCTCCCACCA
>NZ_SMKA01000216.1 GCF_004348455.1 Kribbella albertanoniae
TCCCCACCCCGATCGCCCTCACCGCCTGGCAACGCCTCGACAAACTGGATGCCCTGGACAACGATCGCATCGAGGACTTCGTCACCAAGCTCGCCGGCCGCTACGACCACCAATGGCGCAACGGCGCCACCGACTGCCTCACGAACTGAGCTTCGCCAGCTTCTCGCGCAGACCGGCGGAACGGGACGGAATGTGCTCGTCAGCGACGGCGAGCGATTGGTGCAGGTAGTCGACCGCCAGCTCCCGCTGGTCGGTGGCGAGTGCGTGATTCGCCAGGCAGTCCAGGGTTTCCACGACGTAGATGTGGTCCTTGGCGGCCATCGACTGCTCGAGGACGGGCTGATAACACCCGAGCGCACCGTCGATGTCGCCGACAGCGAGCAGGCTGGTTCCGAGGTGCAGCTGCATGGACCACATTGTCATCGGGGAACCGATCTGCTCGGCCGCAACGACTGCCCGGCGATGGGTGCTGACGGCCAGTTCGAGGTCGCCCCGCGCCCGATAGGCCTTTCCCAGCGCGCCGAGCGCCCAGGGCATGCTGAACTTGTTGCCGAGCTCGACCGCGAGCTCGTACGCAGCGTTGCCGGTGGCAATCGCGTCCTCGATCCGGCCCAGGCCCAGGTAGCTTCCGGTCAGGCCGCTGAGTGCATCGGCCATCAGGCCGCCCCGCATGGTGCGTTCGAAGACCGCGACCGCCTCCTCGTACGCCTCGACGGCCGCGGCGTGGTTGGGCGCGTTCGCGTGGATGATGCCCTGGGAGGTGAGGGCTTGGGTCAGCAGCCGGTCGTTCTTGAGCTCACGACCCAGCCGGGCTGCCTCCCTCAGCAGCGCCAAGGCCTCGCCCTCCGGATCGAGGGTGCGCAGGGCTGTGCCGAGTCCGGCGTACAGGTGACCGCGCAGCAGGAGGTCACCATCGGCAGGCAAGCGCGCCAAGCCGTCGCGAAGCTTGTCGACGGAGGCGTGGGCACCCTGCTGCATCCGGATCAGCCGGCCGGTGGCGAGCAGGACGCGGGCCTGTGCCTCGAGGTCGCCGATCGACTCCGCCGCCGCGAGGGCTAGCTCCAGGACCCGGTTCTGCTGCTGGACCTTGCCGCGGCGCTCAAGGTAGTTGACCGCCGCGAGGGCGAGCTGCCAGGTGCGGACGGCGTCGCCGGCGGTCGCGGAGTACTCGACCGCGGCAGCGAGGTTGTCCGCCTCGGCATCGGCCCAGGCCTTCGCGTGCTCGAGGTTGCCGAACGACGGAGTCGCCCGCGGTGGACGGCGGCCCGGCTCGAAGAACCACATGCCCTCGTACCGGGAGAACGGGTTGAAACAGACCTGGACGTAGTACTCCAGCAGTCTGTCGGCGGCCGCGGTCAGTGCTGCCGGTGGATCGGTTGCCGCGGCCAGCTGGGCGGCGTACTCGCGGATCAGATCGTGCGGCTCGTACCGTCCCGGGACTGGTTGCAGGAGCAGGTTGGCGTCGACGAGTGCCTCGGCGAGATCGGATGCTTCGTGCGGTGTGCAGTCGAGGAGCGCGGCGGCGCCGTACTGGTCGAGGTCGCGACCGGGAAGGACGCTGAGCAGCCGGAAGAACCGCTGCAGCTCGGGCTGGAGCTGGTCGTAGGAGAGCGCGAAGGTGGCCGTGACTCCGATCCCGTCCGCGGTCAGCTCGGCCAGCCGGCGATCCGCACGGTCCAGGCGCTCGTTGACATGGGCCACGGTCCACGACGGCCGGTGCCGGAGCCGGGCGCCGGCGATCCGCAGGGCCAGCGGAAGGCTGCCGCAGCGGCGGATCAACCCGTTGCTGGCAGCAACATCTTCCCCGGCCCGCTCGGCGCCGACCAGTTGGGTGAGCAGATCGGTCGCGTCGGTCGGCGTGAGCAGGTCCAGGTGCAGCCGTTCGCGGACGTCGACGCCGGTCAGCTGATTCCGGCTGGTGATCAGTACACCGCAGGTCGGTGAGCCCGGTAGTAGCGGCAGGACGGTGCTGCTGTTCGCCACGTTGTCCAGCACGATCAGCATCCGCCGACCGGCCACCGTCGTCCGCCACAACGACCGGGC
This sequence comes from Kribbella albertanoniae, assembly GCF_004348455.1. GTDB lineage: Bacteria > Actinomycetota > Actinomycetes > Propionibacteriales > Kribbellaceae > Kribbella > Kribbella albertanoniae. The sequence goes on from NZ_SMKA01000216.1 coordinate 2,044, forward strand.
GGCTTCCAGTTCGGTCGGGATGGCCGTCGCCCCGACCCCTGCGCCGACGAGCAGATGGTCCAGCGCCGCTTTGACGTTGCGCGGCTGCTGACTCGGCGAGTGCCCGTGGAGGTCGACGTACAGGACGCCGTCCGGGTAGCGCGGGCTCAGCCGGCGCGCGGTGTGGACGACCAGTGCGGTCTTGCCCACCCCGCCCATCCCGTCGACGGCGACGACCGGCGGGATCTCGGCCGGACCCGGTCCGAGTGCTTGGACGAGGGCCGCGACCTCCCGCTCACGGCCGACGAAGGAGGCACCGGCGTACGGGAGTTCGTCGCGGGTCCGCGCGGCGGCCTCGTTGCGCAGGATGTTCTGGTGGATCGCGCGCAAGGCCGGTCCGGGTTCGACGCCGAGCTGGTCGACGAGGGTCTCGCGGGTGCGGGTGTAGACGGCGAGCGCGTCGGCCTGGCGGGCGTCGGCAGCCAGTGCACGCATCAGTTGCCCGGCCAGCCGCTCGTCGAACGGTTTGGCCTCGACGGCGGGGACGAGTTCGGCGATCAGCTCGGAGGCCCGGCCACGGTCCAGGTCGAGGTCGACGCGATCGCCGAAGACCTTGTCCCGGCGCTCGGTCAGACGGTGCCGCTGGGCGGCGAGGAAGGAGCCGGAGAGCCCGGCCAGCGGTTCGCCACGGAAATGCGCGAGCGCCCGGGTGTACTCGGCGGCCGCCGAGTCGAGGTCGCCGGACTCGCGCAGGCGGCCCGCTGCCGCGGCCGCGGTTTCGAAGTCGTCGACATCCAGGGATCCTGCGGGCAGTCGCAGCACATAGCCGTCCGCGGTCCGGGCGACGAAGTCGGCGGGAAGGATCCGGCGAAGGCGGTAGATGTACGGCGGGAGGACCTTGAGGCCGGTGCCAGGCGGGTTGTCCTCCCAGACCAGGTCGAGGAGTTCTTCGGCGGTGCAGATCTGTCCGGCCCGCAAGGCCAGGACGGCGAGGAGGGTCTGCAGGCGGTGCGCACCGACGGTGATCTGCTCGCCGTCTCGCAGCACACGCAGGGGTCCGAGGAGCTCGATGCGTAGCTGCTCGGTCACTGGAACAAGTCTGCCTTGCTGGGGGACTACGGCCAACCGATTGCATCAAGGTGCGAGACGGCGGAGGCGTTTCGCTGGGTGGAAGGTGCAGTCAGCGGGTGCCGCGATGGAGTTGTACGGCGGCTTCGGCGACGACTGCGATGGCTAGGTCTGCTGCGGTGTCGTTGTCGTTCTCGGGGATGAGTTGGTGGATGGTGCGGCTGAGGTGGAGGTCCAGGGCGGTGATGTGTTGCTTCCTGGCCAGGGCGTCGGCGTGATCGAGGTCGTGGTGGACGATCTGGCTGGCTCCTTCGGGTGGTAGGGGCGCGAGCCAGGCGTGTTCGGGGGCGATGACGGTCTTGGCCGGCAGGAGTGCGAGGGCGCCGCCACCAGTGCCTTGGCCGAGCAGGATGGCGAGGGTCGGGACGGTCAGTGTGGCCAAGGTGGCGATGCATTGCGCGATCTCGCCGGCCAGTCCGCCTTCCTCGGCAGCGGGGGAGAGCTCGGCACCTGGAGTGTCGATGACCGTCACCAACGGCAGACCGAGGGACTCGGCCAGGTTCATGCCGCGGCGCGCCTGCCGGAGTGCGGCCGGGCCCATCGGCTTGGACTGCGAACGATCCTGGCCGACGACGACACACGGCTGGCCGTCGAGCCGGGTCAACGCGACCAGCACACTCGCGTCCGGCTCGGTCAACCGCACGGTCCCGGCGGCGCCGTACCGGAGCAGGTCGCGGACGCCCGCGCGCTCAGGCCGTCGCGTGCGGAGGACCGAGGCCCAGGCGTCACCAGGATCGATCGATCCGGTACGGCGGGGAAGCCGCGGAGCGACCGGTGGATCGACCAGTACGGCGAGCGCCCGGTCCAGCAGGACTGGGAGATCGGCCGTCGCGACGACACCGTCGATCACGCCGTGCGCAGCGAGATTCTCGGCGGTCTGCACGCCTTCCGGGAAGGGCCGTCCGTTCAGCGCCTCGAACACCTTCGGCCCGAGAAACCCAGTCAGGGCACCAGGTTCGGCCACGGTGACATGCCCGAGCGAACCCCAGGAAGCGAACACGCCACCGGTCGTCGGGTGCCGCAGATGCACGAGATACGGCAGCCCGGCCGCCTTGTGGGCCATCAATGCGCTCGAGATCGAGATCATCTCGACGAACGCCGGCGCGCCCTCCTGCATGCGGGTCCCACCGGATGCGGTCGACGCCACGACCGGCAGCCGCTCCGCGGTGGCGCGCCGGATCGCGGCCGTGATGCGCTCCGCGGCCACCCGCCCGATCGACCCGGCCAAGAACGCGAACTCACTCACCAGTACGACGACCGGCCGCCCGTGCACGCTGCCACGCCCGGTCAGCACGGCCTCGTCCGTACCGGCTCGTTCGGCCGCGCGACGCAACTGCTCCTGGTACTCGGGATCGGCCACCTGCACGGCTGGCTGATCCCACGACTCGAACGAGTCGGTGTCGAGGAACGCGTTGATCAACCCGCGTGCGGTACTCACCATCCCGGGGCCACCAACGCAGCCCAGACGAGGAGCGGTCCGACGACGACCACGATCACGCTATAGGTCAGGATCTGCTTGTAGTACACGGGTTCGGTGATCGTGTCCGGGCGGTTCGCGAGCATCAGGGCGCCGTTCGTGGAGAACGGACTGACGTCGACGATGGTCGAGGCGACAGCGAGTGCGGCGACGAACAGACCGGCGTTCAGATGGCCGTGGGCGATCAGCGGCAACGCGATCGGGATGATCACCGGGAGCAGCGCGGTCGATGAGGCGAACGCCGAGACCACACCGCCGACGTAGCAGAGCACGAGCGCGCCGATCACGGCCGCACCGAGCCCGGCGGCCCACTTGCCGACGAACTGCGGCGAACCCGCTTCGGTGAGGATCGCTGCGTACGTGCTGACACCGGCGACCAGCAGGACGGTCGGCCAGGCGACCTGCTTGGCGGCGTCCTTGTTCTTGATCGGGGACAGGATCGCGAGGATGACCGCGGCGGTGATCGCGACGAACCCGATGTTCTTGTCGAACGCCAGCGCGACGACCGCGACCCCGACGAACGCGATCAGGGTCAGGATCTGATCGCGGCGCGCGCCTTGCGGCTCGGTTCCGGTGGGCGCGGGCAGCTCGATCTGGTCGGCCCGCTGGGCGAGCAGCTTCCGGCCGCCGAGGACCACGAACAGGATGGTCGCCATCACCAGGTTGACGGCCAGGCTGGAGAAGAAGACGGTCAGCTCGCTGTTCGGCAGGCCGTTGTCGGCCATCACCGAGTTGGTGATCGTGCCGTAGATGCTGATCGGCGAGAAGCCACCGCCCTGCGCGCCGTGGACGACGAACATGCCCATCATCAGCGGGTTGATCTTGTACCGCGCCGCGAAGCCGAGGGCGATCGGCCCGATGATCGCGCAGGCCGCCGGGCTGGCGGCGCCGATCGCGGTCAGTACGGCGGTGACGGCGAACATCACCCACGGGATCAGCGCGACCCGCCCACCGACCCCTCGGACCGCGCCCGCGACTATCAGGTCGACGGTGCCGTTGTTCTTCGCTATCGCGAACAAGAACGTGACGCCGATCAGGGTGAGGACGAGATCACCGCTGATCCCGGCCAGGATCTCCTTCTCCGACAGGTGCAGCGAGTACATGCCGACGAGCCACGCGGCGACGTACGCGAGCGCCCCCATGTTGATCGGCAGCACCGTGCCCACCACGAACAACGCGACAAGCGCGAGGATCGCAACCCATTCCGGTCCCATGAGCTACCTCACAGTAGTTGGGGTGTGGTCAGCGGCTCCCCGTCTACTGCGGGGCACTCGGCACGGCACCTCGCCGCACTGGTGCAAAGGGCACGATGAACCACATCGAGCCCTTCGCCCCAGCACGCCGAGCTACCGCACCGAGCACCTCCTCGCTACGACGCGGAGCCACTGACCACACCCTGGCTGAGTGGCCTAGCCAATAGTCCAATGAGCCATCTGTCAATACAGTGGGGTTCATGGACTTGCCGTCGCCTCCCCGTCCGGTGCCGCGCTCCCGCCTGTATGAGCAGGTGGCAGATCAGATCCGGGCCTGGATCAGTGAGAACGGGCTGCAGCCGGGGGACCGGCTGCCGCCGGAGCGTGAGTTGGCGCAGCGGCTGGGCGTGAGCCGGGCGACGCTGAGTCAGGCGCTGGTGGCGCTGGAGGTGATCGGCGCGGTGCTGGTTCGGCACGGGGACGGGACGGTGCTGACCGAGCGGGCCCGGACCGGGCCGGTGATCGAGGCGATCCGGGCGCACGCCGACCGGCTGCCCGAGATCATCGACGCGCGCGACGCACTCGAGTCGAAGCTCGCCGCGCTCGCCGCAACCCGCCGTACCGATGCTGATCTGGTCGCGATCCGGTCCGCGCTGTCCGCCATGGAGCGGGACATCGAGGCCGGTGGCCGCGGGGTCGAGGCAGACGAGGCGTTCCACGGCGCGGTCACGGCCGCGGCCCAGTCGTCGTTGCTCGCGCAGATGATGGAGACGATCCACGACCTGATCCGCGAGACCCGGCTGGAGTCGCTGTCCCAGCCCGGACGTCCGAAGGACTCACTGGCCGGTCACCGCAAAGTCGCGGACGCCATCGCCGCCGGCGATCCCGCCGCGGCGGCACTCGCGATGCACGAACACGTGATGCTGGTGTCCGACGTCGCGCTACTTCGCGAGTCCCAGTGAGCGGGCCCGAGCAGCTGGCGGTGATCGCAGCAGGCCTCGGTGCCGGCATTCTCACCTCGACCGTCGGGGTGGCGTCGCTGCTGAGCTTCCCGGTGCTGATCGCGCTCGGCATCCCGCCGGTTGTCGCGAACGTGTCGAACACGATCGGCCTGCTACCCGGCGCGTTGTCGGGATCGTTCGGCTACCGCCGTGAGTTGCGCGAGGTGCCGCGGCCGGTCACCATCGCGGTGGTGGCGATCTGCGCGATCGGTTCGATCGGCGGCGTCGTACTGCTGCTCGCGTTGCCACCCGGAGTCTTCGCCGCCGTCGCGCCGTGGCTGATCCTGTTCACCTGCCTGATCGTCGGCGCCCAGCCGCGCATCTCCCGCTGGCTGCGCGCCCGCAGCGACCACCCGCACGCGCTGCGCACATCGATGTCCCCGGCAACGTATTTCTTCACTGCCCTCACCGGCGTGTACGGCGGCTACTTCGGCGCCGGCGCCGGCGTGATGATGATGGCGGTCCTCGGGCTAGGCCTGGACCTGGAACTGCGCGTCGTCAACGGCCTCAAAACCCTGTCCCTGCTGGCCGCGAACGTCGTCGCCGGCTCCATCTTCGTCGTCATCGCCGAGGTCGACTGGACCGCCGCCGCCCTGCTCGCCGCCGGCTCGATCGTCGGCGGCTACCTCGGCGCCCACCTCGGCCGCCGCATCCCCGGCGGCCTCCTCCGCACCCTGATCGTCCTGGCAGGCATCACCGCCGCCATCCTGATGCTGACCTAGGCGAACTGCACGAACGGGATCACGAAGAGCACGCCGCAGATGATTCCGTTGATCCATTTGTGGCTGAAGAGGATGGCGACGAACTCGCGGATCGTTGCCGTCGGCCAGTAGTAGCGGGCGGTCGGTGAGCCGACCACCTGGCCGTTGACCTTCACCTTGCGGGCGGTGAGCGCGGCCCGGAAGGCGTGGAAGTTGTTGGTGACGATCAAGCACCGGTACTTCGGCACCCGCGCCACCATCAGTTCGCGACTGAAGAGCAGGTTCTCCGTGGTCGAGGTCGACCGGTCCTCGCGCAGGATCCGGTCCGCGGGCACCCCGCGTTCGATCAGGTACGTCGCCATCGCGTGCGACTCGGGGATGTCCTCACCCGGCCCCTGTCCGCCCGAGGTGATCAGCATCGGGTTGCGGCCTTTGCGGATCGCACGGTCGTAGACCAGCTTGCCGCGGTCCAGCCGGCTGGCCAGGAGCGGTGGAACCCGGGAGCCGCGCAGTCCCGAGCCGAGCACGATCACGAAGTCGATCTTCCGCGACGACCGGATCCGGCTGTAGACGAAGGCGTAGATCAGGAAACAGACGAACAGGAACGAGACGTAGGTCAGTACCCCGATGATCGAGGTGCGCAGCGCGGCCAGCAACGGCCAGTTGAGCTGCTGCACGGCCAGCCCGAAGATCACCAGTGCGAAGATGCCGAGCCCGGCCGCCAGCGACAGCAGGTTCTTCGGCCGCCGGCCCTCGCGGCGCAGCATCGTGACCCCGTTGACCACGAGGAAGACGGCGAGCACGGCGATCGTCACCGGGATCAGGAACAGGATCCCGTAGGCGAGGAGCTCGGCCAGGTCGCGGCTGACCGACGCGACGGCGAAGAGCGCGCCGAGCCCGGCGAACATCAGCGCGAACACCAGGAAGATGCTGTTGCGGAACAGCCGCCGGTCGTACAGGAAGCTGATGCCGAAGATCAGGAACCAGAACCCGGCGATCGAGAAGCAGATGGTCATCGGGCGCCATCCAACCATCGGATGGCGCCCGATCAGCTCACGCCAGGCTGGTCAGTGACGAAATCGATGCTTTGTGCAACCGGGTGATGACGTTCTTCGTCTTCGGGTCCGAGCGGTACTCGTAGGCCCCGGACTCGAACACCAGGTACGCCCGGCCACCGAACTCGGTGATGCCCTCGGACATGCTCGGGGCCCGGAAGCAGGACAGCTTGGCCTTGTCGAGATCCGGCTGGCCACGGCGGACGACGTACAGGTTGCTGAGGTTCTTGCGTCCGAACGACGTGCTGTAGATGAAGTGCGACTTGGTGACGAGCAGGCCCTGGGTCTTGGTCGGGACCTCCCAGGCCCGGTTGACCGTGACCAGCGAGCCGTTGGCCTTGATCTTGTACTCGTACATCTTGTCGCGGCCCTTGTCGTTGAACTTCCCCGACCAGAGCGAGTCGCCGTAGCTGGTCAGGAACGAGGCGCCGTAGACCTTGCGCTCGGGACCGACCGGCTTGATCGTCGGCGTGCCGGCCTCCTTCATCTTGGCGGCCAGCGTGGACAGCTTGTACTTGCGGATACCGTTCGTGCTGCCCTGGACGAACGCCCAGCCCATCGACGTGGTGATACCGCCACCGTGCGTCTCGTCGATCTTCACGTCACCGACGACCTTGTTGGTGGCCGGGTCGATGCCGACGATCAGCGACTTCTGCTTGGGGTGGTACATCGTGACGAGCAGCAGGTTCTTCTTACCGGACCAGTTCCACCAGGTGCCGATACCCTGCGGGATGTACTTGCCCAGGTGCGGCAGCGCGGCGCTGTTGCTGAACCGGGTGTCGTACTTCGTCGACGCCGCCGGGCCGTCGTAGTTGAAGCTACCGCCACCGGTCTTGGTGTCGCAGCTGATCGCCCGGGTCGCGGCGGCAGCCGATGTCGTCGCTGCCTGCGATGCTTCGGGGCCGGTCAGTGCGACCGTGGTGGCGGTGCCGGCGGCCAACAGGCCGGCCAGGCCGAGGCTGATCGCGACCCGGCGACGGGTCATGTCGAAACGCAAGGTGATTCCTCTCCAAGAGACGATTCCCCGACCTTAACGTCGAGGGGTGTGAAAGAGTCAGCTGGGACCGGTACGACGGAAAGGGACGCGCCGTGGTTGCAAACTGGGCCGGAAATGTCGAATTCTCCAGTGTGCTCGAGCGACCACGATCCGTGGCCGAGCTGCAGGAGCTGGTGGCTCGCTCGGAGAAGGTTCGGGTGCTCGGCACCGGGCATTCGTTCAACCGGATCGCCGACACGCCCGGCACCCTGGTCTCGATCGCGGACCTGCCGAAGGTGCTCGAGATCGGTACCTCCGGCGTGACCGTCTCGGCCGGCCTCCGGTACGGCGAGATCGCCCCGGCCCTGCAGGCCCGTGGCCTGGCGCTGCACAACCTCGGCTCGCTCCCGCACATCTCGGTGGCCGGCGCCTGCTCGACCGGAACGCACGGCTCCGGCGACCGGAACCGGCCGCTGGCCGACGCCGTCTACGCGATCAAATTCATCGATTCGTCCGGCGAGCTGGTCACCCTGACCCGCGACGACCCCGACTTCAACGGCTCGGTCATCTCGCTGGGCGCCCTCGGCGTGATCGTGAGCCTCACCCTCAACGTCGAGCGGACGTACGAGATCAGTCAGGTCGTGTACGACGGCCTGCCGGTCCGGCGACTGCAGTCGGACTTCGACAAGGTGATGAGCAGCGCCTACAGCGTCAGCGCGTTCACCGACTGGGTCGATCCCGCCGTGATGGTCTGGCGGAAGCAGAAGACCGCGGCGTACGACCGTGAATGGCTCGGCGCGACGGTTGCCGACGGCCCCCGGCACCCGATCAAGGTGATGCCGGCCGACTACGCGACCCAGCAGGGCGGCGTACCGGGTCCTTGGAACGAGCGGCTGCCGCACTTCCGGCTCGAGTTCACCCCGAGCAACGGTGACGAACTGCAGTCCGAGTACTTCGTTCCGCGGGCGCGTGCTGCCGAGGCGGTCGAGATTTTGCGGGCCCTCGGCAAGCAGTTCGCCGAGGTCATCCAGGTCTCCGAGGTGCGCACGATCGCCGCCGACGACCTGTGGCTCAGCCCGAGCCAGGGCCGCGACACAGTCGCCCTGCACTTCACCTGGATCCAGGACGAGGCCGCCGTACGACCGGTCCTGGAGGTCCTGGAAGAAGCGCTCGCCCCGCTCGACGCCCGCCCGCACTGGGGCAAGGTCTTCGCCGCCGACGCCACCACCCTCGCCGCGCGCTACCCGAAGGTGCGCGACTTCATCGCCCTGGCCGGCCGCTACGACCCGGACAGCAAGTTCCGCAACGAGTACCTGGACACCTACCTGCCCCGGTGAGGGTGGGTCTCCCTCGGATTTGCGAACGAATTGTTTACAGATAGGATCTATGTGTAAACAATTTGTCTGATCAGGGAGGTGGTTGCCGTGACGCCGCTGCCGGTCGTGCTTCGCCGGACCGATCTCGACAGCCTGGGGCTGACCACACATCGGCTCTACGCCTTGGCCAAGGCGGGAGAATACGAGCGGGTCGCCCCAGGGATCTACGTGCGTGCGGGAATGCTGGACGACACGACGGCGGGGTGGGCATCAATTGCGTGCCGAAACCGGGCAGCGACCCTCTGCCTGCTGAGCGCTCTCGCACTGCATGACCTCACCGACGAGATTCCCCGCGCCAGCGACATTGCCCTGCCGCGAGGAGAGCGCCCGCTGACGACCCGGTTCGCGACGATCAAGTGGCATTCCTTCGACCGTGCAACCTTTGCTCTCGGCCGGACCGAGCGGGATGTTGTCGAAGGCATCACCATCGGGATCTACTCCGCTGAGCGGACCATCGTCGATGCCTATCGCCTACGGCATGACATCGGCGCCGATATCGCCAACGAGGCCCTGAAACGGTGGTTGCGGCGGCGCGGAAGCACACCAGCGACCCTGCTGGACATCGGTATGTCTTTCCCGAAGGCGCTGCCCGCAGTCCGAGCTGCCTTGGAGGTTCTGCTGTGAGCCCGCTGCCACGCCGGGGAACTCCGTCCGGAGAAATCATGCTCGCCGTCCAGCGAGTCGCCCGCGCCACCGGCGGTGATGTGCAGGAGTTGCTGACTCTTTACACCCTGGAAGGGCTGCTCGCGCGGATCGCCGGTTCCGGCCACCGTGACGACTTCGTGCTCAAGGGCGGCGTCCTGCTCGCGGCTTTCGACCTGCGGCGGCCGACGAAGGACATCGACCTGCAAGCGATCGGACTGCCGAACGACGTGGATCTCGTCCTGGAGCGGGTCCGGAGTATTGCGCTGATCGATCTGGACGACGGTCTGGTTTTCGATGAGCACGGCATGCGTGCGCAGGAGATCCGGGATGAGGACGAGTATTCCGGCGTGCGAGTGCGGCTCGTCGGGGCACTTGGTCGATCACGGCTGACAGTTGGGATCGACATCAACTTCGGAGACCCCATTTGGCCGCACCCGCAGGAGATCGAGCTGCCGCGGCTGGTCGACCTCGGGCAAGCACCACTTCGGCTGCGCGGTTATCCACTGGCGATGGTCATCGCGGAGAAGGCCGTCACCGCCATCGAACGGGGCACGGCAAACACCCGGTGGCGTGACTTCGCAGACGTACTGCTGATCAGTACGGCGTACCCGTTCGCTGCTGCGGAGCTGAGGTCGGCCCTCGAAGTTGTGGCGAACCACCGCGATGTGGAACTCCGTCCCTTGCTGCCGATGCTGGAATCAATGCCCGCGATTGCCGAAACAAAGTGGAGTGCCTGGCGCCGACGACAAGCCCGGGGCGACGAACTACCTGCAACCTTCGCCGAGGCCCTTGCAGGGGTGGCCGCCTTCCTTGACCCGGTCCTCTCAGTGGCACAGAACTGACGAGAGTAAAGGGAAACTCCGCGGCAACCGGAGTGGTTGGTACAGGCAACATGGGCCCACCACAGTGACTGAATGCCCCCTATTGCTGACGCTCTGTCCCGGACCAGGCCGTTGCTGGTGCGGCTGCATTTCTATGCCGGCATCGTCGTCGGCCCGTTCCTGCTGATCACCGCGCTGACCGGGTTCGTCTACGCACTGGCGCCGCAGGTCGAGAACGCGCTCTACCGCGACACGATGTTCGTCGAGAGCTCCGGTACGACGGTGCCTCTGAGCGAGCAGGTCACGGCTGCCCGGGAGCGGCAGCCAGAAGGCACGCTGCTCGCCGTACGACCGGCGGCCGGGCCGGGTGACACGACTCGCGTGCTGTTCGACGTACCGGGCCTCGGTGAGTCGGAACGCCTTGCAGTGTTCGTGAATCCGGCCAACGCTGCGGTCACCGGCGAGCTGACTGCCTACGGTTCCAGCGGTGCCTTGCCGTTCCGGACCTGGCTGTCGCGTCTGCACGCGAACCTGCACCTGGGTGAGCCCGGCCGGATCTACAGCGAGCTGGCCGCGTCCTGGTTGTGGCTGGTCGCGCTGGCGGGGCTCGTGCTGTGGTGGACAGGTCGCCGTACCGGATCTCGGGTCCGGGTCGAGCGGTCCGGCAGTGCGCGACGGCGTACTTTGTCGTGGCATGGAGTCCTCGGCACCTGGGTGATCCTGGGGATGCTGTTCCTGTCGGCGACCGGCCTGACCTGGTCAAGGTTTGCCGGCGAGAACGTGTCGGACCTGCGGTCTTCGCTGGCCTGGAAGACACCAGCGGTCAGTACGGCGCTCACCGCGGCGGATCACGTTGGGCACGAGGGGCACACGATGCCCGGCGGCGCGGTCGATCCCGTGGTCGGGGAGTGGGACCAGACCCTGCAGTCCGCGCGATCCGCCCAGCTGGACGGTCCGCTGGAGATCATGGCACCGAAGAAAGCCGGTACGTCGTTCGTCGCCCAGGAGATCGGGAAGGCGTGGCCGACGCAGGCCGACGCGGTCGCCGTCGATCCGATGTCGGGCAAGGTGACCGACGTTGTCCGGTTCGCCGACTATCCGGTGGCGGCGAAGCTGTCGCGGTGGGGGATCGACGCGCATATGGGCCTGCTGTTCGGCCTGGCGAATCAGCTCCTGTTGCTGATCGTCGCCGGAACCATCGTGGCGATGGTGGTCTGGGGCTACCGGATGTGGTGGCTGCGCCGACCGACCAGAAACCACACGCTCCGGTTCGGCCGCCCGGCCCGCCGTGGGACCTGGCGCGAGCTGCCGATCCCGGCCTTGCTCACCGTCCTGGTGCTTGCGGTGGGAGTCGGGCTCTTCCTTCCGCTCCTCGGCGTGTCCCTCGCAGCCTTCGTCGTCGTCGATCTGGCCATTGGCTTCTACCGGTGGCGCGTCTCCGCACCGCAGCCCGCCGCGAAGGAGAGCGACGAGCTACTCGTGTGAGCGTGGGTCGCCCTCGAGGGTGGTGGTGAGCGTCCAGAGGTGGTTGCGGAGCTGACGGCGGTCCTCGGGTGACAGGGCCGCCAAGGCTCGGCTGCCAGCTCGGTCGTAGATGTCCTGGACGGTTTGGGCGAGCTCGGCGCCGTGGTCGGTGAGCTCGATGGCTACCTGGCGGGCGTCGGTGGTGTTCTTCACGCGACGGACCAGCCCGGCCGCCTCCATCCGCTGGGTGGTCTTGGTGGCGGTCGGGACCTCGACGTCGAGGACCTTGGCCAGCTTCGCGACCGGCAGCGAGCCGTGATGGAGGAGCTTGGCGAGCACCAGCTCCTGACCGGTGTGCAGTCCGGTGCCGACCAGCTCGGCCGCAACGGCCTTCCGGGCGGCGCGGTCGGCGAACCGCAACGCGATCAGCACGTCACGCGGTCCGGCCGGCGAATCAACCGGCCAGGGCTCTTCGACCGCGGTCATGTGTGGCTCCGCGGGGCGAACGGGTTCTGCGCTGCGAAGTCGCCGACGTACTGGGTGGGAAGGGCAGGCTCGCCGCGGCTCAGCTGGCTGGCGAAGCGGGGGAGCTCGTCGCGGACCTTCAGGTGATGAGCCTGCGACTCGGCGGGGGTGGTGCGGCCGACGATCTCGCCGCCCTTGACGAGCGGTCGCAGCAGCTCGCGGTCGTCCCCGTCGTCCTCGGGGCGGCTGCCGACACCGATCAGCTCGGCCTCCGCGACTCCGGCCGTAGTCCGGCGGCGGAGGGCCCATTTGCGGCCGCCGATCGACATCTTGTCCGGGCTTTTCTTCGCCACTGGGAGCAGCTCGCCACTCGCGTCCTCGCGGGCCACCAGCTTGTAGACGAACCCGCAGGTCGGATAGCCCGAGCCCGTGACGAGCGACGTACCGACGCCGTAGCCGTCGACCGGCGCCGGCGCGAGCGCGGCGATCTGGAACTCGTCCAGGTCCGAGGTGACGATGATCCGGGTCTTGGTCGCGCCGAGCGCGTCGAGCTGCTCGCGGACCTGACCGGCCAGCGACGGCAGGTCACCCGAATCCAGCCGTACGGCGCCCAGCTCGGGGCCGGTGATCTCGATCGCGGTCCGGACCGCCTCGGCGACGTCGTACGTGTCGACCAGCAGGGTGGTGCGCTTGCCGAGGGCATCCACCTGCGAGGTGAACGCCTCCTTCTCGGTGTCGTGCAGCAGGGTGAACGAGTGCGCCGACGTACCCGCGCTGGGGATGCCGTAGCGGCGGGCGGCCTCCAGGTTGGAGGTGGTTGCGAAGCCCGCGATGTACGCCGCCAGTGCGGAGGCGACCGCAGCCTCCTCGTGGGTCCGCCGGGAACCCATCTCGATACACGGCCGGCCACCGGCCCACCAGGTCATCCGGGACGCGGCCGAGGCGACCGCTGAGTCGTGGTTCAGGATCGACAGGAAGACGGTCTCCAGGAGCACCGCCTCGGCGAAACTCGACTCCACCACCAGCACCGGGGAGCCGGGGAAGAAGATTTCGCCGTCGGCGTACCCGGCGATGTCGCCGCTGAAGCGGTAGTCCGCGAGCCAGTCCCGGGTAACCTGGTCGACAACACCCCGATCGGCCAGGAAGGCGATCGCTTGCTCGTCGAAGCGAAACTGCTCGAGGGCGTCGAGCAGCCGGTTCACGCCGGCGACGACGCCGTAGCGGCGGCCGTCCGGCAGGCGGCGGGCGAACAGCTCGAAGACCGAGCGGCGCTGCGCCGTGCCGTCGGCCAGGCTGGCCTGCAGCATGGTCAGCTCGTAGTGGTCCGTCAGGAGCGCGGTCGAGGTGTTCACAAGGGCAGCCTATTGCGAGTCCGGAACTGCTAGTGGAGAGAATGGGTCAGTGACCACCGCACCGAGCGAGCTCGAGAGCCCCGAAGTCGACGAGGCGATCCAGCTGAGCCCACCGTGGGTGACGATCGTCTGGAACGATCCGGTCAACCTGATGGACTACGTCACCTTCGTCTTCCAGACCTACTTCGGCTACTCCAAGACCAAGGCGGAGAAGCTGATGATGCAGGTCCACGAGGAGGGCAAGTCGGCGGTGTCGAACGGTAACCGCGAAGCCATGGAACGCGACGTCGAGGCGATGCACTCCTACGGCCTGTGGGCCACCTGCGAGAAGTCGTGACCCGGTTCCGCAAGCGCCGCAAGATCGTCGCGGTCAGCTTCGCCGAGCACGAGGCCGACATCCTCGCCAACCTGCTCCGCAACCTGGTCGAACTCCTGTACGACGGCATGCCGCCGCGCGCCACCCAGTCCAGCGACCCGCTCGCCGCCCTGCTGGACTCCGACGGCCCCACCTCCCCGCCCGAGGACATCGTCCTGCAGCGCCTCTTCCCCGACGCCTACGGCTCCGACGACATGGCCTCGTCCGAGTTCCGCCGCTTCACCGAACGTGGCCTCCGCGACGGCAAGATCACCGACGCCAAACGCGTCCTCTCCGCCCTGGAGGAGTCCGGCGCCGACGAGATCGCCCTCGAACCCGACGAACAACTCTCCTGGCTGCGCGCCCTCAACGACCTCCGCCTGGCCATCGGCACCCGTCTCGACATCAAAGACGAAGACGACCACGCCACCTGGGAGAAACTCCCCGAGGACGACCCCCGCCGCCTCACCTACGACCTCTACGACTGGCTCGGCTACCTCCAATCAGCCCTCCTCCACAACATGCGCTAAAGCCCACCCCCAGAAC
>NZ_SMKA01000217.1 GCF_004348455.1 Kribbella albertanoniae
CGCCCACCCCGAGTCGCCCCAGCTCGGGCCAGCCCAGCCCTGCTCAGCCACGTCCTGCTCAGCCACGTCCTGGTCAGCCCGCGCCTGGTACGCCGCAGTCGGGGGCCGGTGGCCCTCGCCCCGGGCAGCCGCCGTACTCGGCTCCGCGCCCACCTCAGCAGCCCCCGGTGCAGGGCCGGGGAGCTCACTCCGGCCCGGGACAGGGTGGGCCCGGCGCTCGTCCGGTTGGTCCGCCGCCGGCCGAGCGCTCGCAGGGCTCGTACCTGTGGGGTGCACCTGAGCAGCAGACGCAGGCAGGTGCACCTCGGCACGCAGCAGGTGGTGGTCCGATCGGTCCGATGGGTCAGCCGGTCCAGCAACCGCCGACCTGGCAGTACCCGCCGATCCCGATCCCGCAGCCGCCCGGCCCGGCCCGCCGACGCAAGCCCCGCAAGACACCGCGGGCGTTGCTCATCGGCCTGGTCGCCCTGGCCGTTCTGGTGGTCGGCACCGGTATCACCCTGCTCGTCGGCAACCTCGGCGACAACGAAGCACCCCAGGGCACCGACACCCCGGCGCCGGTCGCCTCGGAGACCCCGTCGGCCCAGCCGTCCGAGACGCCCACCTCGGAGGCCCCACAGCCGTCAGCGACGCCGACCGGCCCCAACACGGCAGCCGCCGACAAGGTGGTGAACAGCAGCAACCTGTACGCCGTCGGTCTGCTCGCGCCGTCGAAGTGCCCGGAACCCCCGTTCGTGCCGACCAGCTTCGCGCTGGCGCAGAACTACTACAACCGCGCGCTGGCCTGCCTGAACGCCACCTGGCTCCCGGCGATGAACAAGATCAAGGTCAAGTACCGCGGCCCGAAGGTCGCCGTCTACAACGGCAAAGTGCCTTCCCCCTGCGGTGTACAGCGCAGCGTCCGCGCGGCGTACTGCGGTGCCAACGAGACCATCTACATGCCGTACGCCGTCGACGCCCGCGCGTACAAGTCGAATGCTGTCTACGCACGCGCACTGATGCTGAGCACCTTCGCCCACGAGTACGGGCACCACATCCAGAAGCGCACCGGCATCCTGGCCGCCTCCCTCGAGCGCGCCCAGCACATGAACGCCGGCCAGAAACTCGAAGAGAGCCGCCGCCGCGAACTCCAGGCCAGCTGCCTGGGCGCCGCCTACCTCGGCATCAACGCGAGCTTCATCCCGATCACCGGCCCGCTCCTGCAGAGCTACCGCTTCCTGATCTCGCACACCGGCGACGAGTACGCCCGCCCCCGGGTCCGCGACCACGGCAACCGAGCCAGCAACTACCAGTGGAACATCGCCGGCTTCAACACCAAACGCCCCGGCAGCTGCAACACCTTCAAAGCCGGCCAAACCCGAGTCGCGTAAACAGACACCGCCCCTGGCGGCGACTCCCCTTTTGGCGCCTTCGGCGCGACCACCTCACGTGGTCGCGCCGAACTCATTTCCAGCGCTGCCAAGCCCGCCGCCCCACTTTGAGCACCGCTCAGTCACTCGTCAGTTGGCGCCTTCGAAGGCCCATTGGCCGATGTTGGCGACCGTGCCGCCCCAGAAGGGGGCCACGCCGCCTACCGCGATCGACTTGCTGGTTGCTGCCACCGAGTGATCGGAGTACAGGGTCAGGACCGGCAGTTCGTCCTGCCAGAGTTTCTGCAGCTCGTTGTAGATCTCCTGCCGAGCGGCGAACTCCGGTTCCGCCTTGCCGGCGTCCAGCAACCGGTCGCTGGCCGGGGAGTTGTAGCCGGTCAGGTTGAAGGAACCGGTCGATCCATACATGTTCGACACGTCCGGGTCGACGTTGAAGTTCAGGCCCATCAGGACCATGTCGTGATCCTTCGCCCGCGCTTTAGCCAGCGTGGTCGGGAAGTCGTAGTTCGTCTGTACGACGTTCAGCCCGATCGCCTTGAAGTTCTGCAGCATGATGTTGGCGGAGCGTTCCCGGATCGCGTTGCCGGTCGGCACCACGAAGTTGATCTTGGTGGCGAAGTTCCAGCTGGCCTCGGTCAGCATCTTCTTGGCCAGCACCGGATCGTAGGTCAGGTTCTTCAGGCTCTTGTCCAGGAACGGGTTCTGGCTCGTGTACGGCCCGTCGACCACCTCGCCATTGCCGCGCAGCAGCTCGTCGACGATCTGCTGCCGGTTGATCGCGTGCGCGAGTCCCTGCCGCATCCGCGGATCGGGGAACTTCTTCACGTTGAACTGGATCGTCTGGAAGCCGATGGTGGGATTCACCGTGGTGTTCACGCCCTGAAGACCTTGGACGGTTTTCAGGTCCTGGAACGGGATGTTCCCGATCCCGCCGCCGGAGTTCATCATGATCGACCCGGACTGCAGCTCACCAGCCAGGTTTGCGGCCGGCATGATCTTCATGATCACGCTGTTGATCTTGGGCGCGCCCAGGTAGTAGCCAGGATTGGCGACGTACTCGACGCTCGCGTTGGCCGTGTACTTCGAGAACTTGTACGGCCCACTCGTGACATCGGGGAGCTGGGCGAACTTGCTGTCGTCCACCTGCGCGGGCGCGATCTTCCCCAGCACGTGCTCGGGGACGACGACCACCTTGGTCCCGATCAGCTCCTTGATGTAGTTCGGGTCCACCGGCGATTTGGTGGCGAACACCACCGTGGTGTCGTTGGTTGCCGACAGCCCCGGAATCTTCGTCTGGCCCTTGGCCAGCTTGCCGGTCGCATCGACGCCTGCCAACGACGTTACGTTGCTGCCAAGGCTGGTCAGCGAGTCCGGGTTGGCGATCAGGTTCAGCGTGAAGACGACATCCTTCGCGGTGATCGGCTGACCGTCGCTCCACTTGGCACCCGGGTGCATCTTGACCGTGAACACCTTGTTGTCCGTCGTCGTGATGGACTCGGCGAGCTTCGGGATGAACTTCAGCGGCTCGGGCTGATCGACCAGTGTGTCCATCGCGAACCGGACTGCCCATTGCCCACCGATGTCGGCCTGGTTGATCGGATTCATACTGGCTGGTGGATTGACGGTGCCGATGTAGAGCGTGTCACCGGCCGCCCCGGTCCCCGAACCGCCGGAACAGCCCGCCGCGACCAGCAGAGCGGCAGTGGTGAGAGATGCGATCAGGAGCCGTGTCCTCATAGGTGGATCCCTATCTGTCAGGTGTAGGAGCGGGATTCGAGCGAGTCGCGGAGTCCGTCGCCGACGAAGTTGATCGACAGCACGGCGAGCAGGATCATCAGGCCGGGCGGGATCCAGATCCACGGCTGGCTGGAGAGCACGGTGATCGACTGGGCCTCGCTGAGCATGTTTCCCCAGCTGGCCGCCGGTGGCCGCACCCCCATCCCGAGGAAGCTCAGCCCCGACTCGAGGATGATCGCCTGCGCCACCCCGAAGGTCGCGTTCACGATGATCGGTGACAGCGCGTTCGGCAGGATGTGCCGGAACAAGATCCGCGGCGTGCTGTAACCGAGCGCCACCCCGGCCTGCACGTAGTCGGTCTGCTTGATCGACAGCACGCTGCCGCGGACCAGCCGGGCGATCATCGGCCAGGCCAGGAAGCCGATCACGACGATGATGGTGAGCAGGCTCGGTCCGAGGATGCTGACCAGGATCAGGATCACCATGAAGTACGGGAAGGACATGAACACGTCGGTGATCCGCATGATCACCGAGTCCACCCAGCGTCCGTAGTACCCGGCGAGCAGGCCGAACAGGACGCCGATCAGCACGTAGACGGCGACCGCTCCGACCCCCACACTCATCGAGACCCGGGCGCCGTAGATCAGCCGGCTCAGGACGTCGCGGCCGACCGCATCCGTGCCCAGCAAGTGGTCCGCCGACGGCGCAGCCTCGAAGGACCCGAAGATCTGGTTGGGGTCGTGGGGCGCCAGCAGTGGGGCAAGCGCCGCCGTCAGCACCATCAGCGCGACGATCACCAGCCCGGCGACCGCCATCCGGTGCCGCAGGAATCGCCGTACGACGAAACCGGCCGACGATCGCTCCCGGCCCAACGCGGCCGCTGCGCTATCCGGTACGACGGCATCCGCCGTACCGGCCGTTCCTGGTTTCTCCGTCAAGGTCATGGCAGCTCCTGCAGCTCAGGCATACGCGACCCTCGGATCCACTACGGCGTAGGCGATGTCGGTCAGCAGGTTGGCGCCGAAGACCGCGACCGCAGCGATCAGGTTGATCCCCATCAGGACCGAGTAGTCGCGGGCGCCGATCGACTGGATCGTCAGCAGCCCGATCCCCGGCCACTGGAAGATCTGCTCGGTCACGATGGCGCCGCCGATCAAGGCCGAGAGGTCGATACCGATCACCGTCACAACTGGGATCAACGCGTTCCGCAGAGCGTGCTTGTTGGTGATCGTCGACAGGCCCAGCCCCTTGGCCTTCGCGGTCCGGATGTAGTCCTGCCCGAAGGCGTCGATCATGCTCGAGCGGACATAGCGGGTCATGTTCGCCGCCGTCGCCGTGGCCAGTACGGCGACCGGCAGGATCAGGTGGTTCACCCGGTCGGCGAACCCGCCACCCCGGCCGAGCGTGATCATGTTCCCGGTCGGCAGCCAGCCGAGCTCCAGGGCGAAGACGTAGATCAGCACCAGGCCGAGGAAGAAGTGCGGTACCGAGATGCCGAGGAACGCGGCGCCGACCACGGTGTAGTCGGTCGGGCTGTTCTTCTTCCGAGCCGCGAGGATCCCGATCGGGACTGCGATCAGGTAGGCGACGACGAGTGAGGTGCCCATCAGCAGCAGGGTCGGGCCGAGCCGCTCGGCGAGCAGCTCCGTGACCGGGGCACGGTTCTGGAAGGAGACCCCGAGATCACCGTGGAACAGGCGGACCAGCCAATGGAAGTACTGGACGAAGATCGGCTGGTCGAGGCCCAGCTCGGCTTCGACCCGAACCACGTCCGCCGATGTCGAGGTGGGGGTGAGATAGAGATCGGCCGGACTGCCCGGTGCCAGGTTGATGATCAGGAAGTTGATCAGGGTGACGCCGATCAGCACCGGGATCCCGATCAGCAGCCGTCGGATCAGGTAGCTGCCCATCAGCTCTCCACCTTGCCGTTCTTGCTTGCTAACAAGGGAAAGTGGCAGGCGACCGGATGAGCGTCAGTGCTCAGCCGCGGGATCTCGGTCGTGCAGATCGCCTGGGCGGACGGGCAGCGGGTGTGGAAGACACAACCGGCGGGCGGCTTCGCCGGGCTGGGGACGTCGCCCTCGACGATGATCCGCGGCCGGTCCCGCAGATGCGGATTCGCCTCGGGGTAGGCGTCGAGCAGGATCTCCGTGTACGGGTGCCGGGGAGCGGTGAAGATCTCCTGCGTCGTCGCCACCTCCATCACCTTGCCGAGGTACATCACCACGATCCGGTCGCTGATGTACTTGATCGCGCCCAGGCCGTGCGAGATGAAGACATAGGTCAGCCCGAACTCGCCTTGCAGATCCTTGAGCAGGTTCAGCACCTGTGCCTGGATCGAGACGTCCAGGGCCGAGACCGGCTCGTCGCAGACGATCAGCTTGGGTTCGAGCATCAGGGCCCGGGCGATCCCGACCCGCTGCCGTTGGCCGCCGGACAGTTCGTGCGGGTAGCGGTTCAGGTACAGCCTCGGCAGGCCGACCACCTGGATGATCTCGGCCGCTCTGGCCTGTGCCGCTGCTCGTTTCAGCCGGTGATGCGCGATCAGCGGCTCGGCGAGCAGGTCGCCGATCCGGATCTGCGGGTTGAGCGACGAGTACGGGTCCTGGAAGACCATCTGGAGATCGGTACGGCGCCGTCGCATGGTGCCGGCAGACAGGGTGGCGATGTCGGTGCCCTCGAAGATCACCGAACCGGCGGTCGGCGTCTCGAGCCGCAGGATCGCCCGGCCGGTGGTCGATTTGCCGCAGCCGGACTCGCCGACGATCCCGAGCGTCTCGCCCGGATGGACGTCGAAACTGACGTCGTCGACGGCCCGCACCTGTCCGACCGTCCGGGCAATGACGCCCTTCCGGATCGGGTAGTACTTCTTCAGGTTCCGCACCTGCAGCAGCGGCTCGGTCGTCGTCATGCCAGTACCTTCGCGTCCGTCGTACCGGGCTGCGCCGCGTCGTCGTACAGCCAGCACCGGACGGTATGACGGTTCTGGCCGGAGAGCTGGAGGAGTTCGGGGCGGTCGTCGCGGCAGCGGTCCATCGCATGCGGGCATCGCTCGTGGAACCGGCATCCGGTCGGCATCTGCAGCAGACTCGGTACCGAGCCGGAGATCGAGGCCAGCCGGTCCCCGGCCGGGGTGCTGATGTGCGGGACCGACCGCATCAACGCGATCGTGTACGGATGCTTCGGCTCGTCGAACAGCGTGAAGACATCGGCCTCCTCGACCACCTGCCCCGCGTACATCACCGCGACCCGGTCGGCCATCTCGGCGACGACGCCCAGATCGTGGGTGATCAGGATCATCGCCGTACCGGTCTCGGCGCTCAGATCCCTGATCAGCTTGAGGATCTGGGCCTGGATCGTCACGTCCAGTGCGGTCGTGGGCTCGTCGGCGATGATCAGCTTCGGCGCGCAGCTCAACGCCATCGCGATCATCGCCCGCTGCCGCATCCCACCGGACAGCCGGTGCGGGTAGTCGTCGACGATCTCCTCCGGCCGCGGGATGCCGACCTTCGCGAGCAGTTCGATCACCCGCTCCCGCGCCTGCGCCCGGCTCAGCCCGAGGTGCAGGATCACCGTCTCGGAGAGCTGGTCGCCGATGGTCAGCACCGGGTTCAGCGACGTCATCGGCTCCTGGAAGATCATCGCGATCGAGTTGCCCCGGATCCCGCGCAACTGCCGCTCGGGCAGCGTGACCAGGTCCTGGTCCTCGAACAGGATCGAGCCGTGGGCGACCCGGCCGTTGTCGGCCAGCAGCCCCATGATCGACAGCGCGGTGACGGACTTGCCGCTCCCCGACTCACCGACCAGGCAGAGCGTCTCCCCGGCCGCCAGACGGAAGCTGACCTCGTCGACGGCCGTGACCGTGCCTTGGTCGGTGCGGAACTCGGTCTTGAGATTGCCGACCTGTAGCAGTGCCGGGGTAGTCGTCAAGCGGATCCTCCAGGGCAGATGGGAGATCGCGGGTTAGCCCAAATGCTCCTCAGCACGCCTGTTCAGTCATATTTTCTCGAAGAGATCGCAGGGAACTTGCACACAGTGCGTCTCCATGCAGTGATTTTGCGTTATGGACGACGTAGATTTCGCGCTGGTGAACGCCCTGCAGATCAGTCCACGGGCCGGCTGGTCTCAGCTGGAGACGATCATCGGGGTGGACGCCACCACACTGTCGCGACGCTGGTCGCGCCTGGTCGACAGCGGTCTGGTGTGGAGTTCCTGCTTCGCCGTCACCCCGCCGGAAGGACCCCGGCGGTCGCGCGGGGTGATCGCGCTGGTCGAGGTGTCCTGCGTGGCCGGCGAACGGGAGAACGTGCTGGACCGGATAGCACCGACCCCCTCGGTCCTGACCATCGAGTGCACCTCAGGGTCGCGCGAGCTGATCCTGACCTTGTCCTTCCGGTCGGTCGCCGAGGTGGACCAGTACGTCGCCACGGAACTGGCCACAGTGCCCGGTGTGCTGGCCACGAGGACGCATTTCAGCCGCACGTTCTTCAAGGAGGGGACGAGCTGGCGGCTCGGCGTCCTCAGCCAGAGCCAGATCCGAGCGCTGAACGCGCTGCCGGCCAGCGGAATCGACGCACCGGCACGGCCGACTCCTCTGCACGAGCAGGTGATCAACGGCCTCGCGGGTGACGTCCGCCGCTCGGCCACCTCGATCGCCGACGAGATCGGCAAGAGCGTGGCCACGGTGACGCGCGCGATCGGTCAGCTCCTGTACGCCCCCTGGGCCCGGACCCGCGTCGACCTCGCCCACAACGTGGTCGGCTACAACGCGACGGTGATGGTGTGGTTCAGCGTCCCGCACCACCAGTTGGAGACTGTCGGTGCGGGGCTGGCGATGCTGCCGGAGACGCGGATGTGCTGCTCGGTGGTCAACAGCGCCAACCTCACCGCGGTCCTGTGGATGCGCGACCTGCTGGAGTTCGACGCGCTCGAGGCGAAGATCGCGCGCGCCTTCCCCACCGCCCAGATCGAGGACCGCTGGATGCTGCCACGCTTCGCCAAGCGACTCGGCCACATCCTGAGCCCCACGGGCCGGCACGCCAAGTTCGTCCTACCGAACCCGCCGGCCCTGCCCTCCAACTGGCACGACCTCCCCTAACCGACCCGCCCCCGCAGCTGCCTCCTGCCGCTATTCAGCCTGTCGGAATTTGAGGGGATCTCCGGTCAATGTGACCCTTCTCCGGCCGAATTTCGGGGGGAGAACCGGCAACTTGAGGGGAGATCCGTTCAAATGCTCAGTGGTCCGGGGCCGTGGCGGAGTCCTTTAGAACAGGCGGCGGCCTGAAGCCAGCGAGCCGCCGAAGGAGGTGACGAAGTTCGAGAGGGATTCGCCGATGTCGGAGAGGTGCCAGTTCTCGGGGCCGGAGTACCAGCCGATGCCGGCGTCGGGGTCGTCGTCATCGTCGGTGGCGGCGATCTCGGCGGCCCACTTCTCGGTCAGTCCGAGGACTGCGGCGTACGGGAGGCAGCGGGAGGCGAACTCGAGGCGGTGGCTGTGCGGCAGTGAGGCGGACGTCTCGTCGGTCAGGTAGCGCTGCAGACCGGCCACTCGGCCAAGGACGGCGGCACCGCGGGCGGTGCGGGCCGGGGCGGCCTGGCCGGCGAGTGAGAGCGCCAGGCCGGCCAGCATCAGCGCGAAGCCGACCAGACCGAACTTACTCACCACAGCCAGCACAATCGTCAGTACGACGCCCGCCCCGAGCAGCACGACTCCCGCAGTGGTCCAGCGGTTCCGTACGGCGTCCGGGCGGTTCGCGAACCAGCCTTGCGTGACCACGTCGGCGTACAGGTGCTCACGGACGAGGTTGAGTCGCGGCCGCAGTGCGGCACCGAGCTCGGAGACGACGACCGTGTCACCGTCTGCGAAGACCGCGTCCAGCAATGCCTTCTCGTAGGACAGCAGCTCCGGCCCACCCTGGTGCTGGCGGCGCAGCTCCCAGTCCAGCTTGCCGAACTGCGAGTGCGGCAGCTCCACGATGGTCAGGTAGTTGCGCACAGCAAGGTCCAGCAGGGTCGCGGTGATGTCGACCACATCGGCGGTCTCGTCCACCACGGTGCCCACCTGACCAGGACGAATCCCGTCCGGCGCTGCGAACTGCGGACCGTCGGGCCCTTCCAGCACCGGGCGCTCCGGCGCGCCCTCGCCGACCTTGGCAGCGTCACGGCCGCGCAGGAACCACAGCGCCGC
Source organism: Kribbella albertanoniae (assembly GCF_004348455.1). Classification (GTDB taxonomy): domain Bacteria; phylum Actinomycetota; class Actinomycetes; order Propionibacteriales; family Kribbellaceae; genus Kribbella; species Kribbella albertanoniae. The sequence continues at coordinate 9,295 of NZ_SMKA01000217.1, forward strand.
CGCACCGAGCAGTCCGATCCCCAGCACGATCACGGACAGGCCGACCGTACCGGCGTCGACAGTGAAGGCCCGTCCGAGCGTCCAGCGAGTCTTGTACGCCGCGTTCGGCTGAACGGTCGCCTGGCTGCTCAGACCGGTCAGGAAGGTCACACGGCCGCCGGCCGGGACGCCCATCTGGGTGATCTCCAGCCCGGCGGACTCCGCCAGCTGGGACGACGTACAGGGCATGCTCGAGCCGGTGCGTCCGGCGAAGCAGGTCACCCAAGTGGCGAACGGCACGTTGATCGACAGCGCCGCCTTCGGGACCGAGGTGCTGAACCCCTGGACGACCGGCCAGCTCACCTCACGGCCCTCGGTGGACTCGGCCACCACGTTGCCGACGGTGTAGCTGTACACGACCGTGGTCTTGCCGGACGCGTTCACGGTGATCCGGCGGCCGTCGTCGATGCCCTCGTCACTGAAGCCCTGCGCGGGCTGACCGTTGACAGTGGCTGAGACGTCAGTCACGTCGTACGTCCGGTCACGCTCGGCGTCGGCGCGGACCCGGGTGGTCAGGGTCCGGCTGAACGTCGAGCCGCCGGCGGTCAGGTCGACAGTCTCCTTGATCTGGAGCTTGCCGTCCTTGGTCAGCGTCGCAGCGGCCGAGTACCCGGAGATCTGGTCGTCCGCAGCCTGTGCGGGCAACGTGCTCAAGGCAACAATCGGTGCGGTCAGACAAATCATCAGGGCGGCCGGGAGGACGCGGCGCTTCAGTGACATGGGTTGAGAGTAGTCTCGTGCCGGTTCGTCGAGCGAAATCAGGAGGGCAAGACCGGTGAGCAGCCCGTACGGCGGTCCCCAGGATCGGGTCGGTCCCCCACCCGGTGTGCTCCCGCCACCCCAGGCAGCACCGTGGCAGGGCCAGTACTCCGGTCCTCCGCAGCAGGGCCAGCAGTACGGTCAGTACCAGCAGCCGCAGGGGCAGTGGGCGCAGCCGTACTACGGTCCGCCCGGCGGCCAGTTCAACGGCTTCCAGCCACCGAAGCGCCGTGGCGGCGGTGTCCGGATCCTCGTGTTCAGCATCTCGGTGCTGGCGTTCCTGGGCGTCTCACTGGTCGTCATCATCGCCCTGCTCGGCCGCGGTAGTGACTCGACCGCCGGCCCGGGGGTGACCGGTCCGTCGATCGTGCCGACGGCAACCACCAAGCCGCAGAAGGGCACCGCCGAGGACTTCCTGCTGAACGCGAACATCTACCGGACCGGACCACTACCGGTGCAGAACTGCAAGGCCGAGGACCTCGGTACCGGCAGCCTGCCCGCGCAGAAGGTCTACTACCAGAAGCTGTTCGCCTGCCTGAACGACGCCTGGCGGCCGATCTTCAAGGAGATCGGGCAGGAGAAGCCGGACCCGGGTCTGGTGGTGTTCGACAAGCCTGTGGTCACGCCGTGTGGCAACTTCGCGCCGCTGTCCGGCCGGGTGCTCGCCTTCTACTGCTACGGCAACCAGGTGATGTACACCGACGTGCTGCAGATGAACAAGGCGTTCGGGCCGAAGCAGGACCTGGCGTACCTGATGACGATCTCGCACGAGTACGGCCACCACGTGCAGGGTGTCACCGGTTTGTTCTACGCCCGCATGTCCTATCTGCAGGACCACCCGGAGCAGAAGCTCGAGTCGTCGCGCCGCAACGAGCTGCAGGCGTCCTGCTTCGCCGGTGTGTTCAGCAAGGCCGTTGAGCAGTCCTACCCGCTCAGCAACCGGTTGGACGAGTTCAAGGAGCAGTCCAGCAACAGCTTCGGTGAGAGCCCGGAAACGCCGGAGACCGAGCGGACCCACGGACTGGCCACCAGCCAGGGCTTCTGGATCCAGAACGGCTTCAACATCGGCGCGAACAAGGCCTGCAACACGTTCGCGGTGAACACGGACCTGGTGAAGTAGTCCACCCGTTGCTCGACGTTCCGGCGTCGTTAACCGAGCGGCGTAACATGCGCCCGTGACGTTGCGACGCGGGGACCTGGCGCCGTCGGCGCGGACATTGGTGGACGTGCTGTCCGAGACAGCCACCAAGTACGCCGACGAACCCGCGCTGGACGACGGCAGTGTCAGCCTGAGCTATCGCGAACTGATGGCCCAGGTGGAGAAGTTCGCTGCCCGGTTGACCGCGGCCGGCGTCGGTCCCGGCGACCGCGTCGGCGTCCGGATCTCGTCCGGACACAACGACCTGTACGTCGCGATCCTCGGCACCCTGCACGCCGGAGCGGCGTACGTGCCGGTCGATGCGGACGACCCGGAAGAGCGCGCCGAACTGGTCTTCGGTGAAGCCGCCGTCGCCGCGACCGTGGCCGACGACCTCGAGCTCACCGTGCTGCGTGAACAGCCCGCGCCGCCGCTGGAGAACGACAACGCCGACGGCTACTTCGACTACCCCTACTCGGCCCGGATGGACGCTCCTGACGTTCTGCCTCCGCCGCGCCGGTCGGACGGCCCCGAGCCCACCGACGACGCCTGGATCATCTTCACCTCGGGCTCGACCGGCGTACCGAAGGGTGTCGCGGTCTCCCACCGGTCTGCGGCCGCGTTCGTCGACGCCGAGGCCCGGATGTTCCTCCAGCAGGAGCCGATCGGTCCTGACGACCGGGTGCTGGCCGGGCTGTCGGTCGCGTTCGACGCGTCCTGTGAGGAGATGTGGCTCGCCTGGCGGTACGGCGCCTGTCTGGTGCCGGCCCCTCGCTCGCTGGTCCGCAGTGGGATGGACCTCGGTCCCTGGCTGGTCGCACAGGGCATCACCATCGTCTCGACCGTGCCGACGCTCGCTGCGCTCTGGCCGGCCGATGCGCTCGACCAGGTCCGGCTACTGATCTTCGGCGGCGAGGCATGCCCGCCCGAGCTGGCCGAGCGGCTCGCCGTCGACGGCCGCGAGGTGTGGAACACGTACGGCCCGACCGAGGCGACCGTGGTCGCGTGTGGCGCGCAGCTGACCGGCGAAGGTCCGGTCCGGATCGGTCTCCCGCTGGACGGCTGGGACCTCGCCGTGGTCGATGCCGAAGGCAATGAAGTGGCCGAGGGCGGGATCGGTGAGCTGATCATCGGCGGCGTCGGACTGGCCCGCTACCTGGACCCGGCCAAGGACGCCGAGAAGTTCGCGCCGATGCCCACACTGGGCTGGGAGCGCGCTTACCGCAGCGGTGACCTCGTGAAGAACGAGGCGGCCGGTCTGCTCTTCCAAGGCCGGGCCGACGAGCAGATCAAGCTCGGTGGCCGCAGGATCGAGCTGGGCGAGGTCGATGCCGCTCTGCAGGCACTACCCGGGGTGTCCGGAGCGGCAGCCGCCGTACGGGCTAGTGCGGCTGGCAACCAGCTTCTCGTCGGGTACGTCGTACCGGACGATCCGGAAGCATTTGATCAGTCCGCTGCGACCGAGCGGCTGCGTGAGGCTCTGCCCGCAGCCCTGGTGCCGCTGCTCGCAGTCGTCGACACCCTGCCCACCCGCACGTCCGGCAAGGTCGACCGGAACGCACTGCCCTGGCCGCTACCGGGGATGGACTCCGACGGCCCAGCTGCCGAGCTGGACGGTACGGCGGGCTGGCTGGCCGAGCGCTGGACGAAGGTACTCGGTGCGAAGGTCACTGGGACCGACAACGACTTCTTCATGCACGGTGGTGGCAGTCTGGCCGCTGCGCAGCTGGTGTCTGCGCTACGCGAGCGCTACCCCGAGGTGACCGTCGCTGACATCTACGAGTACCCCCGGCTCGGCGCACTGGCTGATCGGCTCGACGACTCGACACAGGTGCTGGCGGAGCCAGTGGAGCTGCGTGAGATCCGGCCGACACCGCCAGGTACGCAGCTCCTGCAGACCGCACTGACACTCGTACTGCAGACCGTGGTGGGAGTGCGCTGGCTGGTCTACCTGTTCACACTGAACAATCTGCTCGACCAGTTCGCCGGACCGCTGCCGTGGATCCGCACGGTGTCGTGGTGGTGGATCCTGGCAGGCTGGCTGCTGCTGATCACCCCCGCCGGGCGCATGGGGATCGCTGTGGTCGGTGCGCGACTTCTGCTGCGCGGTCTGAAGCCAGGCACGTATCCACGCGGCGGCAACGTGCACGTCCGGCTCTGGGCCGCGGAGAACCTGGCCGACGCAGCCGGTGCAGCCAACCTGGCCGGTGCGCCCTGGATCGCCTACTACGCCAGAGCGCTCGGGGCGAAGGTCGGTCGCGGTGTCGACTTGCACACGCTGCCCCCGGTCACCGGCATGCTGACGATGGGCCGGGGCGCGTCGATCGAGCCCGAGGTCGACCTGTCGGGCTACTGGATCGACGGTGACCGGCTGATCGTCGGCGCGATCACTGTGGGCCCGGACGCCGTCGTCGGCTCGCGTTCGATGCTGCTGCCAGGCACTGACATCGGCCGCAGTGCCGAGATCGCGGCTGGCTCTGCTGTCTCCGGCAAGGTCCCGGCGACCGAGCGCTGGTCCGGCTCCCCAGCCAGCCGTGTCGGCCGCGCCCGGCACCCGTGGCCCGACGAGCGCCCAGCCCGCGCCCCCTGGTGGGTAGCGGCGTACGGCGTCCAGTCCGCGGTGATGTCTTTGCTCCCGGTCGCGGCTGCCGCAGCAGCGCTGTTCGTGCTCGGCCGCGCGCTCCAGGGCACCCAGACACTCGGTGACGCTGCGCTCCGCGCGCTCGCTGCAATCCCGCTGATGACACTGGTCGGTTTCGTCACCCTCGCCGTACTGACGTTGGTCGGCGTGCGGCTGCTGGGGATCGGTATCAAGGCTGGTCACTACCCGGTCCGCAGCCGGATCGGGTGGCAGGTGTGGGCGACCGAGCGGCTGCTGGACTCCGCCCGCACACTGCTCTTCCCGCTCTACGCGAGCCTCGCAACGCCGTGGTGGCTGCGTGCGCTCGGCGCCAAGATCGGCAAGGACGTCGAGGCGTCGACGGTGTTGCTGCTGCCCAAGATGACCACGGTTGGCGAGGGTGCGTTCCTGGCCGACGACACGATGATCGCGTCGTACGAGCTCGGTGGCGGCTGGCTGCACGTGGCCGGTGCGAAGGTCGGCAAGCGCGCGTTCCTGGGTAACTCCGGGATGACCGCTCCCGGCCGCTCGGTCCCGAAGAACGGACTGGTCGCCGTACTGTCCGCTGCTCCGAAGAAGTCCAAGGCCGGTACGTCGTGGCTCGGATCGCCACCGGTGAAGCTGCGTCGGCAGGCTGTCGCGGGCGACCAGAGCCGCACGTTCCACCCGCCGTACAAGCTCAAGGTGGCCCGGGCGCTGGTCGAGCTGTGCCGGTTCGTCCCGATGATGTGCACGGTACTGATCGCGCTCGGCGTGCTGTTCGCACTGCAGGCGCTCGACATCTGGCTCGGCCCGTGGGCGGCGCTGCTGCTGTCCGGTGCGGTGATCCTGGCCGCCGGTGCGGTCGCCGGCGGGATGGCGACCGTGGCCAAGTGGGTGATCGTCGGCCGCACCCGCGCCGTCGAGTACCCGCTGTGGAGCTCGTTCGTCTGGCGCAACGAAGTGGTCGACAGCTTCGTCGAGCTGGTCGCCGCCCCCTGGTTCGCGAACGCCGCCGCCGGTACGCCGGTCCTCGCGCTCTGGCTGCGGTCCCTCGGGGCGAAGATCGGCAAGGGCGTCTGGTGCGAGACGTACTGGTTGCCGGAGGCCGATCTGATCACTTTGGGCGACGGGGCAACGGTGAATCGCGGTTGCGTGCTGCAGACCCACCTGTTTCATGATCGAGTGCTCTCCATGAGCACAGTCACCTTCGGACCGGGCGCCACCCTCGGACCGCACGGCATCGTCCTGCCTGCCGCGTCAATCGGTGCAGGGGCTACCATCGGCCCGGTGTCTCTCGTGATGCGCGGTGAAGGTGTGCCCGACGGAACCCGTTGGGCCGGGAACCCGATCGCTCCTTGGCAGGGCTGATGGTCTTCGGTTCCACGACCGGGCATCCCGGCGCTTCTTCCGCAGGTGATCCCTATGTTCCAAGCCACGGCAACGGCGGCTACCACGTCGAGTCGTACGAGCTCGAGCTGGACTACCGCGTCAACAGCAACCGCCTGGCCGGCAAGGCCAGCATCACCGCGGTCGCCGAGCAGGCGCTGACCCGGTTCGCCCTCGACCTGTCCGGCCTGCGTGCCACCAAGGTGACGATCAACGGCCGCCGTGTCTCCCGCTTCACCCAGCGCTCCGGCAAGCTGCACATCACCCCGGCGAACACACTGGCCGACGGCAGCGAGTTCATCGTCGACATCCAGTACGCCGGGAATCCGAAGCCGGAGGACAGTCCGTGGGGCGGCCTCGGCTGGGACGAGCTCACCGAGGGGGTGATCGTGGCCAGTCAGCCCAGTGGGGCGGCCACCTGGTTCCCCTGCAACGATCACCCGGGCGACAAGGCGCACTACCGGATCACGATCACCACCGATTCGCCGTACCACGCCCTGGCGAACGGGCGCCTGGTTTCCCGCCGGGTCAAGGCGAGTCGCACCACCTGGGTCTACGACCAGGCTGCGCCGATGGCGACGTACCTGGCGACCGTGCAGATCGGCCGGTACGACGTACTCGATCTGGCGACGACTCCGGTCACCACGCGCGCGCTGGTGCCACCGGGTGAGCTGCGCGAGTTCAAGCACGACTTCGGCCGGCAGCAGGACATGGTGAAGCTGTTCTGCCGGCTGTTCGGGTCCTACCCGTTCGGCAACTACACGGTCGTGGTGACCGACGACGACCTGGAGATTCCCCTGGAGGCACAGGGCATCTCGGTCTTCGGCAGCAACCACGTGGACGGGAAGCGCACGTCGGAGCGACTGGTCGCGCACGAACTGGCACACCAGTGGTTCGGCAACAGCCTCACACCGTCGGCCTGGAAGGACATCTGGCTCAACGAAGGCTTCGCCTGCTACGCCGAGTGGCTGTGGTCGGAGGAGTCCGGCGGTCTGAGCGCCGACCAGCAGGTCTCCAAGGCCTACACCCGGCTGCGCGGACTACCCCAGGACCTGCTGCTGTCGGACCCGGGCCCGGAGCTGATGTTCGACGACCGCCTCTACAAGCGCGGCGCCATCACCCTGCACGCGATCCGCCTGCACCTCGGCGACGACGCCTTCTTCGACATGCTCCGCACCTGGACCAAGACCTACCGCCACGCCTCAGTCACCACCGCCGACTTCGTAGCCCAGGCCACCCAGTTCTCCGCAGACCAGGACGCCCTCCGCGAAATCTTCGCCACCTGGCTAGGCTCCTACGAGCTCCCCCTCCTCCCCCGCTCCGCCCGCAAACGCCGTACCTAACCC
>NZ_SMKA01000218.1 GCF_004348455.1 Kribbella albertanoniae
GGAAAGAATGAGGGCGTCACTGTTCAGATGCGCGCTGAATTGACAATCGTTTTCACTAACGTGAGGATGGTGCGCGTGTCCAATGCGCTGAATCGACGTGGATTTCTGGGCCTTGCCGGCGCGTTGGGGGTGGCGGCGCTGAGTGGGTGTGGCGGCAGTCCCGCGGGCTCCCAGCCGAAGGCCGGTGGCCGCTTGCGGGCGGTGTACGCCGGGGGTGGGGCGAAGGAGGTGCTCGACCCGCACGTGCAGAGTTTGTTCGTGGACATTGCCCGGCACAAGGCGATGTACGAGAAGCTCGTGGAGCTCGGGCCGGATCTGAAGCCGGTGCCGCGGCTCGCGGAGAAGTGGGAGCACGACGGCAAGGCGCTCACCTGGCGGTTCTCGCTGCGGGACGCGACCTTCCACGACGGCAGCAAGCTGACCGCCGAGGACGTGCTGTACAGCCTGGCCCGGATCGCGGACCCCGCCGTACCGGATCGGGTTGCGCAGTCGTCGCTCGCGACGCTCGACCTGCGTCGGTCTAAGGCGGTCGATCCGCGGACGGTTGAGCTCGTGCTGTCGGCGCCGAATGCGGAGTTTCCCGCGTTGCTGGCGGGGATCGGGACGCAGATCGTGCGGGACGGGTTCAAGGATCCGACCAAGCCGGTCGGCACCGGAGCATTCAAGTTCGTCTCGTTCGAGGCCGGGCGATCGATGGTCGCAAGCCGGTACGACGGCTACTGGGACGGTACGGCGAAGATCGAGGAGCTGCACGTGTTGTCGGCCGACGCCGAGGCGCGGGCGAACGCCGTACAGGGTGGGCAGGCGGAGTACGCGAATGACATGACCGCGACGTTCGCCCGGACTGCCGAGGCTGGGAAGTCGGTGCGGATCGTGGCCGCGAAGGCGAGCACGATGCAGGCGTTCGTGATGAAGGTGGACCAGGCGCCGTTCGACAACCCGGATGTGCGGCTGGCGTTCAAGCTGCTGGCGGATCGGCAGCGGCTGGTCGACGTCGTACTGGCTGGGCGTGGGACCGTCGGGAACGACCTGTTCGGTAAGGGGTTCCAGTACTACCCGGAGCAGCTGCCGCAGCGGGAGCGGGATCTCGATGAGGCCAAGGCGCTGCTGAAGAAGGCCGGCCTGGTGAACAAGGAGATCGAGATCTTCACTGCCGACGCGTCGGCCGGGTTCGTCGAGGCGGCGACGCTGTTCGCCGAGCAGGTGGCGGAGGCCGGAGTGAAGCTCAAGGTCACGACCGGGAGCCCGCAGACCTACGCGAAGGACCTGCTCACGAAGGGGGCCATTGGCAACCATCGGTCCGGCGCGATGCCGATCCCGCAGTACGTGACTGATCGGCTGCTGTCGAAGTCGCCCTTCAACGTGACGCACTGGCGGAAGCCGGCCTTCGACGAGGCCTTCGCGGCGGCGCAGGTGCAGACCGACGAAACCGCGCGAGCGACCAAGTACGGCGAACTGCAGCAGACCCTGCGCGATGAGGGCGGCATCCTGGCTTGGGGTCTGCCCGACTACCTGGTCGCGGTTTCGCCGAAGGTTCAGGGGGTGGAGGCGGTGCCGCCGAACACTGTGGACTTCGGCCGGTTCGACAAGGTGTGGCTGGCCTGAATGCGGTCGTACGCCGCTGGGCGGGCCGCACTCGCCGTCGTTCAGCTCGCGGTGTTGTCCGTACTGGTCTTCGTGCTCACGTCGTTGCTGCCGGGCGACGCGGCCGACATGCGGTTCGACGAAACGCTGTCGCCTGAGCAGGTGTCACGGTTGCGTGAGCAGCTCGGGCTGGATCAGCCTGCGCTGGAACGGTTCCTGCATTGGTTCAGTGGGGTGCTGACGGGCGATCTCGGTACGTCGTTGATCAGCGGCGGGCCGGTGAGCGAGATCGTGCGGGATTCGGTCGGCGCCACGTTGGTGCTGACGTTGGCGACGCTCGCCGTGGTGATCCCGCTGGCTGTTGCCTTGGGCATCCTGATGGGGACCCGCGAGAACGGTCGGCTCGATCGGGCGATCACTTCGGTGACGCTGGCGTTGAGTGCGATCCCGGACTTCGTGATTGCTGTTGTGCTGGTGGCGGTCTTCTCGCTGAAACTCGGATGGTTGCCTGCTACCTGGATCGGCGGTTCGTTGCTCACCTCACCGGTCTTGCTGGTGCTGCCAGTGACTGTGCTGTTGGGGCGCACGGTGTGTCTGCTGTCCCGCCAGGTTCGCGCCGGCACCATCACCGCGTTGAACGCGGACTACGTCGTACAGGCTCGTCGGCTCGGGGTTCCGCGCCGGCGGTTGCTGCTCCGCCACGTGCTGCCGAACGCCGCCGTACCGGGTGTTCAGGAGCTGGCGCGGACCGGCGACACGCTGCTCGGTGGGGTTCTGGTCGTCGAGGCGATCTTCGCCATCCCGGGGTTCGCCACGGCGTTGGTGGATGGGGTGGAGACCCGCGATATCCCAACGGTGCAAGGGCTCACACTGGTCCTGGCCGTCGCTGCGTTGTTGATCAACCTGGGGGCCGACCTCGTCTGCAACCGTCTGGTACCCCGAACGGAGCTGCTCCGATGAGGGCGCGCATCCCGTTGGCGATCTCGGTGGTACTCGTGGTCGTGCCGCTGTTCATCGCTCTCTTCGGACCGCTCATCTCGGTCGACAGCAACAAGGCCGGCCTGCCGTACTCCGCGGACGGCGTGCTCGGGACTGATGGGTTGGGCCGGGACGTTCTTGGGCTGCTACTGGTTGGTGGCCGGACAGCTCTCGGTATGGCGTTCGGCGCGGTCCTGATCGCTTACGCGGTCGGCGGGTTGATCGGGCTGGTGGCTGCGTCGACCCGGCATCGATGGCTGGACGAGGTGCTGATCCGGCCGCTCGACGTACTGCTCCCGTTGCCGTCGTTGCTGGTGATCAGCGTGGTCGCGGTCGGGTGGCAGGCGTCCGCGCCGGCGATCACGCTGGCCGTTGCCATGGTCAACGTTCCGACCGTGGCCCGGTTGGTGCGAGCGGCCGCGCTGGATGCCGCGAGTTCGCCGGTGGTCGAGGCGCTCCGGATGCAAAGGGAGTCCTGGGCAACCATTCAGCTCGGGTACGTCGGTCGCGCGGTCATCGGGCCGGTGGCGGCCGACATCGGTACCCGGATCACGCTGGCCGTCTTCCTGGTTGCCTCGGTCAACTTCCTCGGCCTCGGCCTCAGCCCAACCGCCTCGGACTGGGCAGTCAGCGTCTCCCGCAACCGCGAAGGACTCCTCCTGCAACCCTGGTCGGTCCTCGCCCCGGCAATTCTGCTGGTCTCCTTCACCCTAGGCTTCAATCTCCTGGCCGACCGCCTGGTCCACCACACCCGCCGTCTGGCGGTGAGCCCGGTATGAGCCCGCTCGCCAAGGTCACTGGGTTGAGTGCAACGGCCGGATCCGCTGTGCTGGTGGATGGGGTGAGCTTTGAGGTGTTCGCCGGTGAGGTGACGGCTCTCGTCGGCGCATCGGGGTCGGGGAAGACCACCTCGGCGCTTGCGTTGTTGGGGGAGAGCGGGAGCGGCGTTCGGCTTGAGGGCGACGTGGTTGTCGACGGCGAGGTCGTTGTCGACAGCAACGGGCCTACCGCAAAAGCTGAGCGTCTCAGGGGACGTGCGGTTGCTTATATGCCCCAGCATCCGGGCAGTGCGCTCAACCCCGCACGTCGGGTCGGTGCGACGTTGCGCGAGTTGGAGCGGCTGCATCACCCGGGGCAGTCGGTCGTGCAGGATGCGTTGCGGGGCGCTCAGGTACCGGGGAACCGGGAGACGCTAAGACGGTTTCCGCATCAGTTCTCCGGGGGCCAGCGGCAGCGGGTTGCGCTAGCGCAGGCGTTGACCTGCCGGCCGAAGGTACTGGTGCTCGACGAACCGAGCACCGGGCTCGACTCGATCACCCGGCTCCAGCTGGCGGGCGAACTACGCGAGCTTGCCGAAGGCGGCCTCGGCATCCTGCTGCTGAGCCACGATCTCGGCCTGGTCCGCGAGCTGGCCACCCACGTCGTCGTACTGAATGCCGGCCAGGTGATCGCATTCGGCGGCACCGACGTCCTCCCGTCGAGCTGGGAACCGCAATCGACGGGAACCACCTCGGCGGGCAAGCCGTTGCTCCAGGCAATGAACCTGTCCGCGTCGATCCGCCCCCGCGGCCGCATCCCAGTTCTCCATGACGTCGATCTCACTGTCGATGCAGGGAACAGCGTCGGCGTGGTCGGCCGTTCCGGCAGCGGCAAGACGACGCTCGCCCGCTGCCTGGCCGGCCTGCACGAACGCAGTACCGGCCAACTCCTGCTCGACGGCGAACCACTCCCGGTCCTCCGGAAGCGCACCCGGGAGCAGAACCGCCGCGTCCAGTACGTCTGGCAGGAAGTCCGCGGTTCCTTCGACGAACGCCGCCCGGTCGACCAGCAAGTCGCCCGGACCGCACAACGTCTCCGCGATCTGCCGCCCGACCAAGCGCATGCCGAAGCCGTCGCCACGCTGGCCCGTCTCGGCGTCTCCGCGATGACGGCGGCCCGTCCGCCGAGCCGCCTGTCCGGTGGCGAGCTCCAACGTGCAGCCCTCGCACGAGCCGTGCTCGCCGAGCCCGACGTACTGATCTGCGACGAGATCACCACCGCACTCGACGACGACGGTACGGCGCTCGTCGTCGACCTGCTCGCCGAGCTGAAGACCCGCGGTACGGCGCTGGTCTGGATCGGCCACGACCTCGGTCTGGTCGCGGCGGTCACCGATCACGTGCTGGTGATCGACGACGGCCGCATCGTCGAACAAGGCCCACCCGCAACCGTGATGACCGCACCGCAGCACGAACTGACCCGGCGGCTGGTGAGCGCAGCCCGCCTGGGTCGGCCCGAAACGCCGCCCACCCCGCCCTCCGATACTGCCGACACGAGGAGCGAACCGCGGCGATGAAGTCTGCGCGACTGCACGATCACCTGGCGGAGGCGATCAAGGACCCGGACCCGATCAGGGTCGGGGACGACCTGATCTGCCTGCGGTTCGAGACGATGAAGGTCTACTCCGCGCTCGGCGCCGTCCGGCATCTGCTGGAGACCGGCGTGGTCCGGCCCGGGGACACGCTGATCGACAGCTCGAGCGGGATCTATGCGCACGCGCTCGCCCTGGCCTGCCATCGGTACGGGATGCGCTGTCACATCGTCGGCTCGACCACGGTCGACCGGACCCTGAAGATCCAGCTGGAGATCCTCGGCGCGACCGTCGAACAGGTCCCGTCGTCGAACAACCTGCAGCTGGACCAGAACCTGCGGGTCCGCCGGATCGGCGAGATCCTGCGGGACAATCCGACGTACCACTGGATGCAGCAGTACCACGACGACATCCACTACCTCGGGTACGGCGCAGTGGCGGATCTGGTCGCGGAGCTGGTGCCGGACGGGCCGTTGTGCCTGGTCGGCGGGGTCGGGACCGGGGCGTCGACCGGCGCGATCGCGGAGTACCTGCGCAATCGTGGGCGGGACGTGAATCTGGTCGGCGTGCAGCCGTTCGGGAGTATCACCTTCGGGGCCGGGCACACGAAGGATCCGGAGATGATCATCGCCGGGATCGGCAGCTCGATCGAGTTCCGCAATGTCCGGCACGAGCTGTACGACCGGTTGCACTGGGTGTCGTTCGACTACGCGATGTCGGCGGCGGTCGACCTGCTGCGGACGTCCGGGGTGTTCGCCGGGCTGTCGGCGGGCGCGGCGTACCTGACCGCATTGTGGGAACACGCCTGTGACAGCGCCCGGACGCACGTCTTCCTGGCCGCCGACACCGGCACCCGGTACGTCGAGTCCGCTTTTTCCCGTCATGCCGAGGCTTTGCCGATGGCGTCGATGCGGCCGCACGAGATCGACTCGCTGGATGAGCTCGCGGTGCCGTGGTCGGCGATGTCCTGGGATCGCCGGGAACCGGCAGTGAGTCGTCGCGTGGAGTTTCCATCCGCGACCCCGTCGCATTAACGTAGGTGAGGTGACGGGGTATGTGCTGCTCGAATCGTTGTTCACGGCCACGGAGGTTGAGCGCCTCAGGGGCGTGGCCGAGCAGGTCCACGTCGAGATCGTTGCCGCAGCCGAAGCCGGTGAGACCGACGTGACCGTCTGGCCGGACGGACACCGGCTGGAGAAGGTCCGCGGTACGACGATCCACTGGGAACCGGACGCGGTCGGCAAGGCGGTCCGCAGCCTGTCACCGGTCTCGCAGTTGCACCCGGCGCTGGACGAGTTGTGGGACGAGCCGCGACTCGTCGAGCCGATGAGTTCGTTGATCGGGGCAAAGGCCGGCCGGTTCGTCGCGAAGCTGAACTTCAAGCGGGCCGGCGTCGGCTCGGAGTTCGCCTGGCATCAGGATTTCCCGTACTGGTACTGCTGCGCCGGGGACGCGGCGTACGACATCGCCACCGCGATCGTCATGCTCGACGACAACACCGTCGCGAACGGCGCCATGACGCTCATCCCGGGCAGCCCGTCGGAGGGCCCGGTACGGCGGGATCCCCGGGAGCCGACCGGATTGCTGGTCGACCCAACCGCCGTTGACGTGCGACGCGCGGTCACCGTCGAGGCGCCCGCGGGTTCGGTGCTGATGTTCCCGGGGCTGATGGTGCATCGCTCCGCTCCCAACCGCACCGCCACCGATCGTCGCTCCCTCCTGTACTGCTTCCAGCCTGAAGGTCGTCCCGAGTTGTCCGCCCTCACCTACGACCCCGAAAGGCTGGCCCGCCTGCCATGACCGTTTCCGAACTCACCCAAGCCGTACTGGACGGCGCCCACGGTCCCGACCCGGCCACGTTGTCGGTGACCAGCGCGTTCTGGTTGCACCACACGACGCGGCTGCCCGGGGCCGACGTCACCTACCGCAACTATTACGTGCTGCTGCGGGTGGACGAGGTGTTCGGTGCCTGCTCGTTCGAGTCCGGTGAGCTAGAGCCGACGTACTGCGCGGACACGTCCGGTCGCACGTTGGCCGACGTACTGCGATCTGACGACCCACTGCCGGTGCGCATCGCCGCACTGGACGCCTACCTGGCCGCGGTCGAGCCGCATCACCTGGCAGCCCGTGCCGAGGAAGTCGTCCTGCCAGCTGGTACGCCGGATGTCCGAGCCCGTGCTCGGGATGCTGCTGTGGCTGGGTTGCTGGACGTTGCCGACGGCACCAAGGTTGCGTTGATCGGTGTGGTCAATCCGTTGGTGGACGCAATCACTTCCCGTGGTGGCGTCTGCCTCCCGTGCGACTTCAACCTCCGCGAGACTGCGTCGGGATTGCCGGTATCCCGCGACATGCTCGAGGTGATCGATGCCGCCGATGCCGTCGTCGCCACCGGAATGACGTTGTCCAACGGCTCCTTCGACATCCTGCTGAGTCGTTGCCGTGAGCAATCGAAACCGCTCGCCATCTATGCTCAGACCGGAAGCGCCGTCGCCCGCGCGTTCCTCGGTTCCGGCGTCACTGCTCTCTCTGCCGAACCCTTCCCTTTCTCGCAGTTCTCCGCCCGCCCCACGTCCCTCTACCGCTACAGGATCGACGAATGAACACCCCACCCCAAGGTTCGTTGCCCGCAGCCCCCGTCTTGACGCCAGGCGGAGGCGCGCTACCCAGTAGACCCATCGAGGAAGTGCCGAGCGACTGGCGGATGGCGCGGCGGCTGTGGCCGTTCCTGCTCGCCTCGACCGTGAGCCTGATTCCGTTCACGGTGTTCGGGATGTACCTGGTGCCGATCGCGGCGGCGGCAGACGGGAACGTGGCGGAGATCGGCGGGCTGCGGGGGCTCGGTGGTCTGGCTGCGTTGGTGGTCGGGTTCGCGTTGGCGCCGTTGATCGACCGGTTGGCGCGGGAGTTGGTGGCGGCCGGTGGGCTGGCACTGCTTGGTGTGTCCGCGCTGTTGGGTGCCATCGGCAACGTTTGGGCGCTGGCCACGTTCTGCCTGCTGATCGGGGCCTCCACCTCGGTCTTGGCGCCGTCGATCGGCGCGGCCGCGGCGGACCGGTTCCGGTCGCCGGCTGCGGCGGGGCGGGCGGCGACGCTGGTGTCCGCGACCACCTCGGCGATGGCGATGCTCGCTGCGCCGGTGCTCGCCGTACCGGGGCTGTGGTGGGGCTGGCGCGGCAACCTGATCGCGGCCGCGGTGATCTCGCTGACCCTGTCGGCCGCGTTCTTCTGGCGCGGTCGCGGCCGGAAGGCGCCGCTGCGGGCTGATGGTGCACCGCGGATGAGCTACCTCGCGACGTACCGCGAGCTCGGCCGGATCCCAGGCGCCGTACCGCTGCTCGTGGTCGCGATGCTGCGGACCGCGGCCTTCATGGGCTACCTGGCGTACCTGGCCGCGTTCTACGACGAGAAGTTCGATCTGGCGCCCGGCTGGTTCGCGCTGGTCTGGTCGCTGAGCGGTGCCTCGTTCTTCATCGGCAACCTGCTGTCCGGCCGCTACCTCGCCCTCGACCGTCCGTGGATCGGGCCGGAACGGATGCTGCTGCTCGGTCTCGGAGTCGCGCTCGTCAGCGTCTCGGCGTTCTACTTCTCGCCGACCATCCCGCTGACGTTGCTGCTCACGGCATTGATGGGCGCCAGCCACGCGGTCGTCGCCGCCTGCGTCACCACCCTGCTGGTACGGCGAAGTGGCGACCTGCGCGGATCGGCGCTGAGCGTGAACGCGGCCGGGATGAGCCTCGGGACGTTTCTCGGCGCAGCGCTCGGTGGTCTCGGGCTCGGCCTCGGTGGATACCCCGGGACGGCCCTGACTTTCGCCTCGATCACCCTGATTGCGGTCGTTTGCGCACTGCGCGTACGCCGTTAGGCGATATATCGTTCCGTCTTATGGAGAATCTGCCCGACCGCCCGAACCCGCACGCGCATCTGCGCGCGTCCGACATCGACCGCGACCAGGTCGTCGACGTCCTGCGGGACGCGCTGATGACGGGCCGGCTGAGCCAGGACGAACACGCGGAGCGGCTCGAGCAGACCCTGCAGGCCCGCACGCTCGGCGAGCTCGAGCCGATCACCAGCGATCTCCTGGTGCCCGACGGTCACCAGCCGCCGGTCCCGTCGAACGTGCCGATGCGGGCGGTGTCGAACAGCCCGGTCCCGATCGAGGAACCCGCCAACGCCGACGACAGTTTCACCACCATGGTCGCGATCTTCGGTGGCGTCGAGCGCAAGGGCAGTTGGCGGGTGAAGCGGCGTACCAATGCCTTCGCGGTGTTCGGCGGCCAGGACCTCGACATGACGGACGCCGTCTTCGAGGGCCGCGAGGTGACCATCTGGGCGTTCGCGGTCTTCGGCGGCATCGACATCACCGTCCCCGAAGGTGTCACCATCCGCAACGAAGGCGTCGGCATCTTCGGCGGCTTCGCAGCCAACGGCAGCGAGACCCCACACCCCGACGCCCCCACCGTCGTGGTCAAAGGCCTGGCCCTCTTCGGCGGCGTCGGCGGCCAGTCCGCCGCCAAACGCCACAAAAAACGCTTCCGCGACGGCCACGGCCACGGACACCTCGGCCACTGACCACCCCCGACATCACAACGTCCGAAGGATCGGAGGAGGGCCCTCCGTTCTTTCGGACGTTGTGTCAGCGCAGCCGCTAACGTCCGAAGATGCGGAGGAGGGCCCTCCGTTCTTTCGGACGTTGTGGACGGGTCAGATCCAGGTTTTGAACCACATGCGGCTGAGCCAGTCGGGGTGCGGGAGGACCTGGTCGGTGAGGATCGGCCAGATGTAGGCGAAGTTGAGGACGACCAGGACGACGAAGGCGCCGACGATGGCGCTGCCGATCAGACGGCGGGGGGCCGCGGTGCCTTCGAGAGTTTTGGCCGGGCCGAGGATCTTGCCCAGGACCAGGGCTACCGCCATCACGGTGAACGGGATCATCGTGACGGCGTAGAAGAAGAAGATCGGTCTGTCGTCGTAGGCGAACCAGGGCACCCAGCAGGTGACGAAACCGATCACCGGTACGCCGAATCGCCAGTCCCGCTGGCCTACCCAGAGCACCACCGCGGCGAGCAGGGCGAGAGCGCCGCCCCACCACAGGATCGGCGTACCGATGGCGGAGATCACCGACAGGCAGTTCGAACCGGCTGGTGGGTTGCAGCCGGGGGAGCCGGGCTTGATGTCGTTGACGGCGTCGAAGCCGATCGGGCGGGCGATGATCGGCCAGCCGGCCGGGTTCGAGGCGTACGGGTGGGTGGCCTTCTTGATGTAGTCGCCGGTGTGGAACTCGTAGACCTCTTGGTGGTAGTGAATCAGCGACCGGAAGTCGTCCGGGACCACCTTCATGATCCCGGTCGCCGGGTTCTTCGAGGCGTAGTCGTGGGAGTAGGCGTTGTCGTGCAGCAGCCAGCCGGTCCAGGTCGCGGTGTAGGTGATACCGGCGACCAGGACGATGCTGACGAACGCCGGGATGCCGTCGACCAGCACCGACTTCACGAACGTGAACCGCGACCCGAGCGCCCGGCGGGCCCCGAAGTCCCACGCGAACACCAGGATGCCGAACGCGGCCAGCACCCAGACCGCCGACCACTTGGTGCCGAGCGCGAGCCCGAAGCAGACCCCGGCCAGGATCCGCCACGGCCGGATCAGCAGCCAGCGACCGAACTTCCGGGGACCGAAGTCCGTCTGTTGCTTGGCCAGCGAGTCCGCGTGCCGGCGGCGGGTCCAGTCCCGGTCACAGACCAGGCAGGAGACGGCCGCAACCAGCCAGAACGCGAGGAACACGTCGAGCAGCGCGACCCGCGACATCACGAAGTGCAGCCCGTCGACCGCGAGCAGCAGCCCGGCGATCGCACCGATCAGTGTGGACCGGGTCATCCGCCGTACCGTCCGGATCACCAGGAGAACAGTCAGCGTGCCGAACAGCGCCGGCATGAACCGCCACCCGAACGGCGTCATCCCGAACAGCTGCTCACCGCCGGCGATCATCCACTTGCCGACCTCGGGGTGCACGGTCAGGCTCGGGGTGTCCTTGAAGACGTCCAGGTTCCCGGCCAGGATCGCCTTGTCGGCGGCCCCCTCGGGCTGGTCGATGAACTGCCGCGCGTACCCGAACTTGAGCAGGCTGTACGCGTCCTTGGCGTAGTACGTCTCGTCGAAGACGAACTTCACCGGGTTGGCCAGATCCCAGAACCGCAGGAACCCGGCCAGCGCGGTGATCACCAGCGTCGCGATCCACCCGCCCTCGAAGTCCTTCGGCATCGCCGGATACAACCGCTCCCGCAGCGACGGCAACCGCCTTCCGAGCACATCCCTGCCCAGCGCCTCGCGCTCCTCGGCAGTGTCCCCCCGCCGCGCAGTCCCGTCCTCGATCAAGGCAGTCACGCCCGCCATCGTACGGAGCCCCCGGGAGCACCGCCTCCTCCCCTCGCAGGAAGTGCCTGTGGATAACTGAAAACCGTCGGCAGAACCTCCTACACTGAGTCACATGAGCACGCCGAAAGAAGACCTGCAGGCCCTGGTCGATTCGATGTCTGACAGCGTTGCGGCTGATGTCTTGCCGAGAATCCGTCTGATCAAGCTGGAGGCGGAGGCACGGGCTGAGCGCACGACACCGTCGGCCTGGCCGCCTGCCTGGGTGGGATCGGTCGACGGGACCAGCCCGGACTTTTCGGAACGCATCGACGAGATGCTGGCTGAAGGACTCGGACGCAGCCCGAAGTGATTGTCGTAGATACCGGCCCGATCGTTGCCGCTGCGCTCACGGCGGACATCAATCACCGCCGCTGCGTCGACCTGTTCGCATCACTCCGCCTGAACAACGAGCAACTGGTGATACCGCCATTCGTGGTCACGGAGGTGTGTTATCTGCTGGCAAAGGCGGGCGGCTCCAAGTCGGAGATGGCCTTCGTTCGATCGCTGGCTGCCGGCGACTTCACCATCGCAAGCACCACAGCGAGTGCGCTCGACAGGATGGCTGACTTGATCGGTCAGTATGCCGATCTTCCTCTTGGCCTGGCCGATGCCTCCGTGATCACGCTCGCGGAACAGCTGGACCTTCGAGAGGTGGCAACGCTGGATCGACGTCGCTTCTCCGTTGTTCGGCCCCGTCACGTCAATGCATTCACTCTCCTCCCGTGACCGGGCGATTGGTGTTGGCGGGGACGCCTATTGGGGACGTGTCGGATGCTTCGCCGCGGTTGGCGCGGGTGTTGGGGGCGGCGGATGTGGTGGCTGCGGAGGATACGCGGCGGCTGCGGCGGTTGACGGGGGATCTGGGGATCAGCCTGAGTGGGCGGGTGGTCAGCTACTTCGAGGGGAACGAGCGGGAGCGGACGCCGGAGCTGCTGGCGGCGCTTCAAGCCGGCCAGACCGTGGTTGTCGTGACGGATGCGGGGATGCCGAGCGTTTCGGATCCGGGGTACCGGCTGGTCGCGGCCGCGATCGACGCTGAGATCGAGGTGA
Organism: Kribbella albertanoniae; assembly: GCF_004348455.1. Taxonomy (GTDB): domain Bacteria; phylum Actinomycetota; class Actinomycetes; order Propionibacteriales; family Kribbellaceae; genus Kribbella; species Kribbella albertanoniae. The sequence continues at coordinate 12,368 of NZ_SMKA01000218.1, forward strand.
CCGCCGTACCGGGGCCGTCGGCGGTGCTCACGGCGCTGGCGCTGAGCGGGCTGCCGGTGGACCGGTTCACCTTCGAGGGGTTCCTGCCGCGGAAGCCGGGGGAGCGGTTGCGGCGGCTGACCGAGCTGGCCGACGAGCCCCGGACGATGGTGTTCTTCGAGGCCCCGCACCGGCTGACCCAGTCGCTCGAGGCGATGGCCGAGGCCTTCGGCGACGATCGCCGTACGGCGGTCTGCCGGGAGCTCACGAAGACGTACGAGGAGGTCAAGCGCGGCCCGGTCGCGGATCTCGTCGCCTGGTCGAAGGACGGCGTACGGGGTGAGATCACCGTCGTCGTGTCCGGCGCCGACCCGGCCAAAGTCGTCACTCCGGAGGACCTGGCCCGCGAGGTCGCCGTCGACGAAGAAGCAGGCACCCCCCGCAAACAAGCTATCTCCGACGTCGCCAAACGCTTCAACGTCCCCAAGCGGACCGTGTACGACGCCGTACTCGCCAACCGCAAGTAACTGTCGGACCCGCCTGATAGTCGTTGGGTGTGATCAGCGACAGCGACCTTGAGGCGTTCATCGTCCGCGCCAAAGCGGCGACGTACGCCGGTGACGGCAACTTCGCCGAGCTCAGCCGCCCCGCGGCCCACGACCTGCGCTTCAGCGACGGCGATCTGAGCTATCTCGACAGCTACTTCGGCGACGCCGACTTCCTCGGCCAGGAGGTTGTCCACGCCGCCGGTCGGCCGATCTGGGGGATGAACTACTACGGCTTCCTCCTCGAGCCCGGCCGCCTGACCGCGGCCGACGCCGGCCGGCTGATCAAACAGGCGCTGACCGCCCTGTACGCCGAGGCTCGCTTCCTCGGCGGGTTCACGTACTGCGACGGCGGGCTCACCTATCTCGACGAGAACACCGGCGGAGTCGGGAGGTTCGAGGGCGTCGAGCACATCAGCGGCCCGGACGGGACGCCGTACTACCGGCTGCGCTACCACGGCGGGCGGATTGTTTGAGGTGTGGTCAAGAGGCCTGACGGGCGGCACTACGCTTGGAGCATGTCCGACAAGGCCTATTACGTCACGACCCCGATCTACTACGTCACGGCGCCGCCGCATATCGGTAGTGCCTACACGACGGTGGCCGGGGATGTTCTGACTCGTTGGCACGCGCAGCGTGGTGAGCGGAAGTGGTACCTGACGGGTACCGACGAGCACGGCGAGAAGGTGATGCGCAGCGCTGAGGCGCAGGGCATGTCGCCGCAGGCGTGGACGGACAAGCTGGTCGAGGAGTCCTGGAAGCCCGCGTGGGTCGACGTCGACATCGCGTACGACGACTTCATCCGGACCACCGAGCAGCGGCACACCGAGCGGGTCCGCGAGTTCTGGCAGAAGCTGTACGACAAGGGTGACGTCTACAAGGGCGAGTACGAGGGCCTGTACTGCGTCGGCTGCGAGGAGTTCAAGCTGCCGACCGACATCCGCACGGACGAGGACGGCACCCAGCGGTGCATGATCCACGGCACCGAGCTGGAGACGGTCTCGGAGACGAACTACTTCTTCCGGCTTTCGGCGTACGGCGACCGCCTGCTCGAGCTGTACTCGGAGCAGCCTGATTTCGTGGCTCCCGCCAGCGCGCGCAACGAGGTGATCGCGTTCGTCAAGCAGGGGCTGCAGGACCTGTCGATCACCCGGTCGACCTTCGACTGGGGGATCCCGGTCCCGTGGGACGAGGACCACGTCCTCTATGTCTGGATCGACGCGCTGCTGAACTACGTGACGGCCGCGGGCTACGGCACCGACCCGAAACGGTTCGAGGAGCTGTGGCCGGCGAGCGTTCATCTGGTCGGCAAGGACATCCTCCGGTTCCACGCGGTGATCTGGCCGGCGATGCTGATGGCCGCCGAGGTCGCGACCCCGAAGCAGGTCTTCGCGCACGGCTGGCTGCTGGTCGGCGGCGAGAAGATGAGCAAGTCGAAGCTGACCGCGATCGCTCCGCACGAGATCACCGACCACTTCGGTTCGGACGCCTTCCGCTACTACTTCCTGCGGACGATCCAGTTCGGCTCGGACGGCTCGTTCTCCTGGGAGCACTTGAGCGCGGTCTACACCTCCGAGCTCGCCAACGGCCTGGGGAACCTGGCCAGCCGGATCGCGGCCATGATCGGCAAGTACTTCGACGGTGCGCTCCCCGAGGCGACCGAGCACGGACCGGCCGAGCAGGCGCTGGCCGACAAGCTCAGCCAGACGGTCGCCACCGCCGAGCAGGCGATCGAGACCCTGGCCTTCCACGACGCCCTGGCTGCCATCAACGACCTGGTCGGCGCGGTCAACGGCTACGTCTCCGAGCAGGAGCCGTGGAAGGTGGCCAAGGACGAGTCCCAGCGGGCCCGCCTGGCCACGATCCTTTACACGTCCGCCGAGGTTCTGCGGGCGGTCGCCGTACTGCACAACCCGACGATGCCGAAGACGTCCGAGAAGCTGTGGACGCTCCTCGGCGCCGAGGCCAAGCTCGGCCCGCTCGGGGACCAGCGCGTCCAGGACGCCGGCACCTGGGGCCAGCTCCCCGCGGGCTCGGTCCTGACGAAGGGCGACCCGCTCTTCCCCCGGCTCGAAGAGGCCTAAGCAACCGTCCGCAGCCGACCATGTCCCGCCGACGTGGCCGGCTGCTGGGCGACCCGCCGACGGCGGACCGGCATTCCGAGGGTCGGGTTGGCGACGCCGACGTACGCGCCCCAGCAGATGATCTCCTTGTAGGCAGCGGCTGCCCGGCCGCGGAGCGAGTACTTCTTGGTCCGGTCGTCCGCGGTGACGAACTGGATGAGCCCTTCGTTGCGCCCGAGGCTGATGCACTGCTGGAAGTAGCGGATGGTCGTGTTCGGGAGCTTCCCGCCGGTCAGCCGCGCCGCGATCGCATCGGCTGCCTGGTACGCCGTGAAGGTTCCGGATGCGCACGACATCCGCAGCGGTTGCCCGCTGGAGCCGTTGGCCTGGGCCGCGTCGCCGACCGCGTACACGTCCGGGTGCGAGACCGACGCCATCATGTCGTCCACGAGGATCTGACCGTTCGCGAGCGTCTCGAGGGTCGTGGCTGCTGCGATCGGGTGCACCGCGAAACCGGTGGTCCAGACGGTCACTGCGGACGGAATCGCCGTACCGTCCGCGGTGATGACGGCGTCGGCCTCGACCCGGGCGACCTCGGAGTGTTCGTGGACGGTGATGCCGAGATCGGCGAAGACCTTCTGCAGGTGCTTTTGGGCCTTCGGCGAGACCCAGTCGCCCAGACCGCCGGCGGCGACCAGGGAGACGTTCAGGTCCGGGTGTGCCTCGGCGATCTCGGTGACACCCTCGATCCCGGTCAGCCCACCGCCGACGACGGTGACCGTCCCGCCGGCCGGTAGCTCGGCCAGCCGGTCACGCAGTTTCAGGGCACCCGGCCGGCTGGCGATCTGCTCGGCGTACTGGGCAGCGCCGGGGACGCCGTGGTCGTTCCAGTGGCTGCCGAGTGCGTAGACGAGCGTGTCGTAGGTCAGTTCCTCGGCGGTGTCGAGCGTGACGGTCTTGTCGTCGACGTTCACGCCGGACACCTTGGCCAGCTTCAGGGCGATGCCGGTTCCCTTGAACACCTCGTCGAGCGGACGCGGCTTCAGGTCCCGGCCGGCAGCCAGCTCATGCATGCGGACGCGCTCGACGAAGTCGGGCTCGGCGTTGACGACGGTGATTCCGACGTCGTCCCCATGCAGCCGCCGAGCCAGCCGCCCCGCAGCAACAGCCCCGGTGTAGCCGGCCCCAAGAACAACGATGCGGTGCTTCATGTCCGTGCTCCTCTGTCTACGTGGTTATGCCTCCTGAACCGAACAGCCCCGGGATTCCTGACAGGGTCCGGATGTGAAGCAGGTCACGCCCGTACGCCGGCGGTCGCATCCGACTGCAGCCGGGTTGGTACGGCGTTGCTCGCATCCGGCTATGGCTGGGCTCACCGCCATTTGATGGACCCCAGCCCCCCATCTGATGGGTACACCCACCCCACGGCGGGTTGGCGCACCAGAATCTGATTGGCCAACCCGCCATCTCGTGGGTATACCCATCCCGTGGTGCGGAGGGTCGCCCGGACGCGGTTCGCCAACCCACACTCGGGAGCGGGCGGCGGTGTACGCG
>NZ_SMKA01000219.1 GCF_004348455.1 Kribbella albertanoniae
GGGCGGGGCCGTAGCGGCGGAGGGCGCCGGCTTGGCCGTAGTTGCTGGTGAGGATGGTGGTGGTGGCGCGTTCGGAGGCGGGGATGGCGTTGGCGACCGTCGTGGTGAGGTTTTGCCAGCCGATCTGTTCGCCTTGCTCCTTGTTGACGGGGATGACGAAGTCGACGGCTGAGGTGGGGAGGACGGGCAGGGTGAAGATGAAGGAGGTGGCTGCGGTGAAAACAAGTGCGGCGGCTGCCAGCGGGCGGTGTCTGGTAATCCAGGCGAGAGTGGGTTCGGCGCCGGCCGCGACCAGGACGTACAGCAGGGGCAGGGCGTAGTAGGACTTGCCACCCACAGCTAGTACTGCGACGCACAGGACCGGATAGGCGAGTGCCACCGCGCGTGGCCACTGCATCTTCCAGAGCCGGCGGAAGCCAGCCACCCACACCGGGAGCAGCAATGGGGAGAGCTGCAGGATCTGCAGCGGAATGAACATGATGCGGTTCTCAGTGCCGTCGTCCGAGCTGATCCCGCCCGCGACAGTTAACTGCGGCCAGTCGTGCTGGAACTGCCAGATGACGTTGGGCAGCGCGACCAGCCCCGCAAGGGCGACACCCCCGAGCAGCCACCACGACCGCAGTACCTGGCGTGGCCCGACAATCAGCAGCGCAACCAGCAGCGCCCCGATCGGCAGTACGACGAGGTACTTGTTCTCCAGCGCGATTCCGGCGGTCAACCCGAGTGCCAGCCACCAGCGTCGGTCGTCGGTGCGCAGAAGCTTGACTGCGAACAACGCGATGAGCATCCAAGCGAGCAGGTCGTACGTCGCGGTGGAGACCATGTGGCCCACGCCAGGCAGGAAGCCCGAAACAGCCGCACAGACCGCGGCCACCACCTGACCAGGGCGGTTGCTGTCAAACTCGCGGGCCAGCAGTGCGACGACGATCACCGTCGCGGCGCTGGCGAGAGTCGAGATGACTCGAAGACCCATAGGTGTATTGCCGAAGAGCTCAGTGGAGACGCGAGCGATCAGCGGCGTCAGCGGTGGTTGGTCGACGTACCCCCAAGCGAGCTTGTCGCCCGCCACCAGGAAGTACAGCTCGTCGCGGTGATAGCCGTACCGACCCGACAGTGCAGTCAGTACGACGGCCAGCGCACCGGCGACGGCAAACACGGAACGCGCAGCGAAGGCAGGTGCGGGCGGAAGCATGCTCGAATGCTGACAGCACAGCGAGGTCATGAACAGCTCAATTCAGCCAGCGCGGCGGCTCACCCCGATCCAGCAGTACGACGCGGCCCGCCGCACTGTCGTCGCGTACGAACTGAACCACCGCATCGGTCACCGCCGCGAGCGAAACCTGCGCCGCACCACGCTCAGTGGCCGGCAGCATCGCTCGCTCCTGGACGCCGCGCTCGGTGGCAACCCAATCCGGTACGACGCAGTTGACGCGGACGCGATGTGTCGTGGCCAGCGGAGCGAGCGTTGCCGTGAAGCGGATCAGCCCGGCCTTCGCGGCGCTGTACTCGGGCGAGGAATGCCCCTCGAATCCCAGTCCCGCGGTCGATCCGACGTTGACGATCGCGCCACCGCCCGCCTGCTGCATGCCGTCGAGCGCGAGCTGGGTGGCGAGCATCGGCGCCCGGAGATTCAGGTCGAGCGAGGCCGACCATCGCTCGACGGGCGCCTCGGGGAAGCAGGGCGCGAGCTGCGCCCCGCCGCCTGCGTTGTTGACGAGGATGTGCGGTTGGCATGACATCAGCTCCGCAACCGCCGCATCGGACCGCAGATCCACCTCGGCAAAGCGGGCTGCGGGGCCGATCGACGTACAGGTTTCGTGGCCGCCGGCGGCGTCGATGTCGGCGACCACCACCTGTGCGCCCTCGGCGGCGAGGCGCTGGGCGATGGCTCGGCCGATGCCGACAGCGGCCCCGGTGACGACAGCGAGTTTGCCCTGGATGTCCATGATTCGCAGGCTGCCACAACGGACCGACAGTCTTCGGGGATGATTTGATATGCCAACCAGACCGGGCACGGTGAGGAGGATGGGCGGGTGCTGCTGTATGAGGAGATCTGTGCGCGGTTGCTCGACCAGATCCGGCGCGGGGTGCTGGGGCCGGGCGACCGGGTAGCGTCGGAGATGGAGCTGGCGGTCGAGTTCGACGTCAGCCGGATCACGTCGAAGCGGGCGCTCGAGGTGCTGCGCGAGGCCGGGCTGGTCGAGCGGGTCCGCGGCAAGGGCACGTTCGTGGTGCAGGAGTTGCCGGATCTGTCCGGGGTCACGATGCCGCTGCGCGGGCGGGTGGCGGCTCCACGACGCGAGGCGCGGACGATCGCGCTCGTCGTACCGGATGTGTCGGACTCCTACGGCCTCGAGTTGATGTGTGCGATCGAGGAGCGCTGTGCGGAGCACGAGACGCACTTGATCGTACGGCGGACGCACGGGCGGCAGGCCGATGAGGAGAAGGCCGTCGACTCGCTGGTTGCGACCGGTGAGGTGGACGGGCTGATCGTCTTCCCGGTGCATGGCGACTTCTACAACGCGAGTCTGTTGCGGCAGGTGCTGGACGGGTATCCGATCGTGCTGGTCGATCGGCATCTGTCCGGGATTCCGGTGTCCGCGGTCCACACCGACAACGTCGCGGCGGCCCGAGCGCTCACCACCCGACTGCTCGACCAGGGGCATCAGCACATCGCGTTCGTCTCGCCGCCGCCGGTCAACACGTCGTCGATCGAGGATCGGCTGGAGGGCTTCCGCTCGGCCTTCCAAGGGCGAGGTCAGGCCTATGAGCTGACGGGTCTGCGCAGCACGCTGCCCGGTTCGATGGAGAGTGTGGAGGGGGATATCGACGCGATCCGTCAGTTCCGCGACCGATTCCCGGAGGTGACGGCGTACGTCGCGTGTGAGTACAACCTGGCCCGGATGACGGATCGCGCGCTCGGCCGCGAGCGGGTCGTCGCCTGTTTCGACTCACCCGGGGACTCGATCGGCGGACCGCCGTACCTGCATGTGCGCCAGAACCAAGGCGAGATGGGCCGTACGGCGGTGGACCTGCTCGTCGCGCGGTTGCGTGGTGAGACGGTGCCCAACCTGACGTACGTGCCGTTCGAGATCGTCGACGCCGCGGACGACCACTGACTTTCGGCAGTACTGCGGGGGCCCGGCGGCTGTGTAGCGTCGGCGCCATGAACTGGCGGCGCTTGGGTGATGCCGGCCTGGGGGCCGCGCTGAGCCTTCCCGTTCTCGCGGAGAGCGGTGCCCGGCAGGATCCGTGGTGGATGCAGCTGACCTGCCTTGCGATCCTCGGTACGGCGGTGCTGTTGCGGCGCAGCCGGCCGTTGCTTTCACTCGCCCTGATTGCTTGGGGAGAGAGCGTGATCTTGGCGTTCTCACTCGGCACGACCAACGGCGTACCGATCGCGTTGGTGTTCGCGATCATCGTGCTGAGCTATCTGGCGGGACGCCGGGAAACGCAGCTCAAGCACTTCGTGATGCTCTGTAGCTGGACGCTGCTCGGCCTGTTGCTGCTGTCGATGATCGTGCGGCCGGAGGTGGCGAAGACCGAGGCTGTGCTGACCTGGCTGGTGGTGCTGCTGCTCGCGCTGCTCCTGGTCGTGCTCCCGTGGCTGATCGGCCGGTACCGGGCGCAGCAGGTCCTGCTGGAGTCGGCAGGCTGGGAGCGGGCGGAACGGATCGAGCGCGAGCAGCAGATGGCGGTGGCACAGGAACGCCTCAGAGAGCGCTCTCGCATCGCTCAGGACATGCACGATTCCGTGGGCCACGAGCTGAGCCTGATCGCTCTGAGAGCGGCGGCTCTCGAGCTCGACGTAAAGCTTAGCGGTGAGCAACGCGAAGCCGCGGGCTCTCTCCGGGAGGCGGCCGCGTCGGCGACCGAGCGCCTGGGCGAGATCATCGGCGTACTGCGCGACTCCGAAGCGACGACCGTTCCGCGCGACGAGACGGTGGCGGCGCTGGTGGAGCGGGCGGCCGCCTCCGGTGTCGAGGTGGAGCTCACAGAGGAGGGCTCGGCCGAGCCGGCGCCGATGGTCGATCGGGCCGTGCATCGCGTGGTCCAGGAGTCGCTCACCAACGCGAGCAAGCACGCGCCCGGCGGAGCCGTCTCGGTCACCGTCCGGTACGGCGACGAGATCACCGTCACCGTGGCCGACACGGGAGCTACGCGGCCGGTGCCGAAGCCGACAGCGTCGAGCGGTCGGGGACTCGACGGTCTCCGGGAGCGCGTGCGATTGGTCGGTGGAAGTCTGCAAGCGGGACCGCGGACAGCCGGTGGATTCGAGGTCCGAGCGGTCATGCCGAGCGCAGGCGGTCGCCCCGAGCCCGAGACAGCAGCCGAAGCCGGCGCAGCGACGGAGCGAGATCAGGTACGGCGGACCGCGCGGCGCGGACTGGTCACGGCCGTCGTGGCACCGCTGGTGCTCGGATCGGTGATCGGGGTGGTTGCTCTGGGCTACTACTTGGTGACCGGATACAGCTCGATCCTGCGACCCGCCGCGTACGACGAACTCACGCTCGGGCAGGCCGAGAACGACGTACGGACAGCACTTCCGGCGATGGAGATGATCGATCCGCCGTCGGAGCGAATCACGCTGCCGAACGGTTGGGCCTGCCAGTACTATCGGCCGGCTGAACCGTTCTCGACCAACTACGTGTACCGACTGTGCTTCGCCGGCGGCGTGCTGGTGGACAAGGCAATCCTGCAGAGCGGTTCGGTCCAGCCAACTCCGGAGAGTCCACGGTGATCAAGGTTCTGCTGGCCGATGACGAGCTGATGGTCCGTGCCGGGGTGCGCGCGATCCTCGGCACCGACGACGCGATCGAGGTCGTTGCCGAGGCATCCGATGGGCTGGAGGCGGTCGAGCTGGTACGGCGGCATCGGCCGGATGTCGCCGTACTGGATATCCGGATGCCGCGGATGGACGGGCTGGAAGCGGCCGCGGAGATCCGGCGCCAAGTCCCCGAGACGGCGGTCGTGATGCTGACGACGTTCTCCGAGGACGCCTATATCGCGCGGGCGTTGGGTGACGGGGCGAGCGGGTTCCTGCTGAAGTCCGGTGATCCGCGGGAGCTGATCGCTGGGCTGAAGGCTGTCGCGGAAGGCGCTGCCTATCTGTCGCCGCGGGTGGCGCAGCGGGTGATTGCCGAGCTGAGCGGCGGTTCGATGGCCAGGGCGGTCGCGGCCAAGGAGCAGGTCGATGTGCTGAGCCCGAGAGAGCGTGAGGTGCTCGGGCTGGTCGGTGCGGGGATGTCGAATGCTGAGATCGCGCAGCGCCTGTTCCTGGTCGAGGGAACGGTGAAGGCCTACGTGAGTGCGATCCTGCTCCGGCTGGCGGTCAAGAACCGTGTCCAGGCGGCGATCGTCGCGTACGAAGCCGGTTTGGTGACCAGCCCGGAAAAGTGAGGGGTGGCAGGAACCTGCGACGCTCCGGGTCGTGACATGGCGTGGACACCGGGTCATGGGATAGTGGGACACCCGGGGACCTCACCTCCGGATCGACACACCAGCTGTGGGGCGTCCACCGCCCCTTCTCACAGAAATCGGGGACCCAGGTCGTGACCGACTCGCACAACTCCGGACAGCACAAAGACCGGGAAGCGGCGGCGGCCGAGGTCCGGAGAATGTGGCAACCGACGCCCTCCTGGACCCAGCCGGACCCGAACGCGGAGCCTGCCGCCGACCCGGCCGACACCGCGGAACAGACCCCGGACGCTCTGTCCGAGGAGTTCCCGGGCGACTCGTGGTCCCGTCCCGCGGGTCAGGCAGCGCAGGGTCAGGCAACGCAGGGTCAGACAACGCAGGGCCAGGCAGCGCCTTGGGAGAAGCAGACGCCGCCCCCGAGCCAGCCCCTGCCGTCGAGCCAGCCCCTGCCGTCGAACCAGCCACTGAGCCAGCCGACCCCGTCGTGGACGCAGCCGGCCGCTGAGCCGACGGCCTCCTGGACGCAGCCGGCCGTCGAGCAGCCCGACTTCGAGGACGAGGTCGCGGAGACCGAAGACGCGCACGCCGCTGCGGTCGAGAGCCCCGAGGAGCCGAGCGCCCCGGCGCACGATTCAGGTCCGGCAGGTCCGCCGGAGACTCCGGTCTTCGGTGGTCAGTCGTTCAACGTCTCGGGACCGACCTTCGGCCAGGGCAGCCAGGGCGGTCACCAAGGACACCAAGGACAGCCAGGACACCAAGCCCCGCCACAGCAAGGTGGGCACGCACCGCAGCAAGGTGGCCAGCCGTTGTCGCCGGCCGCGCAGCACTTCTTCCCGCAGGGAATCCCGGGGCAGAACGTTCCGCAGCAGCGAGAGGTCTCATACCGGACCGACGAGCTGATGCAGGCGCTGCCGCTGCCGCGGGAGGCTCCGGCCGAGCGCGGTGTCCGGAGCGTGCTGCGGCTGCGTCCCGGCACGACCGAGCGCACGGAGCGGATCGCTCGCATGACCGCGGCGACTGCGTTCCGGCGGCCGGTCACGATCGTCGTGGCGAATCCGAAGGGCGGCTCGGGCAAGACACCGACCACGTTGCTGCTGGCGGGTGCGCTCGGTCAGGCGCGTGGTGGCGGCGTCGTGGCCTGGGACAACAACGAGCTGCGCGGCAACATGCACCTGCGCACCCACGACACGAACGCGCGGTCGACGGTGACCGACATGCTGCAGGCGATGGCGATGCTGACCCAGCCGGATGCACGGCTCGGCGACGTCGCGGCGTACCTGCGGCACCAGGTCTCCGGTCAGTACGACGTGCTGACGTCGGCGACCACGACGTACGCGCAGATCGAGGCGAGTGACTTCGACCAGATCCACCGCCTGCTGAGCCGGTTCTACAAGGTGCTCGTGATCGACACCGGCAACAACGAGGGCTCCAGCAACTGGCGCGAGGCGATGAAGGCGGCCGACGCCCTCGTCATCCCGATCAAGTGGAAGAGCCTGTCCTGTGCGGCCGCCGTACAGATGCTGGAGGAGCTGGACAACCAGGGTCCCGAGGCGCAGCGGCTGATCCGGCGCGCGATCATCGCGGTGTCGAACGGTCCGGGTGACATCAACCGCGAGGTGGAGAAGCAGCTTCGCCCGTACTTCGAGTCTCGGGCGGCTGCGGTCGTCGACATCCCGACCGACCAGCACATCGCTGCCGAGGGACCGCTCGACCACTCGGCTCTGCAGCCGGCCACCCGGCGGGCCGGCCTGGAGCTGGCGGCGAAGGTGTCCGAGCAGATCACGATCGCGCTCAACGTTCCGAGGTGACCATGAGCTCGTCCTCGACCTGAGGCTCGACCTCAGGTTGAGGGCGGCGCTTGCTGCGGTAGTGGCGGACAACCTCGACGATCAAGGTCACGCCGAGAGCGAGGCCGATACCGAGGGCGACACCCTTGAGCGGGTTGTCCTCGAAGGCCTTGCCGCCGATGTATCCGACCAGGCTGCAGTAGAGACCCCAGCTGATGGCAGCCACCGCAGCGTACGGCGTGAAGCGGCGCAGGGGGTAGCGGACGCTGCCCATGGTGAGGGTGACGGCGGTGCGGCCGCCGGGGATGTAGCGGGCGACGATCAGGACCAGGCCGCCGCGGTCGGCGAGCGCTCGGCGGGCCCACATCACTGCGGTATGGCGTTTGGTCCCGGGCTTGACGCGGTCGAGCATCCGGCCACCCGCGCCCCGGCCTAACAAGTAGGACAGGTGGTCGCCGACGAAGGCGCCCAGTGCGGCGGCCACGATGACGACGTACAGGTTCGGGTGGCCGATCGAGGCGGCGAAGACGCCGGCCGTGATGACGAGGGTTTCACTGGGAACTGCCGGGAAGAACCCGTCGAGGGCTGCGAACCCCCAGACCGCGAGGTAGATCCACCACGATGACATCAGTTGTTCCGCGAAGTGCAGCAAGGTGTCGCCCATGCATCAAACCTAGGAATCGGCGACCCTGAGCCGCATCGGACGACAGACCTGACTTACCCCCTACTTTCGTCAGGGGTGCCCGTCATCCGAAAAATGACCGTCGCCGATACCATCTGTCCCGGGACCGGCGTTGGGCCGGCCGTAGGCGGAGGAGTGCAACGTGTCGGAAGTCAAGGTCCATCTGGTCGGCGTCGAGGGCGAGGCTGAGCGGAGCGTGACCGAGACGACGACGATCGGGGAGCTGTTCGCCGGGATCTTCGGTCAGGACCGCTCCGCCATCGCCGCCCGCGTCAACGGTGAGCTGCGCGACCTGTCCACGGTGGTGAGTGACGGCGACGAGATCGAGCCGGTCAAGGCCGGTTCGGACGACGGCCGCGCGATCATCCGGCACTCGACCGCGCATGTGCTGGCGCAGGCGGTCCAGGAGCTGTTCCCGGAGGCCAAGCTCGGGATCGGCCCGCCGGTGGAGAACGGCTTCTACTACGACTTCGACGTACCGACGCCGTTCACGCCGGACGATCTGGGCAAGCTCGAGAAGAAGATGCAGCAGATCATCAAGGAGCGGCAGCGGTTCGCCCGCCGGGTGGTCTCCGACGACGACGCGCGCAGCGAGCTGGCGGCCGAGCCGTACAAGCTCGAGCTGATCGGCATCAAGGGCTCGGCTGCGGACGCGGCCGAGGGCGCTTCGGTGGAGGTGGGCGGCGGCGAGCTGACCATCTACGACAACATCCGCCGCGACGACTCGGTCGCCTGGAAGGACCTGTGCCGTGGGCCGCACGTGCCGGCCACCGGGTACCTGGGCAACTTCAAGCTGATGCGGACGGCAGCGGCGTACTGGCGGGGGTCTGAGAAGAACCCCCAGCTGCAACGCATCTACGGTACGGCGTGGGAGTCGCGCGACGAGCTCAAGGCGTACCTGACCCGTTTGGAGGAGGCCGCCAAGCGCGACCACCGCAAGCTGGGTAACGAACTCGACCTGTTCAGCTTCCCCGACGAGATCGGTTCAGGTCTCGCGGTCTTCCACCCCAAGGGCGGCGTGCTGCGCAAGGTGATGGAGGACTACTCCCGCCAGCGTCACGTCGAGGATGGCTACGAGTTCGTCTACTCGCCGCACATCACCAAGGGCCAGTTGTTCGAGACCTCGGGCCACCTGGACTGGTACGCCGACGGCATGTACCCGCCCATGCACCTGGACGAGGAGCGTGGCGCGGACGGCCAGATCCGCAAGCAGGGTCAGGACTACTACCTGAAGCCGATGAACTGCCCGATGCACAACCTGATCTTCAGTGCGCGCGGCCGCTCGTACCGCGAGCTGCCGCTGCGGCTGTTCGAGTTCGGCACGGTGTACCGGCTGGAGAAGTCCGGCGTCATCCACGGGATGACCCGGGCCCGTGGGTTCACGCAGGACGACGCGCACATCTACTGCACGCGTGAGCAGATGCGCGACGAGCTTCGCGACCTGCTGACGTTCGTGCTCGGTCTGCTGGCCGACTACGGTCTCGACGACTTCTACCTGGAGCTGTCGACGAAGAACCCGGAGAAGTTCGTCGGGTCCGACGAGGTCTGGGAAGAGGCGACCAACACGCTGCGCGAGGTCGCCGAGGGTTCCGGTCTCGAGCTGGTCCCGGACCCGGGCGGCGCCGCGTTCTACGGCCCGAAGATCTCCGTGCAGGCCCGGGACGCGATCGGCCGGACCTGGCAGATGTCGACGATCCAGCTGGACTTCAACCTGCCGGAGCGGTTCGAGCTGGAGTACACCGCGCCGGACGGTTCGCGGCAGCGGCCGGTGATGATCCACCGCGCGCTGTTCGGTTCGATCGAACGGTTCGTCGCGGTCCTGGTCGAGCACTACGCCGGCGTCTTCCCGCCGTGGCTGGCGCCGGTCCAGGTGATCGGCATCCCGATCACCGACGGCCACGTCGACTACCTGTACGACGTCGCCCAGCAGCTGAAGTCGCAGGGGATCCGGATCGAGGTCGACTCCTCCGACGACCGGATGCAGAAGAAGATCCGGAACGCCCAGAAGTCGAAGGTCCCGTTCATGCTGATCGCGGGCGACGACGACATGGCCGCGGGGTCGGTGTCGTTCCGCTACCGCGACGGCACGCAGAAGAACGGCGTACCGGTCGCGGACGCGATCGCCGAGATCGTCGAGGCCGTCGCCCGGCGCGTCCAGGTATGACGGGCGTCCAGGTATGACGGATACCCCGGAGTCGCCGTACCAGCCTGAGGAGCTGGTGCGGCAGGACGGGGTCGGGGTGGGCGATCCGTTCCTGCGGTTGTGGACGCCGCACCGGATGGCCTACATCGAGGGTGAGAACAAGCCCACGAGCATGGACGCCGGTTCGGGGTGCCCGTTCTGCCGGTTGCCGGGGCTGCCGGATACCGACGCGCTGATCGTGCATCGGGCCGAGGCGGCGTACGCCGTACTGAATCTGTATCCGTACAACCCGGGGCATCTGATGCTGGTGCCGTACCGGCATGTGGCCGACTACACCGAGCTGACGGCTGATGAGGTGTCGGATATCGCGGCGCTGACTCAGCAGGCGATGCTGGCGGTTCGTGCGGTGTCGGATGCGCACGGGTTCAACATCGGCATGAACCAGGGCGAGATCGCGGGTGCCGGGATCGCGGGGCACCTGCACCAGCACGTCGTACCGCGGTGGTCCGGCGACGGGAACTTCATGCCGGTGATCGGTCACACGAAGGTGCTGCCGCAGCTGCTCGCGGACACCCGGGCGCTGCTCGCCAAGTCGTGGCCCACCACCTGACAGCACCGCACGTGGTGTTGTCAGTTGGGGCGGTTGCGGTCAGTCAGGGGCGCTCCACACGAGCTGGTACGACGTTGTGCACGGGTCAACCATGTGTGCGGTCGGATCGTGGTTGAGGGGCGCTCAAGGTGCGCCGGCCAGGCGACGTTGTGCACGGTTCGACTGGTTGGCGGGCTGCCAGATGGTTGATGGGTGCTCAAGGTGGATGTTCGGCGTCCGGTTCGCTGCGGGTTCCCCTAACGTCCGAACAACCGGAGGCGGGCCCTCCGATCTTTCGGACGTTAGCGGGGCGCCGGGGTTAACGTCCGAACAACCGGAGGCGGGCCCTCCGATCTTTCGGACGTTAGCGGGGAGCAGTGAACGCGAATACTGCAACCTCGTCTGAACCAGTTACCTCAGGAACAGCGGCATCATCGGGTCGACGATGGCGGTTAGCGTGTCGAGGCTGACTTCGCGGGGTGGGGTGGTGAGGGCTGTGACCCGGACGACGCGGCGGCCGAGGCGGAAGACGAGTTCGCCTTCGTCGGGGAGGTAGTAGCCGGGGCTGCCGATCGGGGCGTTTCGGGGTGGGGGGACGCGTTGGGCCTCGGGGATGGTCGGCTGGTCGAAGGCTTCCACGATCGACACGGTGGCGTCGTACGTGCCCCAGATACAGGTCAGCGCGCCACGCACTCGATAGTCGCGCCGCAACTGAGCAGCCGCCCCGATGAACTTCTCGGCCGGCGAGTTCGACAGCTGACACGTCGGATCCGTCTGCCGCGCATCGCGAAGCACCCGAGGTACGACGTCCTTCGCGGCCAGCGCGATCGTGACGGCCTTGGCGCGGTCGAGGCCGTCCGCGCGGCCCTGATCGATACCGCCGGCCGGGGTGATGCGGACCGCGCGATCGGCGGTGATGAAGACGATCCGGGACTCGGTGATCTGCGCTTCTGGGCCGAGTTCGGTCAGCGGGGAGATGTGGCCGGCGCCGTTGAGTAGTCGGCCGAGCGCGTCGGGCTGGCGGGGGAGCGCGCTCACTCCGACCGTGACCGGGCGACCGTCGACCAGCAGCGTGCACAGGTCGAGGGCGGGCAGGCCGCCGTCGTTCCAGGCACCGTCATGCGCGGTGACGGGCACGGTCAGACGCGCCGTCAGTTCACCGGCGATCGCCGTACAAGCCTGTGGACCGGGCGCACCGGACCGGCCGTCGAGGCCTTGGGCCTGTGGGGGAGCGATGACGGTCGGTACGCCGGCCGGTGGTGCGGGCGGGACGGACGGCCTGGGGCGGTCGGCGTTGCGGGCGACCGAACAGCTGGACAGAACCAGCGTGACAAGCACGACGAACGGGGCGATCCGCATGCCTCACCTCCCCAGCGACCGACGCAGTTACTGAGTCCAGGATCACTTGCTGCAGGGTGGCTGTCACCTGATGGTGACGTGGCTCGACTACGATCACGCACGCCATGCTTAACAGATTCCGGCATTTCTGGACCTTGGTGATCACGCCGATCGCCAACCTCCTGCTCAAACTCGGCGTGAGCGCCGACATGGTCACGCTGGTGGGCACCGTTGGGGTGTCCGCCGGAGCGCTGATCTTCTTCCCCCGCGGCCAGCTCTGGCTCGGCGCGGTGGTGATCACCTGTTTCGTCTTCTCCGACCTGATCGACGGCCACATGGCCCGGACGTCGGGCACGTCGTCGAAGTGGGGGTCCTACCTGGACTCCACGCTGGACCGGATCGCCGACGGCGCGATCTTCGGCGCTCTGGTGCTCTTCTACGCCAACTCCCGCGCGGGCGACTCGACGCTGATGGCGTCGGTCACGCTGTGGGCGCTGGTGATGGGCGCGGTCACGTCGTACGCGCGAGCCAAGGCGGAGAGTCTCGGGTACAAGGCGAGCGGTGGTCTGGCCGAGCGTGCCGACCGGCTGGTGTTCGTGCTGGTGACGGCGTTCTTCTCGGACGTCTTCAACCTGCCGATCCTGCTCGAGATCGTGATCTGGTACATCGCGGCCGCGAGCACGATCACCGTCGTCCAGCGGTCGCTGTCGGTGCGCAAGCAGGTGCTGGCCGACCCGGCCAACGCCGGCCTCGACACCCCACCGCCGCCGGAAGACCCGAAGAGCTGATCAGTGGAGAGCCTCCGCCAGCGGGCCGTCGACCTAGCGTTTGCGCTCGCCTGGATCGTCGTACGGCGCCTGCCGGAACGAACCGTGACTTGGTTGTTCCGGCGGGCCGCTGACCGCACCTATCGCAGCAACGGTCGCGGGGTGCAGCGGCTGCGGAGCAACCTCGCGGTCGTCCGCCCCGATGCGACCCCGGCTGAGCTGGACGCGCTGACCCAGGCCGGGATGCGCTCCTACCTGCGCTACTGGCAGGAGGCGTTCCGGCTGCCGGACTGGACCGATGAGCAGATCGTCGGCCGGGTCCGCACGGTGAACGAGAAGCTGCTTCGCGACGCGCATGCCGCGGGGAAGGGCGTCATCTGTGGGCTGCCGCACCTGGCGAACTACGACCACGCGGGCGCCTGGGCCGGGCGCACCGGGATGCCCGTGTGGACGGTCGCCGAGCGCCTGAAACCCGAATCGCTCTTCGACCGATTCATTGCCTACCGCAAGAAGCTCGGCATGGTCGTGCTTCCGCTGACCGGCAGTGACGAGGATGTCACCGCCGTTCTCGCGGAACAGTTGCGCGCGGGGCAGTTCGTCTGTCTGGTCGCCGACCGCGATCTGTCCGAGCGCGGCGTACCGGTCACGTTCTTCGGACGCCCGTCGCGGATGCCCGTCGGACCGGCCGCCCTGAGCCTGAAGACCGGCGCCCCGCTGATCCCAGCCACCCTGCACTTCGACGGCCCGGACCTGGTGATCACCTTCCACGACCCGGTCGGCCCCGAGGGCGGAGCCGCGGCGATGACCCAGCGCTGCGCTGATGCCTACGCCCGCGGGATCGCCGCCCACCCCGAGGACTGGCACATGCTGCAGCGGATCTTCCTAGAGGACTAGTTCACGTGTAGCCCGAAGCCCGTGCGGCCGGTGGGCTCCAGACCGTCCTTCAGTTGCAGTGAGGGGATCTCGTAGTCGCCGAAGTTCTGCCGGCGGAACGCGATCGGGGCGGTCGAGTCCAAGGTCAGTAGCCGGTGCGTCCAGGCCTTGGCGGCATCGGGGTACTGCTCGTCGGTCATCCGGTCGGTGCCGTAGAGCACGAACGGCGGGAGCACCTCGAGACCGGGGTAGTAGAGGATCCCGTGCTGGATCGGGAACAGCAGGTCGTCGATCGGTCCGTTGATCCCGCGTTCGGAATAGTGCGATTCCGGGCCGCCGGCGGTCACTGCCAGCATCGCCCGGCGGCCGGCCAAGGTGCCTTCCCCGAAGCGTTCGCCGTACTGGACGTCGTTGTGCGGGCCGACGCCGTACCCGAAGTGGAAGCTGAACACGCGGTCCACCCAGCCTTTGAGGATCGCGGGCATCGTGTACCACCACAGCGGGAACTGGAAGATGATCATGTCCGCCCACAGCAGCTTCTCCTGCTCGGCGCGGACGTCCGGGGTCAGGGTGCCGGTGTCGAACGCCCGGCCGGAGGCGCGGATGATCCGCAGCGGGCTGTCGGTGTCGGGCCCGAAGTCCGCGGCGTCCACGGCGCTCTTCCAGTTCATCGCGTACAGGTCACTCACCTGTACGTCGTGTCCCGCGTCCTGCAGCGTGGATACCGCGAGGTCCTTCAGCGAACCGGTGAGCGACCTCGGCTCGGGGTGGGCGTAGATGATCAGTGTCTTCATGGCTCGATTCTGGGCAGCGCGGCGCTCGGTGTTCAGGGGCGCGGCTTCCGTCGGACCGGACTTCCTGGTGTTGGCAGGACCACCCTTGCACGGCGGATCGCGGTGATACTGGGGCCATGGACGATCTCGCGGGGTACCTGCGGACCCGGCGCTCCCGGGTGGTTCCGGCCACTGTCGGCATCCCCACCGACAGCCGTCGCCGGGTCGAAGGGCTGCGCCGCGAAGAGGTCGCCCACCTGTCCGGCGTGAGCGTCGACTACTACGTCCGCCTGGAGCAGGGGCGCGCCACGCAGCCGTCTGAGCAGGTCCTGGACGCGCTGGCCCGCGTGCTCGGCCTCGACGAGACCGAACGCTGCCATCTCGACCGGCTCGCCGGGCAGCGCCGCCGCCGCGCGAAGGCACCGGCAAACAAGATCCGGCCGGAGCTGCAGCGGGTCATCGACCTGATTGCCGGCGCACCCGCGCTGATCATGAATCATCGCCTGGAGGCGCTCGCCGGGAATCGCCTGGCCGAGCTGCTGTTCTCTCGCCCGCTGCCGGGCTTCAACATCGCGCGGCACATCTTCCTCGAGGAGGACGAGCGCGGTCTGTACGCCGACTGGGACGACTGCACCCTCGATGTGGTCGGGCATCTGCGGCTGTCGGCCGGTCACTACCCGGACGACCGCCGGCTGGCTGAGCTGATCGGTGAGCTGGCGATGCACAGCGACCCCTTCCGCCGCCTGTGGGCACGAGCCGAGGTGCGCGCCCGCACCCACGGACGCAAGGCGTACCGGCATCCGCTCGTCGGACTGCTCGAACTGCACCAGGAGAACTTCGCTCTGCCCGACGGCTCAGGTATGGAACTGATCACGTTGTCCGCGGCGCCGGGCAGCGCGGCAGCGGACGGGCTGCGGCTGCTTACCAGCCTCGGGTGACAATTGGTCCGTGAGGATCGGCGTGGTGTGTCCGTACTCGCTGGGCATGCCCGGCGGTGTGCAGAACCACGTCCGCGACCTGGCCGAGGCGCTGCTCGACGTCGGCCACGAAGTCTCCGTGCTCGCCCCGGTCGACGACAACGAGGTCCCGCCGTACGTCGTTTCGTCCGGACGAGCCGTCGGTGTCCCGTACAACGGGTCGGTGGCCCGGGTCACCTTCGGACCGCGGACCGCGGCGCGGGTGAAGTCCTGGCTGGCCGAGGGTGACTTCGATGTCGTCCACGTGCACGAGCCGACGACTCCGAGTGCGTCGATCATCGCGCTGTGGTCGGCTGACGGTCCGTTCGTCTCGACCTTCCACACCTGGCAGGTCCGGTCCCGGGCGATGAGTGCCGCGTCGAGCCTGCTCCGCCCGGCGCTGGAGAAGATCGACGCCCGGATCGCGGTCTCGGAGAACGCGCGCTCGATGATGGTCCAGCACGTCGGCGGCGAAGCGGTCGTGATCCCGAACGGCCTGTACACCTCGCGCTTCAAGGGCAGCCCCCGCAACGAGTGGCAGGGCGACGGCACGATCAGCTTCCTCGGCCGCCTGGACGAACCCCGCAAGGGACTCGGCGTCCTGCTGAAGGCGGTCCCCGCGCTCGTCACCGCACGCCCCGGCCTGAAGGTGCTGGTGGCCGGCGCCGGTCAGGCCGACGAGGCCTGGCGGTCGCTGCCGTTCTGGTGCCGCGACAACGTGCTCTTCCTCGGCATGGTCGACGACGAGGCCCGCGCTGACATGCTGGCCGGCTCCGACGTATACGTCGCTCCCCACCTGGGCGGCGAGAGCTTCGGCATCGTCCTCCTCGAAGCAATGGCCGCCGGCGCCCCGGTCCTGGCCAGCGACCTCCCCGCCTTCCGCCAGGTCCTCGAAAACGGCCGCCTGGGCGACCTAGTCGAACCCGGCAACGTGCAGCTCCTCACCAACCGCATCCTGCACCTGCTTCGCTCACCCGACGACCGCGAACAACTCCGCTCCGCCGGCCTGACCGCCGTACAGGCTTATGACTGGTCAGTCCTCCTCCCCGAACTCCTAGCCGTCTACGAACTGGTCGCCCGCCGCTGATCATCGGAGTCTGGCTGCCAGATACCGGCAGCCGGACTCCGCAAAGGTCGCTATCGAACCT
>NZ_SMKA01000021.1 GCF_004348455.1 Kribbella albertanoniae
GTGGCGGCGGGGAGGCCTTCGCGGAGGGGGGCTGCGGCATCGACGGGGAGGTCGGCGCGGTAGGCGGCGGTGCCGATGGAGCCCAGTACGGCGATGCCCAGGGCGCCGCCGAACTCGCTGCAGGTTTCCATGACTGCGGAGGCCGAGCCGGCGCGTTCGGGGGAGACCGAGCCGACGATGGTTTCGGTGACCAGGGACATCACCATCACGAGGCCGGCGGCGAGCAGGCCGGCGCCGGTGAGGATGACCGCGAGCGAGGACTCGACCCGGACCTGGGTCAGTACGGCGAACCCGCCCGCCGCGAGGACGAAAGCGCCGCCGGTCACGTAGGCACGGTCGAACCGCTTGGCCAGCGTGGTTGCCAAAGGCGCCGCACCACCGACGACGAGCGAGGGGGCGAGCGACCAGAGGGCGGCCTTCAGCGGTGACAACCCCTGCACCAGCTGCAGGTACTGCGTCATGAAGATCGCATTGCCGACCAGCGCCAGCATGCCGATCGTGTTGGCGGCCAGCGAGCCGCTGAAGGCGCGGTTGCGGAACATCGCGAGCTCGATCATCGGGTACGCCGCAGTCCGCTGCCGTTGTACGAACAGCACCCCGAAGACCAGCCCGGCCACGATCGCCAGCACCGGCAACGACGCCGTACCGTGCGCGGCCAGCTCCTTGATCCCCCAGATGATCGGCAGTACGGCGGCCAATGACAGCACCGAACCAATGAGGTCGAACCGTCCCCCGGTCGGCGCCTTGAACTCGGGCAGCAGCACCGGCGCGAGGACCAGCAGCAGCACCATCGCCGGGATGTTCGCGAGGAACACCGAGCCCCACCAGAAGTGCTCCAGCAGGAACCCGCCGAACACCGGGCCGAGCGAGATCCCGCCCATCATCACCGCGCTCCAGAAGGCGATCGCCTTCTGCCGCTGACCGGCGTCGTGGAACATGTTGCGGATCAGCGCCAGCGTCGACGGCATCAAGGTCGCGCCGCCGATCCCGAGCACCGCCCGTGCGGCGATCAGCTGCTCGGGATTCTGCGCGTACGCCGCGGCGATCGAGGCGAGCCCGAAGGCGATCGCCCCGAAGATCAGCAGCTTGCGCCGGCCGATCCGGTCGCCGAGCGAGCCCATCGTGATCAGCAGACCGGCCAGCACGAACCCGTAGATGTCGAAGATCCACAGCTGCTCGGTCGCGGTCACCCCGAGATCACCCGCGATGTACGGAACAGCGAAGTACAGGACCGACACATCCATCGACACCAGCAGCAGCGGCAGTGCGAGCACGCCGAGCGCGATCCACTCCTTGCGTCCCGCGCGTTCCGTCGTACTCATAAACCCCTCCAAGGATCTGTCTATGGCGCACACTGTGTGCGCCGTACACAGACCATAGCGAGATCTGTCTATGATGTAAACAGTCCCGACCTGAGAGGTGTCCGAGCATGGAGCTACCGCGCGTACTGGAGCAGCTGTGGGGTCTCGAAGGACCGGCGCGGCCCGGACCGAAGCCGACGTTCCAGCTGAGCGACATCGCCGCGGCCGCGATCGAGCTGGCCGACGCGGGCGGGCTGCCGGCGGTCTCGATGAGCAAGGTCGCGTCCGCGCTCGGCTTCACGACGATGTCGCTCTACCGGTACGTCGATTCCAAGGACGACCTCTACACGGTCATGCTCGAGTACGCGTTCGGCGAGGCGCCCGTCCTGTACGGCGAGGACTGGCGCAGCCGGATGGAGTCGTGGGCGGCGGCGTTCCGGGACGGCCTCCGCGCGCATCCGTGGATCCTGCAGGTGCCGATCACCGAGCCGCCGCTGTCACCCAGCCAGCTGACCTGGATGGAGTCGGCGCTGCAGGCGTTCCACGACACGCCTCTGACCGCCGGCGAGAAGTTGTCGGCGATGCTGCTGGTGAACATCTACGTCCGTGGCGCCGTCCAGCTCACCATCCACCAGTTCACCGCGACCCCCGAGGAAGCCGCGGTGGCGGACCGGCGCTATGCCGAGCGGCTGCAGTTCCTGGCGACCGAGGAGCGATTCCCCGCGATCGCCGCGGGGCTGCAACGGCCGGCAGAACTGGAGATCAACTTCGAGACCGATGGATTCGCCGACGGCCTGGAAACCATCCTCGACGGCATCCAGGCCGGGATCGACAAGGGGTGACTCAGACGTCCAGTTTGTCGGCGACGCCGCGCAGTACGGTCGCGACCTGGCGGGACGCCTTGCCGTCGGGCTGGCGGCCGCGGCGGTAGTTCTCGCCGAGGTTGTCGAGGAGCTTGATCAGGTCCTCGATGACGAGCTGCATCTCCTCCGGCTTCGGCCGCATCGCCTTCGCCACCGACGGCGGCGGGTCGATCAGCCGGACCTGCAGAGCCTGCTCACCCTTGCGGCCCTCGACGACACCGAACTCGACCTTCTGGCCGGGCTTGAGGTTGGTCACTCCGGCCGGCAGCGCCTCGGCGCGGACGTAGACGTCCCCGCCCTCTTCCTTGCTGAGGAAGCCGAACCCCTTCTCGGAGTCATACCACTTGACCTTGCCTACGGGCACGGGAACCTCTTCAGAGTCAATCGTCGGAAACCGGACCGGACGGGCGGCCCGACCGGTTACCCAGGGTACGTGAACGGGACGCTCAGCGCCCGTGGGAAATTATCGGTACTTGTCCGGATCAGGCAGCCGCTCGTTCATCGAACCGGACCGGAACCCGCGGGGATCGACCCGCGCCGCCGTGAACCCTTCGGCCATGACCGCATCTACCAGGTCCTGGTGATCCACCCGAGCGACCAGGTCGTGGTCGATCTCGATACTCGCCGCCTCGCCCAGATCGCGGACGCGCACGTTCTGCACCCCGTACGGCGCCAGCCGCGACCGCAGTGCCGCCTCGGCCCGGTCGACCCGGGCCAGCAAGTTCGGCGTGATGCGGATCCCGTAGGCGATCCGGCTGGACAGGCAGGCCGCGGCCGGTTTGTCCGACGTCGCCAACCCCCAGCTGCGCGAGGCCTCGCGGATCTGCGCCTTGGTCAGCCGCGCGTCCTTCAGCGGGGTGATCGCACCCCGCTCGTGCGCGGCCCGGATCCCCGGCCGGAACCCGGCGATCGCATCATCGGCGTTCGTCCCGGTCGCGATCGCGGTGATGCCGAACTCGTCGGCGATCGGCTGCAGGGTCTCGACCAGTTCGGCCTTGCAGAAGTAGCAGCGGTCGCCCGCGTTGGCCTGGTAGCCCTCGCGCTCCATCTCGTGCGTATGCGGCGTCACATGCCGGACGCCGAGAGCGTCGGCGAACCGCGCAGCCGGCTCCAGCTCAGCATCCGGGAGGCTCGGCGAGATCGCCGTCGCGGCCACCACATTGGCCGGGCCGATCGCCCGGGCCGCGGCCGCCAGCAGGAACGCCGAGTCGGCGCCACCGCTGAACGCGACGACCAGCTTGTCGTAGCTCGACAACCGCTTCATCAGCGCTTCCAGCCGCTGCTCGAGCACATACGCCTCGAGCCAGGCAGGGAACTCGGTCAGATCAGTCAGTACGACGTCCGCGCCGTACGCCCGCAGCTCGTCAGCGGTGAACGGCCCGGTCGCAACCGCCACCGCGACCGCTCCGGCCGCCTGCGCTCCGTCGATATCGGCGGTGTGGTCGCCGACGAAGATGCCCGCCTGGTGCTCGCGTAGCGCCGTACCCTTCTCGGCTCCGTGCAGGTCACCGACCGGCTCGTCGACATCCAGCCCGAGGTGCTCCAGGTGCAGCTTCACGGATGGCGTGTGCTTCGCCGAGACCACCATGGTCCGGCCGCGCAGGGCCCGGATGGCGGCCAGCGACTCGGCCACGCCCGGCAACGGCAGGCTGCCGGTGATCGCGTGCGACGGGTAGTGCTCGCGGTACCGCTTGACCATCGCGTCGACCTGCTCCGGGGGGAACCAGTTCGCCATCTCCCAGGTCAGGGGCGGCCCGAGCCGGCTCACCACGAGCTCGGAGTCGATGGGGACGCCGGTCTCCGCGGCCAGCAGGTCCCAGACCAGCTGAATCCCCGGGCGCGAGTCGATCAGCGTCATGTCCAGGTCGAACCCGACCACGAGCTCCGGTACGTCGAAGGTCGCGGTGGCGGGCTGGATCTCGGCGGTTGACACGTCCCCAACCCTACGTCCTGCCTCTGACGAGGCGGTCTCGCATCCCGAAACGCGTCCTATGTCTAGTAAATCAGTTGGATTATAGGGATTGACCCTTTGGAGGAAACCATGACCGCTCAGCTCGAAGCACCCGAGATCACCGTGGCCAAGGCCGGTGGCGCGATCGGCGCCGTGATCGGCAACGTCCAGCTCGGTGGCGACCTGGCCCCGGAGACCGTGACCGCGATCCGGCAGGCGCTGCTCGACCACAAGGTGATCTTCTTCCGCGAACAGCACCACCTGGACGACGCCGGCCAGCTCGCGTTCGCGAAACTCCTCGGTACGCCGACGCTCGCGCACCCGACCTCGAAGAGCCTCGACGACGCGGCGAACGTGCTGCCGATCGACTCCGACTACGGCAAGGCGAACAGCTGGCACACCGACGTCACCTTCGTCGACCGGATCCCCGCGATCAGCATCCTGCGCGCGGTCACCCTGCCCCCGTACGGCGGCGCCACCACGTGGGCGAACACGGTGGCGGCGTACGCGAATCTGCCCGAGCCTTTGAAGGCTCTGGTCGATCGACTGTGGGCTGTGCACAGCAACGTCTACGACTACGCCGGTCACGCGGACGAGGGCCGGATCGGCGGGGTGGATGTGAAGGTCGAGACGCATCGCAAGCAGTTCCAGTCGAAGCTGTTCGAGACCGAGCACCCGGTCGTGCGAATACACCCAGAGACCGGTGAGCGGTCACTGGTTCTCGGTCACTTTGTACGGCGGCTCGTCGGGCTCAGCAGCGCTGAAACGACAGCGTTGTTCCAGCTGCTCCAGAACCGGATCACGAATCTCGACAACACCGTCCGGTGGCAGTGGCAGCCGGGGGACCTCGCGATCTGGGACAACCGTGCGACCCAGCACTACGGGGTCGCCGACTACGACGACCAGCCGCGCCGACTGCACCGCATCACCCTGGCGGGCGACGTACCGGTGAGTGTTGACGGTGTCCGCAGTACGCCGCGCACGGGCGATGCGACGCACTTCTCCTCACTTGACAACTAACGCCACATTGTCCGACCTCTTGACACTCTGGATGCTTTTGTAAACCATCAGGGACATGGACTCGTTCGCGGACCGGACCAAACGGCGGCTGCACGACGAGCTGCTGGATGCTGCGTACGACGCGATCGTTGCGGGTGGGTACGACGGACTCCGGATGGCCGAGGTGGCCCGCCGTACCGGGGTGTCCCGGCAGACCGTCTACAACGAGTTCAGCGACAAGTGGGGACTGCTGCAGGCGGTCACCACCCGCGAGACGGAACGGTTCCTGCTGCAGGTGAACGCGGCACTCGCCGAAGCGCCCGACCCGATCGCCGGTTTGCAGGCCGCGGTCGAGCGGGCGCTCGCACTGGCCGGGGAGAACCCGCTGGTGAAGGCGATGCTGGGACAGCCGGGATCGGACCAGGCCAGTCAGCTGCTGACGACACGGGGGCAGCAGCTGCTGGAGGTGAGTCACCAGGCGCTGGATGCCCACGTCCGTGAGCACTGGCCAGAGGTGCCACCAGAGGACGCGACCAGCTGCATCGACATCGCTTTGCGCGTTGTCCTCAGCCACATCATCACGCCTGGGCCCCCACCCTCGGCAGTGGCCGTGCAGCTGGCTCGCGTCCTCAGTCCCTTCTTAGTCCAGTCCAGGAGGCAGTGATGACGAATCCGTTGCACAGGCAGGGTTTCAACTCCCTGAAGTCAGGTGGCTTCAACTGGGACGCACTGCCGCTACGGCTGTTCGACAAGGGCAACCGCAAGTTCTGGAACCCCCGTGACATCGACTTCACCCAGGACGCCAAGGACTGGCAGGAGATGAGTCCGAACGACCAGGACAACGCACTGATGCTCTGCTCACAGTTCATCGCCGGCGAGGAGGCGGTCACCGAGGACCTGCAGCCGTTCCTGCAAGCCATGGCGGCCGAGGGCCGGTTCGGCGACGAGATGTACCTGACGCAGTTCTGTTTCGAGGAGGCCAAGCACACTGCGGTCTTCCGGCTCTGGCTGGACGCCATCGGCGTCACTGAGGACCTGCACCGGTACGTCGAGACCAATCCGGGCTACCGGGCGATCTTCTACGAGGCCCTCCCCGTGGCACTCAAGTCACTGGCCGACGACCCGTCACCAGCCAACCAGGTACGCGCCTCCGTCACCTACAACCACGTGGTCGAAGGGACGCTCGCCCTGACCGGGTACCACGCATGGAACCTGCTGTGTACGGCGCGCGGCGTACTGCCGGGCATGCAGGAGCTGATCCGCCGGATCGGTGACGACGAACGTCGCCACATGGCCTGGGGCACGTTCACCTGCCGCCGGCACGTGGCTGCCGACGAGTCGAACTGGAAGGTCGTCACCGACACCATGGAGGAGCTGCTGCCGCATGCGCTCGTCCAGATCCAGTGGGCCCTCGACAACTCCCCCGAGCTCCCACCGGAGATCAACCCGACCGCACTGATGACCTACGCCGGCGACCGGGCCACCCGCCGCCTCGGCGCCATCGAGTCCGCAGTCGGCGCAGACGTGGCCGGCATCGACCTGGACTACTCCCCGGAGCGACTGGAGGACGTCTTCGGCGACGAGGACTCAGCCGCGCTCGCCGCGGTCCGCTAGGGCTTTCGCACTTCGGTGTCGGCGGCCGTCACCAGGCGGCCGTCGGCAGCGTGCACTTCGAGCGGCTTGAGCGGTTTGCCGTCGCGGCGGTCGAGCAGCTCGGAGTGTGGCTCGCCGGGTTCGAAGGCGAACGCCTCACCCCACTGGCGCAGTGCCACGATCACCGGGAAGAGCGCTTCACCCTTCGCGGTCAGCGCATAGTCACTGTCCAAAATCCCCTGCTCCACAAGGCCTTTCAGACGCGCGCTGAGAATGTTCTTCGCGATTCCCAGGCTGCGCTGGAACTCACCGAACCGGCGGCTGCCGTCGAAGGCGTCGCGCACGATCAGCAGCGACCACCAGTCGCCGACCGCATCCACCGACCGCGCCACCGGACAGCTCTCCTCGTCGAACCGCGTCCGCTTGACCATCACCACACCTCCTTGGTTGCAAAATGCTACCACTCGGCCTTACGGTTGCAACATGAAACCAAGACTGTATCTGGCGGTGTCCGCCGCGATCGCGGTGTCGACCGTCTACTTCGCCCAGCCGCTACTGGTCACGATGGGACAGGACCTCGGCCTGTCCACGAGTACGGTCGGGCTGTTCGTGACGGTCACCCAGATCGGCTACGTGCTGGGCCTGTTCTTCCTGGTCCCGTTGGGCGATCGGCTGCCCCGGCGCCGGTTGATCCGGACCCAGTTCGTCCTGCTCGCCGGCGCGCTACTGATCGTGGGCTTCGCCCAGAACGCCGTCATGCTGCTGATCGGGCTCGCCGCGGTCGGTGGGCTCGCGGTGGTCACCCAGTCGGTGGTCGCGTTCGGCGCATCGCTGAGCGCCCCGGCCGAACGCGGCCGGACCGTCGGTGCGATCACCACCGGCGTCGTCCTCGGCATCCTGCTGGCCCGCACCGCGTCCGGGGCGCTCACCGACGTGGCAGGCTGGCGGGCGATCTACCTCGTGGCCTGCGCCTTCTGCCTGCTGATCGCCGCAACCCTCGTCCAGTCCCCGCCGCAACCGCGCACCGATCTGTCGTACGGCGCCTTGCTCCGCTCGATCATCGACCTGTGGCGCGAGGAACCGCTGTTCCGGGTCGCCGGGCTGCGGGCCTTCTTCATCTTCGCCTCATTCAGCACCCTGTGGAGCGCTGTCGCCCTGCCGCTGACCGACCAGGGCCTGTCACACACGGCGATCGGCGCGTTCGGGCTGATCGGCGCCGCCGGTGCGATCGTGTCCGGCCCGGCCGGACGACTGGCCGATCGGGGCCATGGGCAACGAGTTACGTCGATCGCCGCCCTGTTGCTGGTGGCCAGCTGGGCCGTCATCGTCTGGACGCCGAAGTCCCTGCTGGCACTGGCGATCGGCGCCGTCGTCCTCGACCTGGCGACTGGCGCGATCCACGTCACCAACCAGAGCCGGATCTATCCGCTCCGCCCCGACGCAGGCAGCCGCTTGATCGGCGGCTACATGATCTTCTACTCGATCGGCAGCGGCCTAGGCGCGATCGCGTCGACCTGGCTCTACGTTCGCGCCGGCTGGACCGGTGTCAGCGTGCTCGGCGCAGCATTCGGTGTCGGGGCCTTGCTCACGGCAGTCCCAACAGGCCGACTGACTTCTCGCGCATCTCGATCTTCCGGATCTTTCCCGTCACAGTCATCGGGAAGTCGTCGACCAGCAGCACGTACTTCGGGATCTTGAAGCGGGCCAGTTTGCCGGTGGCGAACTCCCGCACGGCGTCGGCGTCGAGTGGGTCCGCGCCGGGCTTGAGTTTGATCCACGCGCAGAGCTCTTCGCCGTACTTCTCGTCCGGTACGCCGATCACCTGGACGTCGGCGATCGCCGGGTGCGTGTAGAGGAACTCCTCGATCTCGCGCGGGTACACGTTCTCGCCGCCGCGGATGACCATGTCCTTGATCCGGCCGACGATGTTCACGTAACCGTCGTCACGCATCACTGCGAGGTCGCCGGTGTGCATCCAGCGCGCCTGGTCGATTGCCTCGGCGGTCTTCTCCGCTTCGTCCCAGTAGCCGAGCATGACGGAGTAGCCACGAGTGCACAGCTCCCCCGGCTCACCGCGCTCGACCACGAGACCAGTGGCCGGGTCCACGAGCTTCACTTCGACATGCGGCATCACCCGCCCGACAGTCGACGTACGGCGGTCCAGGTCGTCGTCACGCCGGGTCTGCGTGGACACCGGCGATGTCTCGGTCATGCCGTAGCAGATGGCCACTTCAGCCATGTGCATGTCGGCCACACACCGCTTCATCACCTCAACCGGGCACGGCGATCCAGCCATCACCCCAGTGCGCAGCGTGGACAGGTCGTAGTCGCTGAAGTTCGGTAACCCCAGTTCGGCGATGAACATCGTCGGTACGCCGTACAGCGCCGTACACCGCTCGTCCTGCACAGCCTGCAATGTCGCAGCGGGGTCGAACGCCGGACCGGGGATCACCATGCACGCACCGTGCGTTGTGCAGCCCAGGTTCGCCATCACCATGCCGAAGCAGTGGTAGAAGGGCACGGGGATGCAGAGGCGGTCCTCTGCGGTGAAGGCGATCGTCTCGGTGACGAAGAAGCCGTTGTTGAGGATGTTGTGGTGGCTGAGGGTTGCGCCCTTCGGGAAGCCTGTGGTGCCGCTGGTGTACTGGATGTTGATCGGGTCGTCGAAGGCCAGCTCCTCGGTGCGCTGCTGCAGCTCCTCGTCGCTCACTCGGTCCGCTGCGTCGCGGAGGCTGTCCCAGTCGCCAGTGCCGATGTAGACGGTCTCTTCGAGCGCTGCGCAGTCCGGACGCACCTCGTCGACCATGGCTCGGTAGTTGCTGGTCTTGAACTCGGTGGCCGAGATCAGCAGCCGCACACCGGACTGGTTGAGCGCATAGGCCAGCTCGTGCGTCCGGTACGCCGGATTGATGTTCACCAGGATGGCGCCCACAGTGGCGGTCGCGTACTGCGTGATGGTCCACTCCGCGCAGTTCGGCGCCCAGATGCCGACCCTGTCGCCCTTCGCGATCCCCCGCGCCAGCAGGCCCTTGGCGACCCGATCCACCTCGGCACCCAGCTCGGCGTACGTCCAGCGCCGGCCGGTCTGCACCTCCACCAGCGCGTCCCGGTCGCCGTACTGCTCGATCGTCCGTCTCAGGTTGGCGCCGATCGTCTCGCCCAGCAACGGCACGTCGGAGACTCCCGAGGCATAGCTAGCGGACATTCGCGCCTCCTGATAGGTCGTTGCGCTGAGTCTAGGACTGTCAGCGGAAGAGCTGCAGGGTTCGGTGCCAGGGGTTGGCGCGCAACCGGGGGTTCAGGAGAGCCACGGCCACGCAGTACTTGCTCACGCTGATCGGCCGAACCCCCAGCTCACGCAGTACGTCGTCCGCCGCGCCGGCCCGGCCTGCAGTCTTGCTCTCGACCAGTACGACGTCCGGCCGCACCTGCACGCTGTGGCGTGGCGCTGAGAACCGCAGGTCGGTGTCACAGGTCAGACGGGCGTGTCCGGTCGGATCCACCAGCGTGCTGCGCCGATAGGTCGTGGCGAGCGCCGGACCGAGCCGTGGCTCCGGCGGTACGCCGTACTCGGTCTGCAGCCGCTCTGTCAGGAAATCCCAAGCCTGCGGCGTCAACCGGGCGCGGTCCGGGAGCGGATAGTCCACGCGGGACTTGATCGTTTCGGCCCGGGCGCCCTTGAGCTTGATCTCCAGACTGCACTCGCCACTGTCCAGGTAGGCACGCGTCCTGAGCTTGTAGCGACGGCGTCGGCCCTGCAGGTGCTGTCGGTAGAGCTCATGGTCGGCCGTGTCGAAGTAGACCGACTCGTAGCGGAAGCTGCAGCGGCCGTCGATCCACAGTGCGGCGAACGTGGAACGCAACCGCGCTGTCAGCTCAACAAAGGTCTCCAGCGGCACGAGGTACTTGCGGTCGACTCTGACCTGCAGCGCGGCCTCCGCCAGCACCTCGGGCAGTGTGATCACCGGAAACGGCTCCAGCGCACCTGCCATCGCTGCGGCAGTCCTGGTCGTGCTCATGCGGCGAACTGATGGACGGGCGCCGGTCGTGCCGCGCGGGACACCTTGGTCCGGCTCCGGTACCGGACGTCGACCACAGTCGTGTCGGTGACCAGGTCAAGATCCAGTACGACGAAGTACTTCACCTCGGCCCCGAGTAGCTGCTCCAGGACCGGCCGGATCTCGCTCACCTGCGGGTAGGCGCGGTCGAGCACCACCTTCTGCCGGTGCGAGCGGCTGATCAGTCGCGGGTGGTCGACGGTGTACATGACCGCTACCAGCAGCAGACTCAGCACCGGAGCCAGCCACACCGGTCCGGGGTGCAGGCCGTTGACCAGCCCCATTGCGAGCGCCACGAAGTAGTACGCGACCTCCTCCTGGGTGATCGAGTCGGAGCGCAGCCGGATGATCGACAGGATGCCGAACAGTCCGAGTCCCAGGCCCGCACCGGCCCCGCTGTCGGCCAGCATCGCGGTCACAGCCAGTACGCCGATGTTCAGGGCGACGTAGGCCAGCAGCAGATCGCGTCGGTGGTAGCGCCGGAAGTAGATGCCGTAGGCAAGTAGCGCGACGGCCAGCAGGTCAGCCGGTATCGCGATGGCCAGACCACTCATGGTTCCTCCTTGGGGGACTTGGTGATGTCTCCACCCTGGTCCGCAACCGTGAGACCGGTCTGAGCCGCTGATGAGAGGGTTCTAAGGCAACAGCCGGTAGCCCATGCCGCGAACAGTCTCGATCCGTTCCTGGCCGAGCTTGCGGCGCAGGTAGCGGATGTAGACGTCGACCACGTTCGAGCCGGGGTCGAAGTCGAAGCCCCAGACCTGTGAGAGCAGCTGCTCGCGGGACAGCACCTGATCCGGATGCCGGCAGAACATCTCCGCGAGCAGGAACTCCCGGGCGGTCAGGTCGACACTGCGGTCGCCGACGACTGCACGCCGGGTGCGCAGGTCCAGTTCGAGGTCACCAACGCGCAGGACCGTGGCGTCCGGCGTACCGGGGCTGTCGGTGCGCAGGCGCAACCTGATCCGGGCCAGCAGCTCCTCGAACGCGAACGGCTTGGCCAGGTAGTCGTCCGCACCGCCCTGCAGTCCGGCCACCGTGTCCCGCACGCTGTCCCGGGCGGTCAGGATCACCACCGGCATCGAGACTCTGGCCTCCCGCAACCTTCTGAGCACTGTGAAGCCGTCCACTCGTGGCAGTCCGATGTCCAGCACCAGCAGGTCGTACGCACCACTGACAGCCTCTGTGTACGCCGTTTCGCCGTCGCCTACGACTGTGGTGACGAACCCGTTGCCCCGCAGGCCTCGTTCGACGAAGGAGGCGATCCGTTCCTCGTCTTCTGCGATCAGAATCCGGCTCATCCACGCACCTCCGGCAGAGTCAGTTCGAAGCGAGCCCCTGGAGCGCTCTGCTCGGCCACTCGGACCTCGCCACCATGTGCCTGCGCAATGGATCGGACGATCGACAACCCCAGCCCAGCGCCTTCGGCTCGGACCTGGTCGTCACCACGGACGAACCGGCTGAAAATCCGCTCGGCGTCGGCGGCTGGTACGCCACTGCCCGAGTCGGCGACCCACAGCAGCACCTGTCCGTTCTGCAGCCGGGAGCCGACGGCAATCCGGTCGCCCGCCTGTGTGTGCCGGACGGCGTTCGCGACCAGCTGCATGAGCGCCTGGGTGAGCCGCTGACCATCGGCGATCACCACCGCATCGGCTGTCTCGTCCACTCGCCACTGCCGCTCTGCCAGCGGACGTGCCTTGGCCACGACCTCTACAACCAGCTCGGTCAGGTTGACCTCACCCGGCGCCAGGAAGTCGGGGCGGTCGCTCTTGGCCAGCACCAGCAGGTCATCGACCATCCGGTTCATCCTGGACAACTCGTCGAGTACCAGTGCCTTCGTCTGCTCCTGGTCGTCCGGGTCGTCACTCATGAGCTCCAGGTGTCCCCGGATCACGGTGATCGGCGTCCGCAGCTCGTGGCCCGCGTTGTCGGCGAACTCCCGCTGCGTGAGGAAGGCCGCCTCCAGCCGGTCCAGCATCGTGTTGAACGTGCGAGCGAGCTGAGCGACGTCATCCGTGCCGACTACCTGGATCCGGCGCCGCAGGTCGGATTCGCTGATCTGTTCGGCAGTACTGCGCAGTTGGCGGATCGGAGCGAGCACTCGCCCGGTGATCAGCCAGCAGGCGACAGCTGCCAGAGCCAGGGTGATCGCACCGACCACCGCCAACGCCCGGGCCGCGTCCTCCGACGGCTGCGCGATCAGGTCGCGGAACTCGATCACCACCAGCTGCGCCCGGACCGGCTGGTCGCCCACCCGCACCGGCAGGACGCCGTACCGGACCTTGCCCGCTGAGCTGTCAGCCCACCCGTACGTCGGTTCGGTGGCACCGGCGATGCGCTGGATGAAGGCGGTGTCGGTGTCGAGGCGTGCGGGCGGAGTGCCCTGCCCACGCCGGTACGGGCGGCCGTCGACGATGGTGAAGAACGCCTCGGAGTCGTCGGGCAGGTTCAGCTGGAGCCAGCGCTCCAACAACTCCTCCGGTGTTCGGAGGGCCGTTGCGTCCGGAGTGGTGGCGAACCCGCGGAACTTGGCCGCCTCATGGCTCAGCTCCCGGTCCGCCGAGGCATCGGAGCGAGCGGACAGGACCTGCCAGGTCACGAAGACGACCATGACCATGGCCAGTGCGAGCACGCCCAACATCCAGGAGATGATCCGAACGCGCGCACTGGGCACCGGGCGCCTCAACCGCGTCTCCGGTCAGCCATCGTCGTCCGGGCCGTCGTCATCCGTGTCGTCCGGACCGTCATCGACATCGTCGCCTGCTGTTCGCACCGGAGCGGGTGACACCGGCCCCGCCCCCGGAGCGGTCGGCCGCGGCCGCGTCGACGGCGGTTGCGCGGTCGGGCCCGCCGTACCGGGGGTGACGACAACGGTCTCCCCCAGCTCCGGGCCGGACTGCTCGGCCAGCCAGCGCGGCAGCACGAAGCCGGCCACCGCCAGCACGACGGCGACCAGTCCGTAGACCACTCGAGGAGATCGCACTCTCACACCCTGCGATCCGAGCTGAAGAACCGCATGAGCGGAACATTACAGATCTCTCATACAGGCAACGGCTTCTGCAGGTGCACGTGCGGCAGGAAACAGGGGGTGGACGGCAAGCAATGTCCTTGCCAACTCTCCGTCACATCGGTCGCGCTGAGTCATTGGACCGTTACAGTGGACGGGAGAGGTGTGAGGCGATGGGCCGATCCGCCGAAGGTCAGCACCGCAGCGACCGTCCGCCCGGACGTACCGCCGAAGCGGCACAACGGACCGCTGCGGTGAGCGAACGCGTCCGGGACCTGGGCAACGTCCTGGCGAGCACACTCGCGATCGATGTGCACGGCACCGATCTGCAGACCCTCAAACGCGCGCCCCGGCGCGCCCCGCCCGCCGTCGAGGCAGCCGATCTGACAGCGCGTCCCGGACCCGTCTGGGACGCGTTCCTGCCCCAGGAGCCCGGACGGTTCCGCTGGTGGGGCGCCGAGCGCCGGTATGCGCGGCGGCTGGCCGCGGCCGAAGACCGGTTCGCGGAGGCGATCGAGCGGCACCGCGCCGCCGAGGAGAACCGCCGTGACCGGGTGACCCGTGCTCAGCGCGAGCAGGTCGAGCAGCAGCGCCGGCTGGACGACGCCACCGCTGAGCAGCACGCTCGCGTCGATGCGTACCAGCGCGCAGTGGAGAGCCACGACCGCGCTGCGGTGACCCGGTACTTCACGAAAGCATTGGAGCGAGTGACGGAACCGCTGGACTTCCCCCGTCGGCGTCGGGTTGGCTACGTGCCGGAGTCCACGTTGCTGGCGATCGAATGGGACCTGCCGGACATGAGCGTCGTACCGGCTGAGGCGTCGTACCGGTATGACCGCGCGGCCGACGCAGTAGTCGCGGTACCGCGACCGGAGAAGGAGGTGCGGCTGCTCTACCAGCAGCTGGTCGCTCAGCTCGCACTGCGCGCACTGCACCTCGTCTTCGGCAGTGATCGGTACGGCGTCGTCGACACCGTGGTGTTCAACGGCATGGTCGAGTCGGTGGATCTGCCGACCGGGCAGACCGTCCGGCCGTGTCTGATCACGTTGCGGGCAACGCGTGAGCAGTTCCAGGCGCTGGTGCTCGACCAGCTCGACCCGGTCGCCTGTGTACGTCACTACTTCGCCGCTGAGGTCTCACGGCACCCAGAAGAGCTACAGCCGGTCGAGCCGGTGCTGGACTTCGACCTGGCCGACCCGCGCACGGTCGAGCCGATCGACGTCCTCAGTGAGATCGACAGTCGGCCCAACCTGCTGGACCTGAGCCCCGAGTCCTTCGAGCACCTGGTCCAGAACCTCCTCACCCGGATGGGTCTGGAGACTCGCCTGTTCCGGCTGGGCACCGACGGCGGCATCGACTGCGTCGCCTACGACCCGCGCCCCATCACCGGCGGCAAGTTCGTCGTCCAGGCCAAGCTCTGGACCCGCACCGTCCCACCCTCCGCCGTACGCGACCTCTTCGGCACGGTCCTCGACGCCGGCGCCACCAAAGGCATCCTCATCACCACCAGCGGCTTCGGGCCCACCAGCTACCAGTTCGCCACCGGCAAACCGCTCCAACTCATCGACGGCACCGCCCTGCTCGCCCTCTGCCACCTCCACGACATCCCGGCCCGCATCATTCCCAGGGCTAGCTGACACAGAGCTAGTTGAGCGGCGACTCGTAGATCTGGATCTCGGTGCCGGTGGGGTCCTCGCCGTCGTCAGGAGCTGTGTAGAGGCGGAGCTTGTCCTGAGTGGTTTCCAGGGCTACTGGGTTGCGGGTGGCGTTGCGGCCGGTGGGAGAGAAGTAGGGGAAGGGGATCTCGTGCAGGATGCGGTTGCTGCGGAGGTCGAGGAGTGCGAGACCGCCTAGGTCGTAGGAGCCTTTGGGGCCGGGGAGACTCGTGACGCCGCCGCAGAGCTGCTTGCCTCGGGAGACGTAGTCGCAGTCCTGGTAGTCGAGCAGGTGGCTCTCGTTGGCGACGCGTTCGAGGCGGTGGCCGGTGGGGGTCCAGTTGTAGAGAGTGCGCGAGCCCCAGCTCACTCCGTGAACCTGTCCGGTGGTGCGGTCGCGGACCACCCCGCCGACGTGGTCGTTGGCGCGGAAGCGCTCGGTGACCCGGTAGGTCTTCGGGTCGACTGTGTACACGATCGCCCGCGAGTTGGGCCGGTACTCCGCTACCGGGATCCACACGTCACGTCCGTCGAAGTCGATGCCACCCGGGTGGTACGCCGTACCTTCGCCGAGGCGGATGTCCTTCTTCAGGTTGCCCTGCCGGTCCAGAACGAACAGGTGCCCGATCCCCTTCCCCGGTGAGCGGTCGTAGCCGTCGACGGGCACCGGGTATTTCACCGGCGGTTCCAGGACCTCGACACTCGACAGGAAGATCAGATCGCCGACCAGGGCGAAGCCCTGCGGGTGGTACGTCGGGAAGCGCAGTGGGATGCGCGCGACCTGGGTCCACGCCGTACTGCGATTGGTGGCGACGAAGGCCCGGGTGACGTCGGCGTCCCGTCCGGTGGCTTCGGCGGTGCTGAGGCCGGTGAGCAGGAGACCGGCGAGCACGGTGGCGGTGACGATTCGGCTACGCATGACACCACCTGAGCAGACTCCGGTGCCTTGCGGGAAGTGTCAGACTAACTGTCATGGAAACTGGGGTAACGGTTGTCGGATCAGGTCAGGTCAGCACGGCGCCCGACGTACTTCGGGTGTCCTTGAGTGTCGAACACGTCGCACCGGATGTGGCTGCCGCCGTCGCGCAGGTGGCCGAGCGCACGGACGCTGTGATCGCAGCGCTGCGTGGGCAGGGTCTCGAGGCGGACGACATCAATACGACGACAGTGAACGTCTACCAGGAATACCGCGAGCCGGGGACCGCCGCGGCGTTTCGCGGCTCGCACCAGCTCACCGTGACCACCAAAGAC
Source organism: Kribbella albertanoniae (assembly GCF_004348455.1). Lineage (GTDB taxonomy): Bacteria > Actinomycetota > Actinomycetes > Propionibacteriales > Kribbellaceae > Kribbella > Kribbella albertanoniae. The sequence goes on from NZ_SMKA01000021.1 coordinate 16,679, forward strand.
CTCACCGGCTTCGGCACGCTGCTCAATGCGGCCGTGGACGCAGCCGGCAACAGTCTGGGGCTGCAGTCGCTGCAGTTCGACGTACAGGACAAGTCTGCGCTGTTGACGCGTGCCCGCGAGCTGGCTTTCCGCCAGGCGCAGGAAAAGGGCACAGAGCTCGCGCATCTGGCCGGATACTCGCTCGGCTCGGTCACTGCGATCAGCGAGACCTACAGCCACGCCCCCATCCGCGAGGTGGCCATGGCCGGTGCAGCCAAGGCCTTCGACGCCGCTGCGATCAACATCACCCCGGGCGATCACTCCGTCGAGGTATCACTTGAAGTCCACTTCTCCTGGGCCTGACCCGGCGCGTCATGGGCCACCTGGTCAACCGCAGAGCGACTACTCTCACCGCATGCCTGGTAGCAACCGCCGTCGCCGCGCTGAACGTCGTACTGATCGTGCTGACGGTTCGGGGCTGACATGACGCGCGTTTTTGCCGTCAGTGACATCCACGGGCATCCGGAGAAGCTGAAGGGGTCATTGCTGGCGGCGGGGCTGGCCGATGCCGACGGCAACTGGTCGGGCACGGATGCGCGGCTGTGGGTGCTCGGTGACTTCTTCGACCGGGGCCCGGACGGGATCGGCGCGCTGCGCTACGTCCGCGGTCTGGTCGAGCAGGCACCGGCCGGTGCGGTCAACGTGCTGCTCGGCAACCACGAGATCCTCGCGCTGGGCATGCGCAAGTTCGGCGACACCTTCGTCCCGCACGAGGGCATCACCAGTCGCAGCTTCGAGCGCTCCTGGGCGCTGAACGGCGGCCAGGACCGCGATCAGGAGCTGTTCACCGACGACGACGCCGCCTGGCTGCTAGAGCAGCCACTGCTCGCCCTGGACGCCGACCACCTGCTGATGCACTCCGACACCGCGGAGTACGTCGAGTGGGGTGACACTCTCGACCAGATCAACACCCGCGCCCACACCGACCTGCACAACGACGACATCGTGGTCTGGTGGGAGATCTGGCGCCGGATGACGTCGCGCTACGCGTTCCGCGGTGAGAGCGGTCCGGAGGTGGCCCGGATCATGCTCCAGGCCCTCGGCGGCCGGCGGATCGTGCACGGCCACAGCATCGTCGCCGACATGCTCCACATCTCCCCCGAGTTCCTCACCGGCCCCCACCTGTACGCCGACGGCCTGGTGCTCGGTATCGACGGCGGCGCCTTCGACGGTGGCCCGTGCCTGGTCGTGGAGCTCGAACAGCCGTAGGGGAATGCGGTCGGCCGGCCTGTGGTTGGCACGGGTTATGGCTGACAAGACTCGGAAGTTCCCAGGCGCGGACCACCCGATCACAGTGGCGAAGAACCCGGACCGAGTGGTGGTGAAGCTCGGTGACCAGGTGCTCGCGGACACCCGTGATGCGCTGTCCCTGCAGGAGTCGACGTACCCGGCGGTGCAGTACATCCCCCGGGACGACGTCGACTTCACCCTGCTCGAGCGCACCGAGCACTCGACGTACTGCCCGTACAAGGGCGACGCGTCGTACTACAGCGTCCTGCCCGCGGGCGAGGCCGGTGTGAACGCGGTCTGGACCTACGAGCAGCCGTACGACGCGGTCGTCGATATCCGCGACCACGTGGCGTTCTATGCGGACAAGGTGTCGATCGAGATCATCGCCGACTGACGCTGCCCTGCAGGAACGACCGCAGGACGGGTGCGAGGAACTCCGGCGGTACGACGTGGTTCTGGTCGGCGAGTTCGATCAGCGCGGCCGCCCGGAGTTGCTTCACGACCCGGTAGCCCGCGTCGATCATGAACGGCGGTGAGGCGGTGCCGGCCAGCACCAGAGCGGGCTGGGTGATCTTTGCCAGCAGCTCGACCGGCAACCGCCCACCAGGAGCGCCGTAGTCCATCACGGCGAAATCGTAGGCGAGTGTCGGCGCCAACTCGGCGACACCGGGCCCAGCGGCAAGCTCGACGGCCTCTGCCTGCGTCATGCCGGCCATCAGCAGGAAGTGCTCGACTGCCTCCTGATTGCGGCCTTCCCGCAGCAGCTCGAGGACCTGCGCACCGTCCTCGCTGGAGTCGACGTCGTCCGGCCCGTACGGCGGCTCGTGCAGCACCACCTTGGTGAACGGGAGCCCGCTGCTCGCGGCGACCGCCGCCAGCCCGGCGCCGGACGAGTGTCCGTAGATCGCGGCCTGGCCCCCGATCGCGGCGAGGAGCGCCGCGATGTCCTCCACCTCGCGCTCCACCCCGTACGGCGCGTTGTCGCCGGAGTCACCGCGGCCACGCCGGTCGTAGGTGATCAGGTCGAACTCACCGGCCAATGCAAGCGCCAGCGGCTTGAGCGCGTTCCGGTCGCACAGTGCGCCCGGCACCAGGATCACCGGCTCCCCGCTACCCAGTCGCTCGTAGGCGATCGCCGTACCGTCAACAGACGTCACATGCTCCATCGAAGTCCTCCAGCTCGTCGTCTCTACCCCTAGGTCGAAGCCGACGACCGGACCTCGACACACACACCACCGCGGACCTTGAGCACGGTTCAACCACTCGCACACCCCAAACGCGGTCGACGCGTGCCCAAGGTCGCCCGGGCGGATCACCTTGAGCACGGTCCAGTCGCTGGGGCAGCGCGAACGTGGTTGATGCGTGCCCAAGGCGGCGCCACGATCACCTTGAGCACGGTTCAACCACTCGGGCAGCGCGGATGCGGTTGACGGGTGCACAAGGTCGGCCGACCAGCCCACCTTGAGCACGGTTCAGTCGCTGGGGCAGGGCGGATGTGGTTGGTGGGTGCTCAAGGTGGCCGTTGGGGTGGGAGACAATTGCGTGGCGCTGCCCCCGGAGCGGTGGTTCACTGCGTGCCGTGATCACTAGCGTTGACGAGTACCTGCATGCCGCTCCGCTCTCTGGGGCCGAACCTGAGGAGGTCGGGCCGTTCACGCTGTTCCGCAGTACGACGATCTGGCCGTACTACGCGCGTCCCCGTGCCGGTGTGACCGTCGAGCCGGCAGATGTCGAGGCCGTGCGAGCCCGGTGCGCCGAACTGGAGCTGCCGCTGAACTTCGAGTGGGTTGTCGAGGCGTGCCCGTCGCTGGGTCCAGCAGCGACTGCGGCCGGGCTGACGGTGATCGAGCACCCACTGCTGGTGATGGACCGGGCGGACTTCAAGCCGGTGACGGTGGACGCACGGGTGGAGATTCTTCCGGCCGACGCCGCTCTGGTCCGAGAGGGACGGGCTGTTCAGCAGCTCGCCTTCGGCGACCCCGGAACCGCAGTCGGCGCCGGCGGCCACTCTGAGCGGGACGCTGCCGCGGCTGAGCTCTCCGACAAGCTAGTCGCAGGAGTGACGGACCGGATCAGCCGCGGTGTGACGGTGTCGGCCGGAGCGTTCACCGACGACGGCATGGTCGCCACCGGGCAGCACCAGCCGGTTGGGACAGCGTCGGAGATCGTGGGTGTCGCCACACTGCCCTCGATGCGGAGGCGCGGTCTGGCGGCCGCAGTGACCTCAGCGCTCACCGAGCACGCCTTCGACAACGGTGTGGAGCTGCTACTGCTCTCAGCGGAGAATGACGCGGTGGCAGCGGTCTACGAGCGGATCGGGTTCCGCCGGATCGGGTTCGCTGGGGCCGCGGAGTGACATGCGGTTAGTGATCGGGTCGGATGCGCCGTACCGTTGGAGGGATGACCACGTCCGAGCGCTACCGCCCACGCACCCTCGCCGAGGCGCTGCGAACTTGGGACGACGCTGCCCTCGGGACGTTGCTCCGGCACCGGCCTGATCTGGCGACGCCGCTCCCGGCCGACACCAGCCAGCTGGCAGCTCGGGCCACCACGAACGCCTCGGCGGCGCGGGCGATCAATCGGCTCGACGAGTTCGGTGTCGACCTGTTGGAGTCACTGTCGGCGCTGCCGGAGCCGGTCACCCTGGCCGACCTGGCTGCTGGCGTCGACCAGCCGGTGGAGATCGTTCAGCCCCGGGTGGCCGAGTTGCTGGACCTGGCGCTGGTCTGGGGTACCGAGGACGACCTGCGGCCGATCCGGGCCGTCCACGAGCTGCTCGGCCCGACGCCCGCAGGTCTGGGCCCGATCACCACGCGGCACTTCGGCGATCTGGACAAGCTGATCGCCGAAGCCGGCCCGGAAGCACGTGAGGTGCTCGACAAGCTCACCTGGGGTCCCCCGACCGGAACGGTCGAAAAGGCCGAGCGTCCGGTGACTATCGCGTCCGCCCGGACCCCGGTGGAGCGGTTGCTCGCCCGCGGTCTCGTCGTACCGCGTGATCCGAACACGGTGGTCCTGCCACGGCAGATCGGTCTGCATCTGCGTGGCGGGCGTGTGCTCGCGTCGACGCGGCCCACACCGCCTCCGCTGGACGGCAAGACGGTGACGGCGTCGATCGTCGACCGAGCTGCAGCCGGTGCGGCGCTGGACCTGGTGCGTCAAGTCGACCGGGCGCTGGAGCAGCTTGGCCTCGAACCGCCGCCGGTACTGCGTACCGGCGGCATCGGTGTCCGTGAGCTGCGCAGCCTGGCCGGAAAGATCGGTGCGGAGGAGTCCAACACCGGTGCCGTGCTTGAGATCGCGTACGCCGCCGGACTGGTCGCGTCCGTCGAGGTCGGGACCAACGAGCTCTGGCTACCGACCAACGCGTACGACGACTGGCTTGAGCTGGACCTCGCACATCGCTGGGCCCAGCTCGTGACGGCCTGGTTCGGCGGACTGCGGGCAATCGGTCTGATCGGTCGCCGCGACTCAGGCGGTTCTACAGCTGCCGCGCGCGAGCGGCTCATCAACGCGCTGGCACCCGACCTGGAGCGTTTGCTGGCTCCTGAGGTCCGAGTGCTGACCCTGAATGCACTGGGCGAAACTCCGGCAGGTATCGCACCCGCCACACACTCGGTCGTGACCTGGGTGGCCTGGCATCGCCCGCGGCGCGGTGGGCAGTTCCGCGACGAGCTGGTCGAGTGGGCGATCAACGAAGCCGCCCTGCTCGGACTGACCGGTCTGGGCTCGCTGGCGACGCACGGGCGGCCGCTGCTCGAGCAGGAGCCCACAGTCGACGAGCTGGCCAAGGCAATCAGCCCGCTGGTGCCAGAGCCGGTGTCCGAGATCCTCCTGCAGGCCGACCTGACCGCGGTGGCTCCCGGCCCGCTGGTGCGATCCGTGCAGGACGACCTGTCCGCCATGGCGGATGTCGAGTCGCAGGGTGGCGCTGCGGTCTACCGCTTCAGTGAGGGCTCGGTACGGCGTGCCTTCGACCTCGGACGGACTGCCGACCAACTGCACAAGTGGCTGGCCGAGCACTCCCGCACACCGGTCCCACAGCCGCTGGCCTACTTGATCGACGACGTTGCCCGACGCCACGGCGTACTGCGATTGGGTACGGCGTCGACGTACCTGCGGTGTGATGACGAGGACGTGCTCACCCACCTGATCAGTTCGAACCTGCCCGGTGTTCGCTTCCGCCGGCTGGCACCGACCGTGGTCGTGTCACCGTCGCCGCCAGACGTGGTGCTGAGCCGACTGCGTGATGCCGGACTGGCTCCGCTGGCCGAGACCTTCGACGGCGTGGTGCACGTGAGCACGGCTGCGACTCGACGTGGTGACCCGCCACGCCGCCGTACCAGCCGGGACTTCGCCGACAGCGCAGTGGACCTCACCGACGACCAGGTGAAGGCCGTCATCGAGAAGGTGCGCGCTGGCGACCGCCTGGCCGCAGACCGACCGGCCGACGACGTCGCCTCCGAGCCCACGGCTCCTGCCGAAACTATCGCCGTCCTCACCAACGCCGCCGAGGCTCACAGCCGCACCTGGATCTCGTACGTCGACCACAACGGCACAGCCTCCGAGCGCATCGTCGAGCCCACCCGCGTGGCCGACGGCTGGCTGACTGCCTACGACCCGAGCACGAACCAGCCCCACACGTACGCCCTGCACCGCATCTCCAGCGCCCGCGCAGTCGAAGGCTGACCAGCGGTTTGGCGGGGAGGGGCACAATGGAGGGTCGGGCATCGAGCGTGGGGAGTAACGGGTGACGGACGGGCCGTTGATCGTGCAGTCGGACAAGACTCTGCTGTTGGAGACTGCACATCCGGATTCTGGGGAGTGCCGGAAGGCTATTGCGCCGTTCTCCGAGCTGGAGCGGGCTCCTGAGCACGTGCACACCTACCGGCTGACTCCGCTCGGTCTGTGGAACGCACGGGCCGCCGGGCACGACGCCGAGCAGGTGATCGACGTACTGCTGCGCTTCAGCCGCTACCCGGTGCCGCACTCGCTGCTGGTGGACATTGCGGAGACGCTGGATCGCTACGGGCGGCTGCGGCTGGAGAAGCACCCACAACACGGGCTGGTGCTCGTGACGACCGACCGGCCAGTGCTGGAGGAGGTGCTGCGCTCGGCGAAGGTGAAGCCGATGCTGGGCGCGCGGGTCGACGACGACACCGTGCTGGTGCACCCGTCGGAGCGCGGTCACCTCAAGCAGACGCTACTGAAGCTCGGCTGGCCGGCTGAGGACCTCGCCGGGTACGTCGACGGTGAGGCGCACCAGATCGAGCTGGTGAAGGACGGTTGGGAGCTACGGCCGTACCAGGAGCAGGCGGTCGAGTCGTTCTGGCACGGTGGCTCGGGCGTCGTCGTACTGCCCTGCGGTGCCGGCAAGACGATCGTCGGAGCTGCCGCGATGGCACAGGCGTCCGCGACCACGCTGATCCTGGTCACCAACACGGTGTCCGCGCGGCAGTGGAAGGACGAGCTGCTCAAGCGCACCAGCCTGACCGAGGAGGAGATCGGCGAGTACTCCGGTGCCCGCAAGGAGATCCGGCCGGTGACGATCGCGACGTACCAGGTGATGACCACGCGCCGGAAGGGCGTCTACACCCACCTGGAGTTGTTCGACGCCCGCGACTGGGGCCTGATCGTGTACGACGAGGTGCACCTGCTGCCCGCACCGATCTTCCGGATGACCGCCGACCTGCAGACCCGCCGCCGGATCGGTCTGACCGCCACTCTGGTTCGTGAGGACGGTCGCGAGGGTGATGTGTTCTCCCTGATCGGCCCGAAGCGGTACGACGCACCCTGGAAGGACATCGAGGCTCAGGGCTGGATCGCCCCGGCCGACTGCATCGAGGTGCGGGTCGACCTGGAGCAGACCGAGCGGTTCGTGTACGCGACCGCCGAGCCCGAGGACCGCTACCGCCTGGCCGCATCGACACCGGCCAAGTCCCGGCTGGTCAAGCGCATCGCCGAGCACCACGACGGCGAGCCACTGCTCGTGATCGGCCAGTACATCGACCAGCTCGACGAGCTGGGCGAGCGGCTGAACTGTCCGGTGATCAAGGGCGAGACCACGGTCAAGGAGCGGCAGCGCCTGTTCAACGCCTTCCGGACCGGCGAGATCAACCGCCTGGTCGTCAGCAAGGTCGCGAACTTCTCCATCGACCTCCCCGAGGCCTCAGTGGCCATCCAGGTCTCCGGCACCTTCGGCTCCCGCCAGGAAGAGGCCCAGCGCCTCGGCCGCGTCCTGCGCCCCAAGGGCGACGGCCGCACCGCCCGCTTCTACTCCATCGTCGCCCGCGACACCATCGACGCCGAGTTCGCCGCCCACCGGCAGCGCTTCCTCGCCGAACAGGGCTACGCCTACACCATCGTCGACGCGGAAAACCTGTTCGCCTGAGAGCTGAGCTCAGAGGTCGTCGACGTCCACCAGGCCATCCTGGACGGCGCGGGCGACCAGGCTGGCCTTCGTCCGCGCCGGGCGGCCGACGTTGGCGTACTTGATCCGCACCCGGTCCAGGTACGAGTTGACCGTCCGGACGGACAGACCGAGGCGCTGCGCGACCAGCTCCTTGGACTCCGACTGGAACCACTCGATGAGGACGTTCTCCTCGCGCACCGACAGCTGCGGCCGGTCGGGCCGAGCGTTTGTCCCCAGAGCGCCGGCCAGGGCAGGCGGCATGTAGGGCCGGTCATCAGCCGCTGCGAGAGTCGCCTCGACCAGGTGCTGCCGGCCTTCGCTCTTGGTGAGAAAGGTCGCCGCTCCCAGGTCCAAGCAGTTGAGCGCAGTCTTGTCGTCGTCCCGCATCGAGTAGACGACCACCTGACGACCGGCATCGACCAGTCTGCGCAGACTGCCGAAGGCAGGGCCGCCCTGGCCCAGCTGCAGATCAAGCACGACCACATCAGCCGTACTGCCCGGCTCGGTCCAGGCCTCGCGCACGGAGTCACCAGCCGCGACTACCGTGATGGGTCGCGGGGATGCGGCGTACCAGGCCTCGATTCCGGCCAGGATCGCCGGATGGTCGTCGATCACCACCACACTGACCGGTCCGCTGTCACTCATGTCAGGCCACTCTCGCTAGCGCCGGCTGTCTCCAACTGGCTTCCACCCACACACTTGCGCCGCGCGTCGTCCTGACGACAGTCACCTGCACGTCCGTGGCCTGCTTGTCCGCTTCAGCGGTCTGTCGAGTGGCGCCATCCTCGCTGACCACGCTCACCCGTACGGCGCCGGGTGTCCATACGACTGTCACCCGGGCCGTCGAGCGGGTTCGGCCGAGAGTGACGGCCACCGGGTCCACCAGCTCCCGCCGTACTGAGACCGGGACCTCAGCCGGCCGGCCTCGGACTGCCAGGCTTACTGTCACCCCTTGGTGCTCGGCCACCTCGATACAGGCCCGCACCTCGTTCAGCAACGCGTCGGAGACGGCATCGCTTTCGGCGAACAGGCGGCGCATCCGGGCTGCTTCCACACCGCAGCGCAGCCTGACCTCCTCGTCATGCGGACTCAGTACGCCGTGTCCCAGGCCGACGAGCAGCGGCACAGTCGTCGCCGTCAGTGCGCGGTACCGGTCCTTGTGATCACGCTGCATGTCCTCTTGGATGCGTTCCCGGGTCCGCAGTTCCTCCTCCTGCTCAGCCGCGATCCCAGCGGCCGGTGCGGTGCCATGGAGCAGCCTGGTCAGGAGGAACCCGACCGAGAGCTGGAAGCCACAGTCGGAGATCGCACGGATGCCCAGGCCGATCGCCTCCGCGGTGGTCGGCGCCCCCGCCAGCAGCACCACGATCACAGTGATTCCGACATGCACTCCGAGGAACGCGGCGAACCACCTGAGGCGCAGGTCTGCCAGGAGAAACAGCGCATACCAGCCGACCAGCCCGAACGACCAGTCCGCCGCACCTGCCAACCGGTCCGGCGGCAGTGTGAACGCGCCGATCACCGAAACGGCCAGCACCGCACCGAGGCTGCACCAGCGCACCGGCGGCGGAATCTGCTTGCCACGCAGCAAATAGAACGCACCGATCCCGGCAACGGCCGCAAGGCAGCCGAAAGCCGCCGTCTGCGCCCAGGCCGGGCGGTACACATCCTGGTACGACACGAGTCGGTGCAGCGAGAGCGTGAACTGCGAGAACAGGCTGATGAGCAGCGCGGCCAGTTGTGCCCCGTGCAGTAACTGCTTGCGGATGAGCTGGACGAGAGCCGTGCGTGCCCGGGCGCGAGGTGGTTGCAGGGTGCCTGCCGGCAACTGCTGGGCCGGAGCATGCCAGCGCCACTGCACGCGTGTTCCGTTGCCAGGAAGAGAAGTGATAGCAGCGGAGCCGCCGACTGCCTGCATCCGGCCGATGATGGAGCCTTTGATGCCCCGGCGCCGCGGCGGAACGGATTCGGGGTCGAAGCCTCGCCCTGCGTCGGTCAGTTCGACAACGACGTCGTCGTCCGCACGCCAGGCCCGCAGCTCTGCTTCCCGCACCCCGGCATGGCGGGACACATTGCTGACGGCCTCGCGAACCCCGTTGAAGATCGCGAGCGCAGGGCCCGACGGAATCACCAGCGGGCTGTCGATCGTGGTCGTCAGTCGCACTCTGGCCGGCCCTTCGCCTGCTGGCACGCAGGCGAGCAGCGCCGCGAGATCGACGCTCCCGGTGCCGAAGGCCGGCACCGCGGACAGAGCTTCCAGATCTTGACGAGCACGTGCAGGCAGCCAGGACCAGTCCCGCCCATCACCCTGGGACACCATCAGCAGCGTGGCACTCGCCGTGTCGTGCAACGTAGCCAGGTACTCGCGTTCGGCTGCTCTCCGCGCAGCGGCGACCTCAGCCTCCCGTCGAGCCGCTGCACTGAGCGCGGCCGACCGATCAGCGGCTCTGGCCCGCGCCCGGACGATGAGGTAGGCGGCCCTCGACAGAGCACCCAGTACGGCGAGCCGCAGCAGGGGCATCGCGTCCGGACTGTGCCCCGACAAAATGTCCCCCAGCTCGCAGGCGGCAGCTCCCAACACGCCCAGCGCAGCACCGGCCCACGGACGCGTCGCCCACTCGTGCTGGAAGGTGATGATGCAGATGCCGATGATCGCCTCGACCATCATCTCCGCCACGTCGCCACCGAGCACTGGCTGCGACAGACCGGTCAGCACGACCACGGACCCATCTGCAAGCCACAGCAGGGACACCATTCCCAGTGCGGCCGACGGCAGCGGGCGGCGCAGCGTGTAGAGGCGGACTCCGCAGGCGAGGAGCGCAGGTGCCAGGAGCGCCGTCGCCAACGGCATGTCGGCCCGGTCCGCCGATACCACGCCCAGCGCGCTGCACAGGGCGACCACGGTGGATCGGAGCCAGACGCCGTACCGCTCGAGCGTCCGATTCAGCAGACGCTCGCTGGAGCCGGGCCCGTCCATCGGCTCTCCGTTCCGCGCCCGGCTCACGGCACCAAGGGTAGACCGGTTTGTGGGGCAAACGACCGGCACACTCTGTGACCGGCCGCCACTAGCGTCTGCAGAGTCAGGTGCCTTCAGCAACTAGACGGCCCTGCTCGCCCACACCTCCTCGCCCAAAGGAACACGTATGTCTTCGCACAGCATCGGCCGACGAGTCCTCCGGAAGGCCGCCGCCCCGGCCACCGCAGTAGCGCTGGCACTGGGTCTCAGCATCGCCCTCGCCACGCCCGCCACCGCCAGCGGTACCTACACCGGCAAGCCCTTCGTCTACGGCGACAGCCTGCTGACCAGTGACTGGGACGACGAGGGCATCGTCGATGTCAGCACGCACCGCACCTCCGACGTCACCTGCCTGTGGCAGACCATCCTGCACGCGGACGGGTACCTGCCGGCTTCCGCCGTGGACGGCATCTTCGACGACCAGACGCGCCTCGCCACTGTGAACTGGCAGCGCAGCCGCGGGGTGAACCCCGACGGTTCGGTCGACCGGGCGACCTTTGCCCGGGCCGGGCAGCGGATCGTCGACAACGGTTTCTCCAGCGGAAACCGCAACGGCCGGTACCAAGGCACGGCCGGCAGCTTCCTCGTTCGCCGGCCGGCCGAGGGCGGTAACTGGACGTTCATCCCGCCCGGCCGGGGCTTCGTCGCGGCCGCTTACAACTGGCGAACCTGCTAGTGGTGGCGTCCTGACTACGGCTCGACGGTCAGCCGGGTGTGGATGCCGTTGAAGTGCGACTTCATCGAGCGAGCGAAGGCGTCCGGGTCGCCGGACCGGAGTTTGTCGAGCAGGTCGCGGTGCCAGGCGGCGGCGTCGGTGGGTGAGTAACGAGCGCCCGGCAGCCGGACGTCGACCTGGGCGAAGGTGCGCCAGAAGACACTGAGCAGGTCGATCACCAACGCGTTGCCCAGCGGTTCGTACAGCGCCTGGTGGAAGGCCCAATCCTCGTCGGGGAAGTACTCCCCCTCGGCCGCCTTGGCTTCCATCCGGCCGACGATCGGCTCCAGCGCGTCGTACCCGTGCTGGCTGAAGTACGCGACCACATCGTCGGCCAGACCGACTTCCAGGGCCTGGCGGACCTCCAGGACGTTCTGTACGTCCCGGAGGTCGCCGGCCATGGACTGGGACATCCGGAAGGCCAGACCGTCCTCCAGCGACTGCAGCGACACTTCACCGACATACGTGCCGTAGCCGTGGCGGATCTCGATGATGCCGACCGCCTGCAGTGCCTTCATCGCCTCACGCAGGGGGTGCCGGCCGACGCCGAGCTGGGCCATCAGGTCCTGTTCGTTCGGCAGCGGGTCGCCCGCCTTCAGGCCGCGCTCGAGGATGTAGGACTTCATCTGGTCGCGGATGAAGGTCTGATTCCCCGCCGCACCGCGTGGCCTCTGCACTGACAGTCCACCTCCCGTAAAGATCGTCAGTGTAATCCGGCCTCGTCCAGCAAAGGGCGAAGTGCGGCGATCTCTTCCTCGTCGAGTGGGACGGAAGGGTACGCAGTGATCGGGCAGTCGATCACGCCGAGCAGGTAGAGCGCAGCCTTGAACGCACCCAGCGCTGCCGAGCTGGCGCCCATCCGCGACCGGTCTGCCACGTCGACGATGTCGAACAACCGGATCAGCCGCTCCTGCTCGTCCCACGCCTCCGCACTGGACGCACCGAACAGCCGCACGTAGCCGGCCGGGTCGACGTTCCCCAGGCCCGGTACGACGCCGTCCACACCGAAGGCCAGTGCGGAGTCGACCGCTACCTCGGACCCCGTCATGATCGCGAACTCGTTCAACCCAGCCTCACGCCGTTCCATCACCAGCCGCCGCAGACTGGGCTCCTGACCGCTGGAGTCCTTCACCCCGGCAATGACCCCCGCCTTGGCGAGTGAAATGACCAGTGCGGTCGGCAGCTTCGTCCCAACCCGCACCGGGATGTCATAGGCATACAAGGGCGTCTCGCCCGCCAGTGCGGCCAGCCGCGTGAAGTGTCGCTCGATCTCCGCGGGATGAGTTGCGGCATAGAACGGAGCAGTGGCGACCAGCCCGTCCACACCGGCCTTCAGAGCCGCTGAGACATGCGCACCGACCCGTGCGGTCGAAGTGTCGATCACACCGGCCAGCACCGGCACCTGACCACTCACCTCACCCACAACGGTCTCGAGCACGACCTGCCGCTGCTCGTCGGTCAGAAACGTCCCTTCACCAGAGGTGCCGAGAACGAACACGCCATTGACTCCCCCGGTCAGCTGGTACTGGATCAACCGGGCCAGCGATCCAGTGTCCACGTCGTACGACGGAGTGAGTGGTGTGACGAGCGGAGGTACGACACCAGTCAGCAAGACGAGCTCCCAACGATCAAAGGGCGAATTTGGCGAAACACAGTGCAGCGAATGACGAGGTCTCACCGGCCTCGTAGAAGATCCCCACCGACCCGTCGGCCAGCAGCACCAGATCGGAGTACCCGGCCATCCCGGGATGCACGACCAGCAAGGGCTCCCAGGACGCACCGGCGTCGGAGCTCACGAAGACGGCCAGCTCTCGCCGGACCGCCGGGTCGGTCGGTGTCGAGAGCAACAATCGCCCGTCGGGCAGCGCCAGCACGCTCCCCTGGATCCCTGGCGCGGTGACCTCCGGGATCCCCTTGTACGGCGCCTCGAGCGTGGCACCGCCGTCCGACGACCACGCGTGGACCCGGGCCGGTCCGGTGCCGAGGTGGTTGCGAGCGTTGAAGTACAGCCGGCCATCGGGGAGTTCCGCGACCGCAGTCTCATTGGCGTTGATCTCCGGCTCGTCGTTGCGATCGACGAACCCCACCGACCAGGTGTGTCCGCCGTCGTCGCTCGCGATGCAGTGACCGCCGTTCACGCCGTTCGGCAGTGCCGAGTGGTTCGCCGGGACCACCAGGCGCCCACTGCGCAAGGCGATCGCGTGACACGGTCCGGTCGCGTACCAACCCCAGTCCGCCGGTTTCACCTGCGCGGTGATCTCCACGGCCGCACTCCACGTCGTACCGGCGTCGGCAGAGCGCTGGACGAACACGCGCCTGCCGTCCTCAGGGTCGCTCCCCCGCGCCAGTGACGACTCCGCTGCCTCGGCGCCGTTCTGCACTGACACCAGGACGACATCCCCGCTGGCCGGGTCGAACACGGGCGCTGGGTTGCCACAGGTCTTGCCGGGCACCGCCAGCACGACCTGCAGCGGCAGCCAGGTCCGACCGCCGTCCAGCGACCGCCGCAGTACCAGCTCGATCTCTCCCGAGTCGCCAGGTCCGTGCCGCCGGCCCTCACAGAAGGCGAGGACCAGCTCGCCGCGCGCTATCACGGCCGGGATCCGGAAGGTGTGGAATCCGCTTCCGGCCGGCTCGAAGACGATCCCGAGTCTTGAAGACATAGGACGTACTATGTCATCGTGAGGCCTCCCCTTGACAGTGCTTGTCTGAAAAAAGGTGAGGCCTGAAAATGTCCATCAGCAGACGCACGTTCCTCGGCGGTGGACTGGCCGCCGCCGCTGTCGCGATGACCGGCTGCTCGTCCGGCCCGAAGAACACGGCGGCCGCCAACCGCGCCGTCGCCCTGCCGACGTACACGAAGTACGCCGGAGTCACTCCGGACCTGCCCGGCGACGGCGTGGTCCTGGACGCGTTCCTGAAGTACCCCGCGAAGCCGATCCGCGCGATCACCGAGGTCCCCGGCGACGGTCAGCCGATCACGTTCCTGACCAACATCCCCGGCGCGATCCCGCCCGCGGCGGACCGGAACCAGTTCTGGCAGGCCCTGAACGACCGGCTCGGTTCCGAGCTGCAGATCAGCATGGCGTCCAACGACGAGTACAAGGACAAGTTCGCCACCCGGATCGCCGGCGGCGACCTGCCGGACATCCTCAACATCCCCGTCGACACCGCGCAGATCCCGGGCCTGGTGAAGGCCAAGTGCCTGGACCTCACCGAGCACCTGTCCGGTGACGCGATCAAGAAGTACCCGTTCCTGGCCAGCATCCCGACCGACTTCTGGAAGGGCTGCGTCTTCAACGGCGCCATCTATGGCGTGCCGGTACCGCGTGGCATGTCCCGGACGTCACTCGCGCTCTACCGCGAGGACCTGCTGGCTGCGAAGGGCATCAAGAACCCCGCACCGAAGAGCTTCCAGGAGTTCTTCGACCTGGCCACGGAGCTGACCGCGGCCAAGCAGAACAAGTGGGCGTGGACCCGGGTGCCGCTCTCCACCATCCGCCAGATGCTCGGCGTACCGAACGTCTGGAAGCAGGAGGGCGGCAAGTTCAGCTCCAGCTACGAACACGAGGCAAACCAGGAGGCGCTCGAGGCGGCGCGCAAGATGGTCGCCGCCGGAGTGATCAACCCGGATGCGTTCAACGACAAGGCCAGTGCGCGCAAGCAGTGGTTCAACGGCGGCACTGCGGCTTTCGACTACGACAGCTTCGTCGCCTGGAACCAGTACTACGCCGACAACATCGCGGGCGACTCGTTCGCAGTCAACGCACTCGATGTCCCCGGCTTCGACGGTGGCGAGGGCAGTCCGTGGATGGGTGGTGCGCTGAACAACGTCACCGCCTTCAGCAAGGACAGCAAGCACTCGGCCGACACCCTGCTCAAGATCGCCAACTGGATGGCCGCACCGTTCGGCACCGAGGAGTACCTGTTCCGCAAGTACGGCGTTGCCGGTCGCCACTACACGTTGCAGGGCACGGATCCGGTGCCGTCGAAGACTGGTGTCATCGAGACCGGTATCGGACTGCAGTACATCAGCGACTCACCTCTGGCGCTCTACTGGGCCGGTAAGCCCGATGTGCCGCGCAAACAGCACGCAGCACAGCAGAAGGTCGCCAAACGCCCGGTGCGCGATGCCTCCTACGGCCTGTACTCCGACACGCAGTCGAAGAAGCAGGCGCAGCTCGCGAAGACCATGACCGACCTGGAGTCCCAGATCGTTCAGGGCAAGAAGCCTGTCGCGGACTGGGCGCGTGGAGTGGCGGACTGGAAGTCCGCGGGCGGTGACAAGATCCGCACCGAGCTCGAGCAGGCACTGGCCGACACGGCAGGGAAATAGATGAGCCTCTGGCACCGGCTGGGCCGTGACCGGGTGCTGCTGCTGTTCGCGCTACCCGGCGCTGCCCTGATCATCGCGTTCCACTACGTGCCGTTGCTCGGCAACGTGATCGCGTTCAAGGACTACCAGCCGTTCCTGGGCATCGGTGGCAGCGACTGGGTCGGCTGGTCGAACTTCTCAGTGATCTTCAACGGCGATCCGGCGTTCCTGCGCGCCCTGAAGAACACACTGATCCTCACCGGCCTGCAGTCGGTGTTCGTCTTCCCCGCGCCGATTCTGCTGGCTCTGATGCTCAACTCACTGTTCTCCGAGCGCATCAAGCGGATCGCCCAGAGCATCCTCTACCTGCCGCACTTCATGTCCTGGGTGATCGTGGTGGCGCTGTTCCAGCAGATGCTCGGCGGGAGCGGTCTGCTGAACAACTACCTGCGCGCACACGACCTGGGCACGCTGAACATCATCGGCAACTCGGAGCTGTTCCATGTCCTGCTGACCTCGCAGATCATCTGGAAGGACACCGGCTGGGCCACCATCCTGTTCCTGGCCGCGCTGTCCCAGATCGACTCGCAGCTGTACGAGGCGGCCAGTGTGGACGGCGCAAGCCCGAGGCGGCAGCTCTGGCACGTCACTCTGCCCGGACTGCGCGGAATCATCATCCTGCTGTTCATCCTGCGCCTGGGCGACTCTCTGACCGTCGGCTTCGAGCAGATCATCCTGCAACAGCAAGCCGTCGGCCGTGACGTCAGCGAGGTCCTGGACACCTACGTCTACAACAACGGCGTGCTCGGTGGCGCATGGGGCGTCGCAGCCGCGGTCGGCCTGGTGAAAGGCCTCGTCGGCGTCGCCCTGGTGCTGGCTGCGAACAAGGTCGCCCACATCTTCGGTGAGCAGGGGGTGTATAGCCGTTGATCCGGGTACTCAAAGGCGTTGTGCTGCTGGTGTTCTGCGCTGTCGTGATCATCCCGTTCGTCGCAGTGATCTCCACGAGCATCGCACCGAACAAGCAGATCACCGAGTCCGGCGGACTGGTCCTCTTACCCGAGTCGGTCGACTTCGCGGCGTACCGGTCGTTGTTCGCCGGCGGTGTGGTGACGCAGGCGCTGGGAGTCAGTGTCTTCGTCACTGTGGTCGGCACTCTGCTCAGCCTGACCGTGTCGTGTCTGCTGGCCTACGCGCTGGCCCGGCCGAGCTTTGTGGCCGGGCGGCCGATTCTGCTGGTGGTGCTGTTCAGCATGCTGTTCTCGCCCGGCATCATCCCGACCTACCTCGTGGTGAAGGGCGCCGGCCTGCTGGACAGCATCTGGTCGCTGATCGTGCCAACGATGATCAGTGCGTTCAACGTGATCGTGCTGCGGGCGTTCTTCATGAACCTGCCGGGTGAACTGACCGAGAGCGCCCGGATGGACGGCGCCAGCGAGCTCAAGATCTTCGGGTACGTCGTCCTGCCGCTGTCGAAGGCGGTGTTGTCGGTGGTCGGGCTGTTCTACGCAGTGTCGTACTGGAACGCGTTCTTCTCCGCACTGCTCTACCTGAACGACAGCAGGCTCTGGCCACTGCAACTGGTCTTGCGGACGTACGTCATCAACGACACCCAGCTGGGCAGTGCCGAGCTGGGAACGGAGCTGCTGCCGCCGCAGGCCTCGATCCAGATGGCGATCCTGGTGGTGTCGATCGTCCCGATCCTGCTGATCTATCCGTTCCTGCAGCGGCACTTCGCCAAGGGTGTGCTGACCGGAGCCGTCAAGGGCTGATCTCGGCGCCATGACGGTCGTGTCACGGACGGTTCCTCGGGGGTTGCCCAGGGCAACGTCAGGGTTGCGCCTGGGCAAAACCTGAGGGAACGGCGGGTACCGTCGAAAGGTATGGGGACGCAAGCGCTGGAGGGCGTGGGGGTACTAGGGGAACAGCGTCGGGCGACAGTCTGGCGAGTGATTCGAGAGGCGGTGCTGCTGGCGACGCTGTTCGGCGTCTACAGTGCCGGGCGGCAGATCGCGGCCAGACATACCGGGTCCGCCTTCGACCACGCTCGCGAGGTGCTGTCGTTTCAGAACTGGCTCCACCTGCCCAACGAGGCGGCGATCCAGCAGGGGGCACTCCACTTCCCGCACCTGGTCCAGTCAGCAAACCTGTACTACGCCTCGGTGCACGCGCCACTCACAGGCGCCGTACTGCTCTGGCTGAGCATCTGGCGACCGAAGGCGTACTCGAACGTGCGGTGGACGATCGCTGCGCTCACCGGACTCGCCCTGATCGGTCACATCGCGTTTCCGCTCGCACCGCCGCGGATGATGCCCGGCTTCGTCGACACCGGTCTTGCGTTCGACCAGTCCGTGTACGGCGCGGATCGGGCCGGCAGCGTGGTGAACCAGTTCGCCGCCATGCCGAGCCTGCACGTCGGCTGGGCGGCCCTGATCGCCGTGTCGATGATTCTGATCACCCGGTCCCGCTGGCGCTGGCTCTGGCTCGCCCACCCGATCATCACGTTCGCAGTGGTCGTGATGACCGCCAACCACTACTGGCTGGACGGACTGGTCGCGCTGGTGCTGCTGGCTGCCTGCTTGCCGCTGCTGCTCCGGCGAGGGCTACAGCGCGGGCTGCAGGGTGACCTGCCGAGGACGCGTAATTCGGTACCGATCCGGCAGGTGCTCAAGTAACGTAGCCGGGCTCCCCACCCCCTGCCGGAGGTCACTCATGCCCGCAGACACGTCCGACACCCTCCAGGCCGAGAAGGACTATCTGAAGACCTCCCGGGCCGCACTGGCCCAGATGCGGGAGAAGACCGGCGCACTGGAGATCCACAGCGCGGACCGGGTCAGCGAGGAGTACCTGAAGGCTGCGATCTGGCGACGGATGAAGGAGCTGGAGGACGACCCGGAGGTCCCGCTGTTCTTCGGGCGACTGGATTACGTCGACCCCGCCCCGGAGACCTTCCACATCGGCCGCCGGCATGTGAACGACGCGATGGGCGAGCCGATGGTGATCGACTGGCGGGCCGACATCTCGGTGCCGTTCTACCGGGCCAGCCGGACCGAGCCGATGGGGGTCGGCGCCCGGCGCCGGTTCGGCTTCACGCACGGCGAGATGACCGCTTTCGAAGACGAGGACCTGACCTCCGCCGCTCCTGTCGAGGAGCACAGCGACATCCTCGACGCTGAGATCGAGCGCCCGCGCTCCGGCCCCATGCGGGACATCGTGGCGACCATCCAGCCCGAGCAGGACGTCATCGTCCGCGCCGGCGTCGAGGACACGATCTGCGTGCAGGGTGCGCCCGGTACCGGGAAGACCGCGGTCGGTCTGCACCGAGCGGCGTACCTGCTCTATGCCTACCGGGACCAGCTCAGCCGGGCCGGAGTGCTCGTGGTCGGCCCCAACGCGAGCTTCCTGCGCTACATCGGCGACGTGCTGCCCGCGCTGGGCGAGATCGAGGCCAAGCAGACCACCGTCGAGGAGCTGGTCGCCCACGTCAAGGTGGGTGCGCCCGGTCCGGCGGCACTCGACGTACTCAAGGGCGATGCCCGGATGGCGGAGGTGCTGCACCGGGCAGTGTGGTCGCAGGTGCGGACACCCGAGGACCCGCTGGTCGTGCCGCGTGGTTCGCACCGGTGGCGGGTGGCGGCCTACCAAGCCGAGGAGCTGGTGACCGAGCTCCGGACCCGCGGTGTCCGGTACGGCGCCGGTCGGGCGATGTTGCCGCAGCGGCTGGCGCACGCCGTACTGCTGCGGATGGAGGCGGCCGGTGACTCACCGGACGACCGCGTGCAGGACGCTGTGGCACGCAGCCGCCCGGTGAAGCAGTACGCCGAAGCTCTGTGGCCGGCGGTCGACCCGGCCAAGCTGTTGTTCCGCCTCTTCACTGAGCCGGAGCTACTGGCTCAGCACGCCGAGGGCATCCTGACTGCGGACGAGCAGGCGATGTTGATCTGGGCGAAGGCGCCGCGATCGGCCGGTGCGGCCAAGTGGTCGGTTGCAGATGCCACCCTGATCGACGAGATCGCCGATCTGGTCGACCGGACGCCGTCACTCGGCCATGTGGTGCTGGACGAGGCACAGGACCTGTCCGCGATGCAGCTGCGTGCTGTCGGCCGCAGGTGCTCGACCGGATCGATGACGGTGCTCGGTGACATCGCCCAGGGCACCACTCCGTGGGCCACTCCGTCCTGGGACGAGGCCCTGAATCACCTGGGTAAGTCCGGAGCCCACACCGAGGAGCTGACCGCCGGTTTCCGGGTCCCGGGCCAAGTGATCGAGTACGCCGCTCGCCTGCTCCCGATCATCGCTCCCCACCTGACACCGCCCACCGCTGTACGGCGTGCGCGCGGTGAGCTCACCATCACCCGGGTCAGTGACAGTCTGGCGGCCGCTGTGACCACAGTGAACGAGGTGTCGAGCCGGCTGGGCTCCATCGGCATGATCGTCCCCGATGCGCTCGTCCCGGCCGCTCGGAAGGCGCTGCAGGAGCAGGGGCTCACGTTCGCCGTACTGGGTGATGAGGACGACGCCGAGTCGCACCTGGACGTCGTACCGGCGTCACTGGCCAAGGGTCTCGAGTTCGACCACGTGGTCCTGGTGGAGCCGGCCGGCATCGTGGCCGGCGAGGCCGATGAGCGCACCGGCCTCCGTCGGCTCTACGTCTGCCTGACCCGAGCGGTCACGTCGCTGGCAATCCTGCACGACCAGGACCTACCGGACGTCCTAGCCGCAACTTAGCCGCGAAGTCGTTCGGCAGCGACAGCCGGAACACCTTCGCCCACGCCGAGGCGACCTGCTTCGGCAGCGGCCCGGTGGTGTAGCGCAGGTTGTACTCGTCGAAGATCGCCCGCACCTTGGGCGCGATCTCCTGGTACCGGTTGCTGGGCAGGTCCGGGAACAGGTGGTGCTCGATCTGGTACGACAGGTTGCCGGTCATGATGTGCATCGCGCGGCCGCCGCTGATGTTGGCCGAGCCGAGCATCTGCCGCAGGTACCACTCGCCGCGGGTCTCACCGTCGATCGACTTCTTCTCGAACGTCTCGACACCCTCGGGGAAGTGCCCGCACATGATCACCGAGTGGGACCACACGTTGCGGATCATGTTGGCGACCGCGTTCGCCGCCAGGGTGTGCAGGACCGACGGCCCGGACAGCAGCGGGTGCACGACGTAGTCCTTGGTCATCTGGCCGCGGATCTTCTTCAGCACCTGCTTGGCGCGCGCCTTGAAGGCAGGGTCCTGGCGGCGTTCCTTGGTGGCCAGGTTCTTGCCCAGCTCCAGGTCGTAGGCCGCGATGCCGTACTCGAAGAACAGGGCGTTGACGAAGTTCCAGAACGGCTGCGCCAGATAGAGCGGGTACCAGCGCTGGTCCTCGTCGACCCGCATGATGCCGTAGCCGAGGTCGTTGTCCTTGCCGACCACGTTCGTGAACGTGTGGTGCAGGTCGTTGTGCGCGTGCTTCCACTGCTCGGCCGGTGAGGCGTGGTCCCACTCGTAGGTGGTCGAGTGGATCTTCGGGTCCCGCATCCAGTCCCACTGGCCGTGCAGGATGTTGTGGCCGATCTCCATGTTGTCCAGGATCTTGGCCACCGACAGGCCCGCCGTGCCGATCAGCCAGGCCGGCGGGAAGATCGAGAGCAGCAGCACCGCGCGGCTGCCCAGCTCCAGCTTGCGCTGCACGCTGATCACCTTGCGGATGTACGCCGCGTCGCGGGCGCCGCGGCTGGCGATCACCTCGGCCCGGATCTCGTCCAGGCGGCGGCCGATCTCCTCGATGTCCTCGGGAGACAGGTGGCCGATCGGGTTGGCGGCCTTCTTCTGCAGAACAGTCATATGAGTCTCTTTCTCAACAGTCGATGTCGCAGGCGCCGGCCGCGGCCGAGATACAGGTCTGGACGAGTACGCCGTCACCGGGTGCGGCGGTGGTGACCTCTCCGGTCCGGAGGTCGCGCACCGCGCCGGAGCGCAGCGGGAGCACGCAGGAGAAGCAGATGCCCATCCGGCAACCGGACGGCATCAGTACGCCGTTCTGCTCGCCGGCGTCGAGAATCGGCGTCGCGCCGTCGAGCTCGACCGTCGTACCGGTCGCCGAGAAGGTGACGCTGCCGCCCTCGCCGGGCTCGACCAGCGGGGTCCGGAACCGCTCGGTGTGCAGCACGCCCGACCACTGCTCTTCCAGAGCATCGAGCAGACCTGCCGGCCCACAGGCCCAGGTCTCGCGCTCCGCAAGGTCCGGTACGACGTCTGCGAGAGCCGCGACGTCGAGCCTCCCCTGGGTATCGGTGTGCTGCTCTACCAGCCGCAGGTGCCCGGCCGCGGCATAGTCGCGCAGCTCGTCGCCGAAGAGCACCGCGTCGGCGTTGGCCTCGGAGTGCACCAGAACCGCATCCTCGAACCGGCCGAGGCCGGCCCGCAGCATCCCCATCACCGGGGTGATGCCACTGCCGCCGGTGACGAACAGGATCTTGGCCGGCGCCGGGTCCGGCAGCACGAAGTCCCCGACCGCCTGGTCGAGGTGCACGAGCTGGCCCGGCCGCAGTTCCTGCGCGAGATGCGCGCTAACCACGCCGTCCGGGACGGCCTTCGCGGTGATCGTGATCAGCCCGTCGCCCGGCGCGGAGGTCAGTGAGTACGAGCGCCACAGCCGGACGCCGTCGACCTCGAGGCCGATCCGGACGTACTGCCCCGGCCGGTGGCCGCGCCAGGCATTACCGGGCCGCAGCACGACGGTCACCGCGTTGGAGTTCTCGGGGCGGACTTCGACCACGCGGGCGCGCAGGTCTGCGCCTGCCCGGAGCGGCCGGAACATGTCGAGGTAGTCAGCGGGGTCACGCGGGTGGGTCGCCGCCGCCGCAACCTGCCAGGCCCGATCCCGCAGCCGGCTGCGGAAGGTCGTCCGCGCGCGGGGGTCAGAGGCAAAGGTCGTCATGCGTTCCAGCATCCTCGACGCACGGTGTAGTTTCATGACCAGAGACGGTGAATCTTCACCCTGGCTTTGTTCGGAGGGAATAGTTTGCCCGGCACTGACTCAATGAGACAAACCAGCCGGACGGCCCGCGGAGCCGCCGAACTCGACCTCGGCGAAGCGGCCATCGAGCTCCTCCGCGCACGCCTGCCGGAGATCGCCGGCCGGACGGTGACCGCGATCATCGTCGAGGTCCCCGGCTACACCAACGCGCTGGCCGGGCCGATGGGAGCCAAGATCGAGGGCGCGGTCCAGTTCGCCCTCGGCGGGTTTCTCCGGCTGGCCAGCAGTGGAGGACCCGGTACGCCGCTCGCGCCCATGCTCGAAGGCGCGTACGCACTCGGCCGCGGCGAGGCCCGCAGCGGCCGGAGCATGGACGCCCTGCTCGCCGCCTACCGCGTCGGCGCCCGGGTGTCCTGGCGAGAACTCTCCCGTACGGCGGTCGAGGCCGGCCTGCCCGCCGACACCGTGGCCAAGTTCGCCGAACTCGTCTTCGCCTACATCGACGAACTCTCCGCGGCGAGCGTCTCCGGCCACACCGACGAACTGGCCACCACCGGCCGGGTCCGGGAACGTTATCTGCAGGCGCTGAGTCGCAGCCTCCTGCACGGCGACACCAGCGAGCACCTGATCGGCAAAGCCGAGCAAGCCGACTGGGATCCGCCGCGGACGCTGACCGCCGTGATCCTGCCGAGCGCACACCTGCGGGGCATCCTCGGCGCCCTGGACCCACGAACCCTGCACCCGGACGACGACCTGGCCGAGCTCGGCGAGGAACTGCTAGGTGAAGAGGACCCGGCCGAGGTCGGCGTGCTGCTGATCCCCGATGCGGACGGCTCCGCGCGAACCACCCTGCTGCGGAGCCTCCGCGGCCGCCAAGCCACCGTCGGCCCCGCCCAACCCTGGACGACTGTCCGTACGTCGTACCTGCGCGCTCTGCACGCCCGCAGGCTCGGACTGACCGCGGAGGCCGACGCGTCCGTCGACACCGAGAGCCATCTGGCCACGCTGGTCGCTACCTCGGATCCGACAGCTCTGGCGGATCTCCGTCGCCAAGTGCTAGCTCCCCTCGAGGACCTGCGGCCAGCCACGGCGGACCGCCTCACCGAGACGTTGCGCGAGTGGCTGCTGCACCTGGGACGCCGCGACGACGTCGCCGCAGCCCTGCACATCCACCCACAGACAGTCCGCTACCGCATGACCCAGCTCCGTCAGCTCTACGGCCCACGCCTGGACGACCCGCAGGTCGTTCTCGACCTGACGATCGCCTTGTCGGTCTCAGAAACCGCGGGACCCACCTGAGCGACGTGACGACCGCCGCGACGAGCCACCACCACTGGACCGGGTACGCGACGAGTAGGACCGTCTCCGGCTCGATCCGCTCGACCAGCCGCTGCTGTTGTCGTCGTTGTCGTTGTCGTAGGAAGACCCGGCGGACGACGACCAGTTGCTGGCCGACGAACCGATGCTGGAGGTGAAGCGTCCGAACCGCGCACCTGCGCGACGGGAGCCCCACCGCGAGCGCATGTCCTGGCCGGCCCGACGGGCTTCCTGGTCGGGGAACCACCAGGACGGTCCCGCACCCTGCGACCAGTAGCCATCGATATAGGCAGCCATTTCCTCACCGAACGACCAGTACGGCATGGGGGCCCGCCGCAGGGTAACCATCCGGATCTGCGGCTGCTCACCGGCTTCGTCACGCTGCTTGCAGGCCGCGCAGATATTCACGCTCCGCTCGGTGCCGCCTTCGGGCTGCCACTGCACCTCGGCCGTACTGGGCCCGTGGCGCGGATCGAAGAAGCACGGCGGCGTCGGCTCCGGGATCGGCTTGCCCGCCCGCACAGCGTCGAGGCACACGAGCCCGTAGCGCGCAGAACCGAGCAGGGTCGTCACTGCCTCGACGTCGGGGTCGCTCTTGGCAGCATCCAACCGGTGGCGTGCCTTCTCGACTGCGTCGAGCACGTCCTTGGACAGCTTCGCCTGCTGCGGGTCGTTCGTCGCAGGGAGCGCAGCCACCTGCTGCGACAGCTCGATGATCTCTTCGTTGAGCATCGGCCGCGTGACTGCCAGGTGCGCCTTCTCGTCACGGCGTCGCTCCCGGTGTGCTCCAAGGGTGACCGCGCCCCACCACAAGGCGAACACTCCGGCGATTCCACCTGCCCAGGGCGCCACATCGACGTACCAGGGCTTGTTGATCACCTGTGCACGCTCGATGAAGCGCTCCAGCATGCGCTCGTAGTTCGGCGCGCAGCAGTCGACAGCCTCGTCCACCGCGTCACCTACGTGGTACGTCGGGCCGCGGTCGGCCCGTTGCACCGCATGGAAGCCGCGGCCGCGGCTCTGCGAGCTCGCGTCGACCAGTACCGCGTAGACGCCTTCGACGCCGACCCGGTCGTACAGCTGGTCGGCGAGCTCCTCGCCTTCCCAGGCGAGACTTCTGGAGTACTCGCTCTTCCTGAGCTTCTCCGCGGGGATGACCGCGATCCGGATCGGCGCTGCCGCGTTCTTGGCCGCCGCGTTCAGTTCGGCGACCTCGCTCGAGCTCAGCTCGCTCACGCCCGGGTCGACCCACACCCCGGCGTCACCGAGGTGTGCGGCCACCTCGTTCATGTAGGCGTCCGGTGTGGTCGCCGCCTGGGCTGGCAGCACCGGGAGGACGACTAGGGCTAGTACTGCTATTAGGCGCTTCATCGTCCGCTCCTCACGAGCCGGGCCTGACAGGCCTTGCAGACCGGGATCTCCCGCGGCTGGCCGCCGCCCGGTGTGAACATCCAGTCGGTCACCGAAACGCCGTGTGCCGGATCGAAGAAGCAGCGTGCCCGGCGCGGCGGTGCCGGCGTGCCAGCGACCACTGCCTGCGCACAGGCCAGCCGCCAGCGCCCGTACTCGACGCGGGCACGCACATCGAGCAGCTCGTCATCGTCCAGGTCACCATTGACCACCCGTCCGGCATCGGCGTACGCATCCAGTGCTGCTTGCACATCTGCCGTGGTATCCACGCCATCCAGACGCACGTCCGCCGCATCCAGTTCCTCACCGAACCGCGTGACATCCTCGCGTGCCAAGGCCTGCCGCTCGGCCAGAGTGTCCGCCTCGTCCGGCAGCACCTCGTACGACGGCCGGTACAGCGCCGGCCCTGAGTCCTTGGCCGGACGCGACTTCCACCACCGCCGGACCAGCCCTAGCCCGGCGAGCAGCACCACCAGGGCGCCTACCAACCAGATCCAGCCAGGCGGACCACTGGATGCCTTCGGTACGTCGAGCTGGTCGAGCACCCCGTTGAGCGTGCCGACTGGATCGGAACGGCTATGTCTGGCCAGCTCCTCAGTCAGGATGTTCCCGATCGGGGTGTCGACGCCGACCGCGCTCCCCCAGATCAGCGCACCACCGAAGACGACCAGATAGATGCCGTCCGCTGCCTGCTTGTCGACTAGCGCATCCACGTAAGCCTTGGCTGCAGCACCGTTGTCGCCACCGCCGTTGTTGAGCACTGCGGCCGGCACCACGGCGATCCGGATGGCCGGGACACGCCCCTCGATCCGCGACTTCAGTTCGTCCGCGTCCCGGTCCGGGACCAGCGCGCGCTGCGTGGGATCGACGTACACAGGTGAGTTCTTCCACCCGTCGATGACCGGGGCGGGGTCAGCCGCTCCGGTCATCGTGGTGGTCAGCAGCATGAGTGCGGCCAGCAATCGCATGGCCGCTAGCCTGCACTAACTGGAGGGCGAAGCAGCCACTGCGTCCGCTTCGACATGCTCCAGCTCTTCGATGTCTTCGAGCGCTGGGTCACGTCGGAGGGTCAGAGTCAGCGCAAGGACGATCAGGGACAGTACGGCGGCCAGCGGGGGCAGGTAGCGCAGTCCGGCCACCTGGATCACCAGACCGCCGACCACTGCGGACAGACCGGCGCCGAGGTAGATCGCTGAGGCGTTGAGCGCGATCAGGAGTCCACCGCCCAGCTCCAGCAGCAGGTTCTGGATGGGCGGGTTGAAGGCCCAGGTGAACATGCCCCAGACGAACAGTGCGATGCCCGCACCGACGACACTGCGAGCTGTCAGGTCCAGCGTGCTGACGGCAAGGATGATGCCGATCAGCAGCACGATGAGGGTGCGGATACTGCCGAAGCGGTCGGTGGCGCGGCCGCCGATCAGGTTGCCGACCACTGCGCCAACGCCGTACACGAGCAGGAGTATGCCGGTGACGTTGCCGGTCAGACCGGCCGTCTCCTTCAGCAGCGGCACGATGTAGATGTAGACACTGAAGGCGCCGAGCACTCCGAGCACCGACATCGCCAGCACGATTTGAACGCGACGGTCGGCCAGTCCGGCGAACCGCTCGCGCAGTGCGACCACAGGTGGCGCAGGAAGCTTCGGCAACGCGGTCCGCTCGACCACGGCAACCAGCACTGCTACTACCGCGATCAACGCGAAGACACCCTTGTAGCCAAGGGTCGGGCCGAGCAGACTGCCGGCCGGCACACCCAGCACCAGAGCGAACGTCAGACCGCCGAAGACGATCGCAACTGCTCTACCGCGCTCCTCAGGTGGCAGCAGTCCGGTAGCGAACAGAGTGGCCGCCGGTGTGTAGGCAGCCGCACCGAGCGCAGCCACCACCCGCCCGGCCATCAGCACCGGGTAGTTGGTCGCCACGGCGGCGATCAGGTTGCCCAGCGCGGCCAGAACGAGTGCAGCGATCAGAAGCGTGCGGCGCTCCCACCGGCCGGTCAGCGTGGCCAGGATCGGCGCACCGATGGCGTACGCGAGGGAGAACGCCGTGGCGAGCTGACCAGCGGCGGTCAGCGAGACGTGGAGCTCGGAGCTGACATCGGGCAGCACGCCGGACACGACATACGCGCTGGTGCCGACCGCGAACGCACCAGCACCGAGCAGGTAGATCCGTGCGGACATGAGGTCCTTCCCGGAGAGGATCGAATAGTTCGATGAAGATCGTACTACGAAACTCATCGAACTTCGACACTCGTCGTACTATGGACCCATGACCAGGAAACAGCTCCCCCAGCCGGACCGGGCGGAGATCCGCGTCGAGGCGGTTCTACAGGCGCTCGGGGAGCCGGTGCGGCTGCAGATCGTCCGCGCGCTCGCGGACACCCCGGAGGGCATCGCCTGCGGCGAGATCGAGCTGCCGGTCACGCCGTCCACCCGGGCCCACCACCTGCGCACCCTGCGCGAGGCCGGTGTGCTGACCACCCACACCGAGGGCACGCGGCGGATCAGCAGCCTGCGCCGCGAGGACCTCGACGCGCTCTACCCGGGCCTGCTGACCGGAGTGCTGTCGGCCGACCAGTAGGGCGACTGGCAGACTGGCCCGGTGGTCGAGCTACGCGCGCGCTGGGACGGCCTGGTGCCCGGTCCTGGCGAACTCGCCGACGAGCTGATCACTCGGTACGTCGAGCGCAACAGGCGCGCCTACCGCGACCAGTACCTCGAGGTCGTGCTGACCGCCCTGGAGTCGCTCATCCAGTTGTCGACCGACCCTGCGTCGGTCCGGCTGGCTGCGTGGTTCCATCGCGCGGTCCACGAACCCGGCGGCACTCCGGCCGAGGACGCCGAGGCATCAGCGCGGTTGGCGGAGCGACTCCTGCCGCAGTACGGCGTGGCGGCGATCCGGGTCGCCGAAGTCGCCCGCCTGGTGCGGCTGACCGGCGAACTGGCCGCACCACCGACAGACTCGTACGCACCACCCCGGCGCGACGCGAACGGCGACGTACTGCTTGATGCGGTCAACGCCATCCTGTCCGCCGACCCGGTCCGGTACGCCGTACACGCGGCCGAGGTACGCCGGGATGTGGGTGAGCGCCGCAGCGCACTGGAGCAGCGGTACGACGACATCCGCGAACTGCTCGATGGTCACCTCTACCGGACCCAGTTGGCCAGGCAACGCCTCAGCCCGGTCGCCCGGGTCAACCTGGAGACTGAGCTGGCCGGACTCGACAGCGAACTACCTGCCCCCTGGCGTGGCTGGCAGCAGGCCGCGTTGACCGCGACTGCAACGTTCAGCGCCATCGGAGCCACCGTGGTTGCCATCGCTGCCGCTGGCGCATCCTGGCAGATCCCGACCGCACCCGGGGCACCCGGCTGGCCGCCGGTCGCCTTGGCACTGCTGGCGTTCATCAGCGCACCAGTGCTGTTCCGCTGCGCGCGGAGTTCGAGTCAACGAGCCTGTCTGATCGCAGGCGCCGTACTGGCGATTGCTGTCACCGGACTACTGATCGCCTGGGCACAGGCCCCGCGGACCAACCCAGCGGTTGGTGTCGGTCTCCGAGTGCCGTTGCTGATCGCCGCACTGCTGCTCCTGCTGCTGTCGGGTGGCGCTGCACTCGCAGGCTCCTTGCTACGCACCAAGACCGCACGCTTCCTCCCCAGTCGGAACCTCGGCCAGCAGTTGGCCTGGCTCGCCGTACCGGGGGTCGTTGCACTGACCCTGCTGCTGGTCGTCCAGCCGCTGGCGCGCAACTACGTCCTGAGCACGAATGAGCGAGTCGAACTCTCACCCCGCCCGGCCGGCCTGGCCACGCCGTCCACTCTGAACGGCACGATCGCCTGGATGAGCAAGGCGACGCTCGGCGCCGGTGCGGAAGAGGCGGTCAGCACTCAGTACGGCATCGCCATCCCCCGGCCGAACGGCGTGGTCGACATGCTCGACGCCGCGACGGGCGATCTGCGCTGGCGCTACAGCCGGTCCGACTCGGACGAGCGGCCGACCATCGTGGCGGCTGGTGATGGCGAGTACGTGCTCGCAGAGTTCCCCGATGTGGGCTATCTACTGCTCGACGCCAACACCGGTCAGCGCAAGGCAGCCTGGCCCGGCCGGACGCGTGACCACCTCATCCAGCAGGCACAGCCGCTGCTGACCGGTGAGCGCGCTCTCCACGGTTCCGACAAGCTGCACGGCCTCAATCCGAACGGCCACGAGAGGTGGTCCTTCGAGCCGGGCGACTGCTCCGACCTCGAGGCAGCCGCCTCCATGGACACCGTGGTCGCGTTCCTGGGCAACTGCGGTGACCAACCCGACGCGATGGTCGGACTGGACCTCAAGTCCGGCAAGAAGCTGTGGACCAAGGCTGCGACCGACACCTACCGGCGTCCGGTCGTCGCGGGCGGACTGGTCGTGGTGGCCGAGCCGGGCGGGGACTCCGACGTACCGCAGGCTCTGACTGCGATCGAACCGCGGACCGGCGAGGTCAAGTGGCGCTGGCCGGTGCCACAGACCTGGTCCTGCCGGACGCTGCTGAATGCCGCCGGCCGCTACCTGATCGTCATCGACTGCCCCGGACCTAGCACGGTCGAGAACCGGCACACCGTCGTCACAGCCATCGACACCGCGACCGGCCAGACCGCCTGGCAGGTCACCGCACGAGTGGATCCACGAGCCAAGGTCACGGTCACCCCGGACGGCCGGGTGATCTCGCTCAGCCGGGACACCGAGGCGTGCTGGGCCAACATCATCGAGCGGACCGGATTCCGCCAGGTCCGGTTACCCCTCGGAATCACCTGCAGTCGCGACGCCTTTGCGGTCGGTAATCAGGTCCTGGTGACCGGGGACAACGCTGTCATCGCGCTGCGCTAACTCCGCGTAGTCGCGGCCCGGACGACGCTGTCCGATCCGTGGGCCGGAATCGCCCGGACTGTGACCCACGCCGCAATTGCAACGGTGCAATTCAGATGCTCTCAGCACCCTTCGAAGCGGTGAGGTGACGAGCCGGTATCGCTTTGGCCACGACCGTCTCCGGGAGCCCGAGAACGGTCGGTGCGGGCTCCCCGGTGGTGCGAGACTCCTCGGCATGGACCTGCGCGACCAGTGGAATCGCCTGCTGCCGCACGCGCAGCCGTTGGGCGATGATCTGCTGGCTCGTTACGCAGAGCAACATCGGCACTATCACGACCAGCGGCATCTGACCGAGGTTCTGCGCACGGTGGACGAGCTCGCCGACGCCGCCGACGATGCGGACACCGTCCGGCTGGCCGCCTGGTTCCACGACGCGATCTACGACCCAAAGGCCGACCCCGGTGAGAACGAAGAGGTCTCGGCCCAGCTGGCCGAGCTCGAACTCGCCGCGTACGGCGTCGAGCCTGAGAAGGTCGAGGAGGTCGGACGGCTGGTCCGGCTGACCGCCAAGCACGACTGTGCCCCGGACGACGCGAACGGCGCAGTGCTCTGCGACGCCGACCTGCGCATCCTGAGCATGCCCGCGGACCGGTACGACGAGTACGCGGCCGGCATCCGGCAGGAGTACGCGCATATCGACGACCGCGACTTCGCCCGCGGCCGGATGTCGTTCCTGCAGGGGCTGGCCGAGACCGACCTGTATGCGACCGCTGCCGGCCACGACGCCTGGGAGCGCGCCGCGCGCGCCAACCTCGACCGGGAGCTCGACACCTGGGGCCCTAAGGCGGCCCGGCCGATCGGTGGGCTGGTCCCGATCGTGTACTTCGGCGCTGCGCTCGGTGCGGTCGTGGCTGCGTCGGTCCTGCTCGGCCGCGGCCTCGGGGCCGCGTCGAAGTGGCCGGCCGACCCTGCTGACATCACCGGCTTCCCGGTGTGGACTCCGATCGCCGGAACCGCAGCGGCCGCAGCACTGGGCTGCGCTTGGTTCCGACGCTCACAGCAGCGGTTCCTAGCCATTCCGGCACTGGTGTTCGCAGTGGTCGGTGCGATCGCGGTCGGGATCTGCTGGTGGCGCTGGCCGGCTGCACAGCCCGGTGCCGCGATGTCCGAGCGCTGGCCGTACCTCATGCTCGCGTCGATCACACTCATTCTCTCCGGCGGCCTGCTGGCACTGGCACGTCGGCTCCGCCGCGCACCGCCGTACTCGCAGTCTCCTCCGCAGTGGCTCGGTGTCGCCGCCACTGCTGTCTGTGGAGCGCTGTTGGCGTGGATCGTGGTGTCGGCCGGTGAGCCGTTCGTGCAGGCGCGGCTGGAGACGGCCAACACAGTCAGTACGACGACTACTGCGGAACCGACTCAGCAGCCCGTCCAGTTCGACGGCACGCTCGCCTGGACTCGCGAAGTACCGGCAGCCGGTGCCATTGCCGGTACGGCGGGCGGAGTGGCCGAGCTGCGACCGGACGGCGTGGTCATGTCGGACGCAAACTCCGGCCAGATCCGCTGGCGGTATGCGCGAGCAGATGTCGACGACGCTGCCTCCAGCGGTTCCAAGGGCCTACTGGTCTCCGGTGACGGCCGCATCGTCGCCGCCAACCTCCCGTACGCCGGAAACCGCGCACCGACCGGTATCGACCTGCCGACGTACGCCGTACTGAACGCAGTGACCGGTGAGGTGCTCACCGAGGTTCACACCGACGGGCGGGCGCTGGCGGTCAACCAGGACCAGTTGTTGGTCTCCGAAGGCAACTACGTCGCCGCGCATGGCGTGAGCAACCCGACGCACTGGCGGACGCAGCTGCGCTGCAACGTGACGCAGGGCGAGTTGATGAACGACCAGGCGATCGTGGTCGACGCGTGTGCCGGCAACGGCGCAGTCGTACGCGGCCTGGACCTCAAGACCGGTGACCAGCTCTGGGAGGTCGACCTGGGGCAGCGGTTCGACCTGAGCTCCGAGCTGGACCCGGACACCTGGGTCGGCGACCTGGTCGCCGTACCGGACACCCGTGAGGTCTCCGGTCTGATCTGGACCGCCGCTGCGGGCGGAACGCTCTACCAGTGGTCGGTCGACGTCGGCGAGGGCCGGATCAGCTGGACCACCCCAGTGCCGGGTACGCCGCGGCCCCGGCTCGGACCGGCGTCCTGCGACGCACAGCTCGCCGCAACCCACTCGTCCCTCGTCCTGATCACCTGCCGGAACGCAACGGACCCAGCGCAGCCGCAGACGTACGACATCGCTGCGGCGAACCCGGCCGACGGCACTCCGCAGTGGCATCACCTGCTGCAGGTGCCACCGAAGCTGCAGCAGCCCGGGTACCCGCGGGACGGCTTCGCACTGCTGCCGGACGGGCGAGTGATCACGCTGATGCCGCAGCCGAACGGCAGCTGCTCACCGGTGATGATCGGTACCGCCGGCATCCAGCCCCGGCCGATTCTGCCCGGCCCGACAGCCGCCTCGGTCGCCCGCTCCGAAGAGGTCACCTGCAACAAGCCGGTGACCACAGTGGCCGGTGCCCGGCCGATCTTCTCCGACGGCACCCGGCTGTTCGCCCTCAACTGACCTGCTGGGAATTACCTTGCGGTAGCGCGTGTTACTTCCTACCGTGATCCGCATGTACCGCGTGGTTTTCGAGCTGCACCTGTCAGGCACCTGCCTGACGGGCGCTCCCACGTGGGCTGCCGCGTCAGTCGATAGCCGACCCTCTTCCTGCTGATCACAGAACCCGCGGAAGAGGGTGGCCAGTGACCGGCCCCCTTCCGCGCGGTGACAGCGCCGGAAGGCCAGCCGGAGGGTTCTGACTCACGGAATCTTCTGACCAGCAAGGGAAAACTCATGGCCAAGAGCCAGTTCGTGCGGTCCAAGCCGCACCTCAACATCGGGACGATGGGTCACGTCGACCACGGCAAGACCACGCTGACCGCCGCCATCACCAAGGTGCTCGCCGAGCAGGACCCGGCCGCCAACCGGTTCGTTGCGTTCGACGGGATCGACCGGGCGCCGGAGGAGGTCGCGCGGGGTATCACCATCAACATCAGCCACGTCGAGTACGAGACCGCGTCCCGCCACTACGCGCATGTCGACATGCCCGGGCACGCCGACTACGTGAAGAACATGATCACCGGTGCCGCCCAGGTGGACGCCGCGATCCTGGTCGTGTCCGCACAGGACGGTGCGATGCCGCAGACGCGGGAGCACGTGTTGCTCGCGCAGCGCGTCGGTGTGCCGTACCTGGTGGTCGCGCTGAACAAGGCGGACACCGTCGACGACCCCGAGCTGCTCGACCTGGTCGAGCTGGAGGTCCGTGAGCTCCTGACGGAGTACGGCTTCCCGGGCGACGACGTACCGGTGGTGCGCGTTTCCGGCCTGAAGGCGCTGGAGGGCGACGCCCGGTGGACCGCTGCGATCAGCGAGCTGCTGGACGCGGTCGACAGCTACGTGCCGACACCGGAGCGGGAGCTGACCGAGCCGTTCCTGATGCCGATCGAGGGTGTGCTCACGATCAGCGGCCGGGGCACGGTCGTCACCGGTGCGGTGGAGCGCGGCACGCTGCAGGTCGGTTCAGTGGTCGACGTGGTCGGTCTCGGCGAGACCATCAGCAGCACGGCGATCGGTCTGGAGACCTTCGGTAAGACGCTGGACGTCGTACAGGCCGGTGACAACGCAGCGATCCTGCTGCGTGGCGTGAAGCGGGACGAGGTCCGTCGCGGCATGGTGGTCGCAGTGCCGGGCACGGTGCGTCCGCACCGCGCGTTCCGGGCCACGCTGCACGCTTTGTCCACCGCCGAGGGTGGCCGGCACACGCCGTTCGCCTCGGACTACCGGCCGCAGTTCTACTTCCGGACCACGGACGTGTCCGGCGGCATCGACCTCGGTACGACCACACAGGTCATGCCAGGTGACACGGTCGACCTGGCCGTGGAGCTGGTGAAGCCGATCGCCATGAACGTCGGCCTCGGCTTCGCAGTCCGCGAAGGCGGTCACACCGTCGCCGCAGGCACAGTCACCGAGCTACTCGACTGAACCGCACGGCCCTCGATCTATCCGGTCGGGGGCCGTTTGCGGTGTCTGAGCCCTGCTGCGGTGATGCGGCTGACCAGCTCACGGCTGGACACCGGTACGGCGCCGGCCGCGATCAGGTCGTCGTACCGATCACTGGGTACGTCGTAGTGGTCGCGATCGAACCCGCGGGCCGGGATGCCGGCTGCCTTGGCGAAGGCGTGCAGCTCCTCGTGCGACTCGTCGCTGACCAGGTGCGACCAGAGCCGGTCCCAGGCAGGCCAGGCGGGCGGGTCGATCAGGATCATCCGCGGGAGTCCTGTGCGTCGAGCAGGTTGCGCCAGGAACGGACGAAGCGCGAGTTCACATAGGCCTTGGTCCACGAGCCGTCCTGCCGGACCGACGAGCCGACGTGGAAACGCCGTACGCCCGACTGGTACAGCCACGGCACGTGCTCGGGCTTCAGCGCGCCACCTGCCATCATCACGCTCGCCACAGCCGGATCGGCCTTGGCCAGCTTGCATAGGTCGTCGAGCCCGTGGCCGACGCCCAGCGACGACCCTGCGGTCAGCACACAGTCCAGACCGGCCAGCGAGCGCAGTGCACGCCAGGCAGCCGCCTGCTCCAGTACGGCGTCGATCGCGCGGTGGAACGTCCACGGCGTACCGGCGAACGTGCTGGCGAGTGCAGCCACCGACTCGACGTCCACCACGTTGTCCGGGGTCAGGAACCCCAGCACGAACCCGTCCGCCCCGGCGGACAGGTAGGACTGCGCCTGCGCGGTCATCCGGTTCAGCTCGGCGCCGTTCGTGGTGAACGAGTCGGACAGCCGCAGCATCACCCGCAACGGCAGATCGGTCGCCCGGCGGATCGCACTGACCGTCGAGACCGACGGCGACAGCCCGTCGGCCTCCATCGACGCGCACAGCTCCAGCCGGTCCGCACCACCCTCTTGTGCCGCCTCCGCATCCGCCGGATGCAGGGCGATCACCTCCAGCAACGAAGCCATGGCAGCCATCATCCCAGGAAAGACAGTTGCACTCGCACAGAACCTTCTGTATCGTTTTTCTAGATCGATTTAGAAGAACGATTCAGAAGGTGGGTGCCGAGATGGCCGGAGTGACGCTGAAGACCGTGGCCAAGGCCGTGGGCGTCTCGCCGTCGACGGTGTCGAACGCCTACAACAAGCCCGACCAGCTCTCCACCGCGCTCCGCGAGCGGATCCTGGCGACCGCGCAGGAGCTCGGGTACGCCGGCCCTGACGCCTCCGCGCGCGCACTGCGCAGCGGCAAGGCCGGGGCGATCGGGGTGCTGTTCACCGACAAGCTGTCGTACGCATTCTCGGACCCGTTCGCGGTCGGCTTCCTGGCCGGACTGGCGGAGGTGGCCGAGGAGTTCCGCACCAGCCTCCTGCTGATGCCGCTGGGCGGGGACGACACCGAGGACGACAGCGCAGCCGTCAAGCAGGCTGCGATCGACGCCGCAGCGATCTTCTGCGTGCCACATGGCCATCCGGCACTGGACATCCTGGCCGCACGCGGCGTCCCGGCAGCAGCCACGGACTCCGGCAACTACACGGACAGCTGGGTCGCCATCGACGAGGTGGCTGCGGCTGCCGGACTGGGTGAGTACCTGACCCGCCTCGGTCACCGCGACATCGTCGTACTGCTCGACAACGCGCAGGCGCCTGGCCGCTTCACCGAACTGGAGCCCGACGAGGTCGCCAGCGGCAACCCCACACTCAGAGTCGAGGGGCTGCGGAAGGCGATGCCGGAAGCCCGCATCCGACTGGTGTCCGGTGGCTACAACTCATTCGACTCCGGAGTGGCCGGCGCCGGCTGGGTGCTGGACTCCCAGGACAGGCCGACCGCGATCGTCGGACTGAGCGACGTACAGGCGCTTGGGGCGATGGAGGCGGCGCGGGTGCGCGGACTGGTTCCCGGACGCGACCTGACCATCACCGGCTTCGACGACATCCCGGCCGCCGCACAGGCCGGGCTGACCACCATTCACCAGCCCATCAAGGACAAGGGCCGGATGCTCGGGCGGGTACTGCTCGACCCCGACACCACTGCTCGCCAGATCATGCTGCCCACCGAACTGGTCGTCCGCTCCAGTAGCGGACCCGCACCGAAGACGCTCTGAGGAAGGAGCAACCATGACGTACTTCATCGCTGGTAACACCGCCGTCGAGAACACTCGCGCACTGGCACAATCAGCGCTTCCGAACGCTCCCCAGGAGCCGTACGAGGAGCCGTCGCGCCGCATCGCCGCCGTCCGCGTCCGCCTCGGCGCTGCACTCCGATCGGTCGCCGCTCGCGAGCTCCGCCTGGCTGAGCGCCTGGACCCCAGCCCTACCTGCGGCAGTTAACTGGGGTTTGTCGGTGGCGTCTGGCACTCTGAAGGGCGATGAGTGAGCCAGGGGTACTACTGACCGCGCGAGCCATGGTCCTGCACGACCTGGCCGCGCGGGGCTTCAACGACGCCGTCATGGTGACCGTGGTCGAGGACGCGGTCGCCGAGCGGCAGTGGTGGCTCGACCAGTGGCCGGACGGCGCCGAACACATCGCCGGCCTGGTCGCCCAGGACGTGCAGGACCGCCTGGTCGACTCCCGCATCCGCTGGCCGCGCTGCACCGCCTGCGACGACCTGAACGACCACGAACTCCGCATCGAGCCGGAGCTCGGCCCCGACCCGCACTGGGTCTGCGAGCGCGCCGGCATCACCGTCGCGCCGCTCGGTCACCTCACGTAGATCAGCACAAACCCCGATCCGTAGGAGAGCTCTGTCCGGGTAATACCTGATTGCTCTACATGTAGCCAGACTACTATTGTCTGCCTACA
The DNA here is from genome assembly GCF_004348455.1 of Kribbella albertanoniae. Classification (GTDB taxonomy): domain Bacteria; phylum Actinomycetota; class Actinomycetes; order Propionibacteriales; family Kribbellaceae; genus Kribbella; species Kribbella albertanoniae. The sequence goes on from NZ_SMKA01000021.1 coordinate 53,822, forward strand.
TGAGATGGCTAGCATGAGATGGCTGGGGGTTCTACGAGGCGTCGCGGTGCTGCACGCAGTGGCGATGTGCGTGCAGCCGATCGTGATCGGCATCTACCTGAACGGCGCGACGACCGGGCTGAAGGTGCATGAGCCGGTCGGACTGGCCGTGAGCTTCATCGGGATCGCCCAACTGCTGGTGGCACTCGTTCACTGGCGGCTGGGCGGCCGCGGCGTCGCCGCACTGGTCTCCGCGCTGATCCTGTTCGGCGAGAGCGTGCAGATCGGGATGGGCTACTCCAAGCAGCTCGCGATCCACATTCCGCTGGGCGTCGCACTGATTGGTACGTCGGTCTGCTTCGCCGCCTGGATCTGTCGCCGGACTGTCCGGACGGCGGTGCCAGCATGACGCTCACCGCCCAGCCAAGAGTCCGGCGCCCCAAAGCCTCGCTCTGGGCGCTGCGCATCATCCTGCTGCTCCACACTGCCCTGGTCGGCGCACAGCCGATCCTGGCCGGCTACTTCCTGGCCGGTGAGGTCGACGCGATGGATGCGCATGGCCGGATCGGTTCGACAGTCTGGATGACTGGCTTCCTGCAGGTGGTGATCGCGGGCGTCTACTGGCTCGGTGGCGGTGGACGCCCGTGGCCACTGCTGTGGTCCGCAGTACTCGTGGTGGCGGAGTTCGTCCAGCTCACCTTCGGCTACCTGCAGAACTTCGCCGTCCACGTCCCCCTCGGTACGGCGATCGTCGCCGTCGTCATCTGGATGACCATCTGGTCGTTCCGTCCGGCCGCACGCCGTGGCCGCCAGGAGGTCAAGCAGTGAAGCTGTCCCGGCGCACCTTGCTCGCAGCCACCGGAGCTGCCGTCACCCTGACCAGCTGCGGGCTGGACCCCTCCCCCGCGCAGTCCGGAGAACTCCTGCGTAGCAAGGCGAAACTCCCTGAGCCCTTCACTGTCCCGCTGCCGATCCCACCGGTCAAGAAGCCCACCGCACCGGACCGGTACCGCGTCGTACAGCGCAAGGCCAGTCTGGAGATCCTCCCTGGCCTCAAGACCGAAGTACTCGGGTACGACGGCCTGTTCCCCGGGCCCACGTTCGACGTGCGGAGTGGCCGGACCACTGTGGTCGAGCAGGTGAACGAACTCGACGTACCGACCGTTCTGCACCTCCATGGCGGTCACACGCCCGCTGCGAGTGATGGCTGGCCATTGGACCTGCTGATGCCAGCAGGCGGTCACCACGACCACTCCGGTCACCACACCATGCAGGGCGGCGACGTGAAGACCGGTAGCCGCATCTACACCTTCCCGAACACGCAGCGCGCAGCCACGCTCTGGTACCACGACCACCGGATGGACTACACCGCACCGCAGGTCTACCGCGGGCTGTTCGGCCTGCATCTGATTCGCGATGAGGAAGAGGACCGCCTCCCGCTGCCGCATGGCGACCGTGAGATCCCACTGGTGATTGCGGACCGCGCCTTCGCCGAAGACGGCTCATTCATCTACCCTGCCGCCAAGGGCCGCCCGGGAGTCGAATCGGCTTACATGGAAGGCGTTGTGGCCGACGTGACGCTGGTGAACGGCGCACCGTGGCCAGTGCACGAGGTGGACGCAGTCCGCTATCGACTGCGGATCCTGAACGCGGCCAATGCACGCCGGTACGAGCTGGGGTTCGACCGCGGTCCGGCGAAGTTCGTGCAGATCGGCAGCGATGGCGGACTACTCGGTGCGCCGGTCGAGCACGAGACGCTGGTGATCGCACCGGCTGAACGATTCGACGTGATCGTGGACTTCTCGGCGTACAAGCCTGGCGACGAAGTCACTGTGGTCAACCGGCTCGACGAGAACGCGCCAGTACTGCGGTTCAAGGTCACCCGCCGCGCCAGCGACGACAGCAGCATCCCGGCCAAGCTTTCGACGTACTCGGCCATCGAGGCGCCCAAAGGCATCGTCAAACGCCAGTGGCGCTTCCGCCGCGGCAACGCCGGCGGCCACCACGGCTGGACGATCAACGGCAAGGCCTTCGACCCGGTGAACATGCAGGCCCAGGTGAAACTCGACCAGTACGAGATCTGGTCGTTCGTCACCGACGTGCACCACCCCGTGCACGTCCACCTCGCACCCTTCCAGGTCCTCAGCCGCCGCGGCCACGGACCCGGCCCGTACGACGCCGGCTGGAAGGACACCGTGGACGTGCGGCCGGCCGAGGTGGTCGAGGTGCTGGTCAAGTTCACCGCCCACAAGGGCAAGTACCTGATCCACTGCCACAACCTCGAGCACGAGGACATGGCGATGATGGCGGCCTTCGAAACGATCTGATCCCCGAGGGCTCGACGACGGGGACTTGACGACGGGCGCAGCCTTTCCCTATATTCAACACATCGGTTGATCAAGGGAATGGTTGATAAAGATGTCGGTTGACGATGGACAGCTCGATCGGGCCTTCGCCGCACTCGGCGACCCGGTCCGGCGGGCGATGATCGCGCGACTGTCGCGTGGTCCGGCCACCGTCAACGAGCTGGCCGAGCCGTTCCCGATCACCACCCAGGCGGTGTCGCGGCACATCCAGGTGCTCGAGGCCGCCGGGCTGATCACCCGGACCCGGGACGGCCAGCGCCGCCCGTGCCACCTGGTGCCGGCCACGCTCGAAGCACTGACCAGCTGGATCGACGAGTACCGGCTGGAAACCGAACGCCGCTTCCGCCGGATGGACGCGGTCCTCAACGCCATGAAGGAGCAGGAGCAATGAACGCCACCACCATCAACACCCCCGCCGGTACGCCGTTCGTCGAGGTCACCCGTGAGTTCGCCGCTACCCCGGCCCAGCTATTCAAGGTAATGACCAGCAAGGAACTGCTGGGCGAGTGGCTCGGCCCGCGCGATCTGGAGGCCGACATCCAGGAGTACGACGTCCGCCCGGGTGGGAAGTACCGCTACGTGCACCGCGACGCGAACGGCGAGTACGCGTTCCGCGGCGTCTTCCACAACGTCGAGCAGGACAAGCTGATCATCCAGACCTTCGAATGGGAGGGCGCCCCGAACCAGGTGTGCATCGAGAAGCTCACCCTGGAGCCGACCGAGACCGGCGTCCGGCTGCACCAGCAGTCCGTGTTCCCGTCCGTCGAGGGCCGGGACATGTCGGTCGAGTACGGCATGGCCGACGGCATCAACGACTCCATGGACCGCCTCGCCGAGCTGGTCGCCAAGGAGGGCTGAGGAGATGAGCCAGGTCGTCGTCGACATCTCCGTGTCGCTGGACGGCTACGTCACCGGGCCCAACGTCGGTCTCGACAACGGGCTCGGTGACGGTGGCGAGGCCCTGCACGAGTGGGTCTTCCACGGCACCGCAGCGGACACCGCCGTACTGGACGCCGCCTTCGACGCCACCGGTGCGGTGATCCAGGGCCGGAACCTCTTCGACATCATCGACGGCCCGCAGGGCTGGAACGACGAGCTGGGGTACGGCGCGAAGCCGACCGGCGAGGTGAACCCGCCGATCTTCGTGGTCACGCACTCCGCGCCGGAGCACCCGCGGCTGGGCGACCGGTTCCGTTTCGTCGACAGTCCGGAAGCGGCGGTCGCGCAGGCGTTGTCAGCAGCCGGCGACAAGGACGTCGTCGTCATGGGCGGCGGGCAGATCTGCCACGAGGTGCTGGCGGCCGGACTGGCCGACGTCTTGCGGCTGCACGTGGCACCCGTCGTACTGGGGTCTGGCACACGCCTGTTCCCAGCCGACGCCGCCCCGGGGTTCGCACTCGAGCTGACCGAGTCCGTGTCGACTCCGGGCGCTCAGCACCTCACCTACTCGATTCTGAAGGGATAGTCATGGGAAACGTCATCGCATCCGCCGTCGTGTCACTGGACGGTTTCGTCGCAGACCTCGAGGACGGGGTCGGACCGCTGTTCGACTGGTACGGCAACGGCCCGGTCGAGACCTTCGGTGCGGACCCCGGCCGTCCGTTCCACGTCACCCAGGCCAGTGCCGACTACATCAACGAGACCTGGCCCAACATCCGCTCCTGCATCATCGGCCGCCGCCTGTTCGACATCACCAACGGCTGGAACGGCGTGCCCGCCGTCGGCGACCACGTCTTCGTCGTCACCCACGAACCGCCCACCGACTGGCCCTTCCCCGACGCACCCTTCACCTTCGTGAACGGCATCGAGGAAGCCGTCGCCCAGGCCAAGGCCCACGCCGGCGACCACGACGTCTCCATCACCGGCGGCAACCTGACCGGACAGGCCCTGGCCGCCGGCCTGGTCGACGAGATCGCCTACAACCTAGCCCCTGTTGTGATGGGCACCGGCCGCAAGTTCTTCGGCGACTACGCAGGCCCTCAGGTCCTCCTCGACAACCCCCGCATCGTCGAAGGCGACCGGGTGACCCACCTGCACTACCGAGTCAGCCGGTAGCGCACCCGGACGTCATGGCCCCCACCAGACGTGTCGATCTCCACCGCGCCGACCAGTCCGGCCAGCTGACCGGTTCCCGAGCCCGGGGCGAACTCGTAGTACAGGACGGCCTCTTCACTCATCGTCCCGAACTGCTGGAGCACAACACTCCCCTCCAGCCCGTCAACACTGCCCCGGAACAGCTCGAGCGCCACATAACCCGCCGTACCGGAAGCCGGATCACCCGCCGACAACATCAGCCCGGTGCTCGTGCCGGTCATCCCACCCGTCCACACCTTGCTGAAGTCAAACCGCCCAGTCCCCTCCAGCACTGCTTCCGCGGGTTGCAATTCAATAGTGAACGCCGCCACCGTCTCCACACTCTCTGACATGCCCCGGACCCTAGCCCGCCAACACCTGACCCCACTTGTAAGAACGCGACACAAGATCCGGTAGAACCTCTCCATGGGAGCCAAAGACTGGATGCTCGTGTACGCCGACCGCCCTGTAGCCGACGTACTGCGTGCACACCCGACAGTCGACCGCCAAGCGACTCGCGCCTTCGTTGAGCGCCTCCACCCGGGCGCCACGCTGACCCCGCTCGAGGATGGCAACCTCGACGAGAACGCGAACCCGCCGGACGGTGTCGTCTACGCCGGCGTGTTTCCGGAGGCGACTGTGCTCCTGTCGGGGGAGGTCGCGCTCGATCACCCCTCGACCCTCCCGGGTCGGTTCCTGGCCGAGGCACAGGGGCGGACGCTCTACCTGCATGCGATGCACAGCGTCGTCGCCTGGTTCGCCTACGGGGTCTGGGAGGATGGGGTGTTGCGGCGGGCGTTGAGCCTGTCCCCGGATTCTGGGGTACTGGAAGACCTCGGTGAGCCACTCCCGTTCGAGGTGCCGTACTGGGCCGGAGAGCGACCGCTGTACGACGAAGACGAGGAGCCGGACAAGGAGGACGAGTTCCCGTTCGTGTTCCACCCCCTTGAACTCGCCGAGGCGGCACTGCGCACGTTCTTCGGCTTCAACTACGAAGGCGAAGTGCACAACGACGACCCGAAGCCGCACGAGATCATGTTGCTTGGCTACCGCTTGAGCTGACGGTGGTCGTCGTTGCCTATCCGGGCGGGCAACCTGTCGCAGCCTCTCTCCGCCTGTCGCGGCCTGTCGCCACCGTGCTGCAGTGACCAGGCCGCGGTTGCGGCACTTGAGGTGCGGCACTTGAGGTACTGCCATCATCACCAGGCAACCGCTGCGTGAGCTTGGGGACGATCAGGCCGACGACCACCTAGCCGTACACCACTCTTGTTGGGCCTAATTTCGCCCCTCCTGCCCGATGTGTGGGTGATTCGCCGTCATCCCCATCACAACGTCCGAACATCCGCACACCAGGCGCGCGTGTCCTTCGGACGTCGCGGGTACGGCGCTCTGCTGGCCCGGCGTGTACTGCGGGGGGCTGGGGAGTTCTACCCGTCGTTTTCGGGGGGTACGACTCCCCAGCGCCGCCGGGCGACCGTGCATCGCACCTGACCGAGCTGGCAACCGGGGGTTTGAACAGGGAATGGTGGGTGTGGACAGGTCATTACTTGTTCATGCCCACCACAGGCTGTCCACACCCCCGGATGGTGTCCGACCCTACGGACGGCGCGGTCTCCGGATCCATCGGACGTGCCGCAGAAGCCACCGCTGATGGGTCAGCCGATAGCGCCTCGTCACTACTGGCAGCACCCGAAGCCCGTCAGCCCCAGGCAACGTTCACCTCTGGCC
>NZ_SMKA01000220.1 GCF_004348455.1 Kribbella albertanoniae
CCTCCACCGCGGATCTGTTCGGGTACCTGTAGGTAAGGACACGTAGTAGTACCTCCGAGCAGTGCGGAGGCCACCCGGCTGAGCGTGTCCCACCGCGGAACTCGGTACCTCTACGTGTCCTTACCGACGCCTGTGGATAACTCCAGCCGCGATTCGGCGAGATCCGGCACGCTCATAGGGTGGATTCCCTCATCGACATCGTGGCCCGGCTGGGCGGTTCGGCCCACGCGGCACAGCTTCTGCAGCTCACCACCGAGCGGAAGTTGCGAGCCGCCGTCCAGTGCGGAGAGCTGGAGCGCGTCGCGCGTGGGCACTATGCGTTGCCTTCCCTCGGGCCGCACCGGCTCGCGGCGCTCGCCTACGACGGCGTCGCCTCCCACGTGAGCGCCGCTCACCTGTGGGGGCTGCCGCTGCTCGCCCACCCCGAGATGCCGCACGTCACCGTCCCGGTCGACCGTCGCGCTCGACGCGGTCGGCCGGCGGTGCTGCATTGGGGACCGGTGACAGGCGACGAGCGACTGGCGCGGACCACGACGCTGCTCCGAACCGTCATCGACTGCGCCCGGATCCTGCCGTTCGGCGAGGCGCTCGCGGTCGCCGATGCAGCTCTCCGGACCAGGCGGCTGAGTCAGGCCGAGCTCGAAAATGCAGCAGCTGAGATGCGCGGCTTCGGTCGTCCGATGGCCCTGCAGGTCGCGGCGGCGGCCACAGCGCTCGCGGAGAGCTTTCTGGAGTCGGTGTTCCGGGGGCTGCTGATCTCGGCCGGGTTCACGGAGTTCGAGCCGCAGGTCGTCGTGCACAACGCCCTTGGCTTCATCGGCCGGGTGGATCTCGGAAGCCGGCCGCTGAGGCTCGCGCTCGAGGTCGAGGGGTATGCATTCCACGGCGATGCTACGGCCTTCGCCGCCGACTGCCGGCGGTACGACGATCTGGTTGCCGCGGGCTGGCTGGTGCTCAGGTTCACCTACAAACAGATCCTGCTGGATCCAGCCTGGGTGATCGACACGGTGCGGGCCGCCGTGTCGCTAAGAACACGTAGTGGTGCACTCGACCAGGCCAGCTCACGCCTGGCGGTGGCTCCGGATCGGGCGGCTTAAAGACCTCTACGTGTCGTTACCGACAAGAACCCCAGCACAACCTCCGCGTACAGCGCCGGCTCCTCGTAGTGGGGGAAATGGCCGGAGTGGGTGAAGGTGACGGCTGGGCGGCCTGTGTTCCGGTAGGTCTGGACCGAGTGGGGGTCGGTGGCGGGGTCTTTGAGGCCTTTGATGAGGAGGGTGGGGTGCTGGATGTCCGCGAGCCTGCCGAGTTTGGAGGTGTAGAGGTCGGCGAGGGTGGGGAGGTGGCTGTAGGCGCGGGACCACATCTCTTCGGTGAAACCTGCGTCGCGGCCTAGTTGCTCGAAGGCGGGGCGGCGGGACGGGTCGTACCAGGAGAGGTCCTGGAAGGCTTCGCCGAGGCCGAAGGCGAGTTCGTAGGTTTTGTCTTCGGGGGTGAGGCGGTGGGGCTGGGCTGCCAGGTCTCGGCAGCGGGCGGCGGTGGCTGGGTCGCCGGCGGCGTCGTAGAGGTCGGCGAAGACGGGGAGGCGGTAGCGGTCGTTGGCGTCGAAGTCCCAGCAGGGGCAGTCGAAGACGACGGCGGTGACCGCGTCGGGATGCCGGATCGCGTACTCGACGGCGTAGTTGCCACCTGCCGAGTGACCGAGGATCGCCCATCGGTCGATGCCGAGTTGGCGGCGGAGTTCCTCGAAGTCGTCGATCAGGAGGTCCATCCGGATCTCGAGGTCGGTCGGGTCCGAGCGCAGGACGCCACGCTGGTCCGGAGCGATCACGTGCAGCTGCGAACCGAGTCGCGAGCCCTGACACTGCGTCCAGTGGTAGCCGCCACCGTGACCGTGAATGAACAGCAACGGCGGCGAACCCGGGGCGCCGTACTGGTCGACGTACAGGTTGGTGCCGTTGATCTTCATCGGTACGACGACAGCCGCTTCGCCAGCGCGGTTGCCGCGTCCTCGTCGGGGAGCACGCGGATGCCGACCAGCGGGCTGACCGTCACGTAGCCCGCGCGCAGCAACGCCTTGTCGCTGCCCGGGGGTACGTCGGAGCGGTCCGGCTCCAGCGTGATCATCGGCTCGCCCGTCGGCGCCGTCGTACTCATCAGGCGCGAGTTCTTGATCGGCGCCAGCGTCGCGTGCCGTACGCCGGACAGTTCGTCGAGTGGACGGTCGGGCACGTTCAGGCTCAGCACGGTGCCGGCCGGTTCGGAGGCGATCCAGCCGAGTGCTTCGGCTGCCATCGTTGCCGCGGTCGACCAGTGCACCGGGTCCTCGCTGTCGATGCTGATCGCGACCGCCGACATGCCCTGCCCGGCCGCCGTCAAGGCCGCGGCCACCGTTCCCGAGTGGAAGATCGGGATGCCGATGTTGTGCCCGCGATTGATTCCCGACAGCACCAGATCCGGCGCCGGGCCGAAGGAACCGAGAGTCGCCAGCGTCACCGCGAGGGCCGGTGTCCCGGCCACTCCGCGGTACGCGATCCCGTGCTCGTCCTCGGTCACCGTCCGGATCGGGCGATCGACCAGGCCGGCCCGCGCGGAGCCGACCCCGCTCTGGTCGTCGAGCGGTGCCACCACGACCACGTCGTGCCCGAGTTCCGCGATCGCCGGAGCGAGCGCGCGGATCCCGGGAGCCTGGAAACCGTCATCGTTGGTGATCAGGATCCGCGCCATACCTCCACCCAATCAGCCGCGGTCCTCGATGTCACCCTCCGTCTCAAGGACTGCGTTCCGCAGGGTTTCCAGCGCCTCGGCGGACGGCTCGGCCCACAACCCGCGCTGCGCGGCCTCGAGCAGCCGCTCGGCGATCCCGTGCCGCGCCCAGGGGTTGGACTTGCGGAAGAACTCGGCCATCTCCGGGTCCGCGACGTACTCGGTGGTGAGCGTCTCGTACATCCAGTCGTCGACCACCCCCGCGGTCGCGTCGTACCCGAAGAGGTAGTCGACGGTCGCCGCCATCTCGAAGGCACCCTTGTACCCGTGCCGCCGCATCGCGGCCATCCACCGCGGGTTCACCACCCGGGCCCGGAAGACCCGCTTCGTCTCCTCTTCCAGCGTCCGCGTCTTGACCTGAGCTGGTACGGCGGAGTCGCCGACATAGGCCTTCGGATTGGAACCGGTCAGGTGCCGGACCATCGCGATCATGCCGCCGTGGTACTGGAAGTAGTCGTCGGAATCCATGATGTCGTGCTCACGGGTGTCCGCGTTCTTCGCGGCGACCTGGATCCGCGCGTACGCACGCTCCATCGACCCGCGCGCCTCGGCGCCGTCCAGATCCTTGCCGTACGCGTACCCGCCCCAGACCGCGTACACCTCGGCCAGCTCGGCGTCGGTCCGCCAGTTCCGCGCGTCCACGAGCGGGAGCAGGCCGGCGCCGTACGAGCCCGGCTTGGAACCGAAGACACGAGCGGTTGCCGACCGTACGTCGTTGCCCGCGGCAACGTCATCGTTGACATGGGCCCGTAGATAGTTGTCGGCGGCATCCTCGTCCAGCGCGGCCACTGTCCGGACCGCTTCGTCGAGCAGCGCGACGACGTGCGGGAAGGCATCCCGGAAGAAGCCGGAGATCCGGATCGTGACGTCGATCCGCGGTCGTCCGAGCTCCTCCAGTGAGACAACCTCGAAGCCGGTGACGCGCCGGGAGGCCTCGTCCCAGACCGGGCGGCAACCGAGCAGCCAGAGCACCTCGGCCAGGTCGTCGCCCTGGGTCCGCATCGCCGACGTACCCCAGACAGTGAGGCCGACCGAGCGCGGCCATTCGCCGGTCTCGGCCTGATGCCGCGCCAGCAGCGAGTCGGCGAGCGCGACGCCGACGTCCCAGGCGTTCCGGCTCGGGATCGCCTTCGGGTCGACGGCGTAGAAGTTCCGGCCGGTCGGCAGCACGTTCACCAGGCCACGCGTCGGCGAACCCGACGGTCCTGCCTCGACAAACCGGCCGTCCAAGGCACGCAACACGTTGGTGAGCTCGTCGTCCGTGCGATTCAACCGCGGGACAACTTCCTCAGCGGCGAACGTCAGCGAGGACTCGACCGCGGCGGACGACCGGCCGATCACCTCGGTGACGACGACCGGCACCTTCGCCGCGTCCCAGTTCAGGGTCTCCATCGCGACGACCAGCTTGCGCGCAACCGCTTCCAGGATGTCGACGCCATCGGCGGCACTCACCGCCGGCAGATCGGTCAGCGTGGCGAGATCGGTCAGCTCAGCGGCGAGGCCGGGGTTCGCGAGCAGCTCGGCCTCGTCGACACCGAAGGTGTCCCCCAGCGCGGTCCGCAGACCGGGGATCGAGTACGAACCGCCCCACAGCTGCCGCGCCCGCAGGACGGCGAGGACCAGGTTGATCCGGGCCTCGTCAGCCGGGACACCACCGAGAATGTGCAGCCCGTCGCGGATCTGCACGTCCTTGATCTCACACAGATAGCCATCGAGATGCAGCACGAACTCGTCGAACGCCTCATCATCAGGCTTCTCGTCAGTGTGCAGATCGTGGTGCAACTGCGCGGCCTGGATCAGCGTCCAGATCTGCGCCCGCAGCGTCGGCACCTTCTCCGGGTCGAGCGCCTGGACGGTCGCGTACTCGTCGAGCAGGTATTCCAGCTTGGCCATGTCGCCGTACGTCTCGGCCCGCGCCATCGGCGGCACCAAGTGGTCGACGACAACCGCGTGCGCGCGCCGCTTGGCCTGCGTGCCCTCACCTGGGTCGTTGACGATGAACGGGTAGACCATCGGGAGGTTCCCCAGCACGGCGTCCGGCGCGCAGTCGGCCGCCATCCCGATCCCCTTGCCAGGCAGCCATTCCAGCGTCCCGTGCTTACCGAGGTGCACGACGGCGTGCGCCCCGAAACCGCCGTCGGCCGGAGCGTTCTCGAGCCACCGGTACGCCGCCAGGTAGTGGTGCGACGGTGCCATGTCGGGGTCGTGGTAGATCGCGACCGGGTTCTCGCCGAAACCACGCGGCGGCTGGATCATCAGTACGACGTTGCCGAATCGGAGCGCGGCCAGCGCAATCGCGGTCTCGGGTCCGGACGTGTCGACGTACAGGGATCCGGGCGCCTCACCCCACGCCTCGGTCATTGCCTCCTGCAACGTTTCGGGCACCTGACCGAACCACTTCGCGTACGTCGACAGCGGGATGGTCGCCACCGCGGAGGCGAGCTGCTCGTCGGTCAGCCAGTCGACGTCGTGACCGCCTGCCGCGATCAGCCGGTGGATCAGCCCGTCGGCACCGTCAGCGCCCTGCAACTCGGCGAGGTCGAGGCCGCCCAGGTCGTACCCGGCCTCCGCCAACTTGCCGAGCAGCTGAACCGCCGAGGCCGGCGTGTCGAGTCCGACGGCGTTGCCGATCCGGGCGTGCTTGGTCGGGTACGACGAGAGCACCAGCGCGAGCTTCTTCTCCGCCACCGGGACGTGCCGCAGGCGGGCATGCGCGACCGCGATCCCGGCCAGCCGGGTGCACCGCTCGGGGTCCGGCGCATAGCGGGCCAGCCCGTCGGCGTCGTACGACTTGAAGGAGAACGGGATCGTGATGATCCGGCCGTCGAACTCGGGGATCGCGACCTGGGTGGCGGCGTCGAGCGGGCTGATCGCCGCGTCACTGGCCAGCCACTGCTCCCGGGTCGAGGTCAGCGCGAGGCCTTGGATCAACGGGATATCGAGCGACGCGAGCGCTCCGGCATCCCAAGCGTCGTCCGAACCACCGGCGCTGGCGTTCGCGGCAACGGATCCCCCGGCCGCGAGCAGCGTGGTGACCAGTACGTCGCACTTCCGCAGCAGCTCGAACAGTCCGGCGTTCTCATCGCTCGTGGGGTCAAGCCCGCGCAGCGTCCCGCAGTACACGGGCAGGGGTTGCGCACCAGCCGCCTCGACCGCGGCCGCGAGCGTGTCGACGAACGCCGTGTTCCCGGCGATCTCGTGCGCGCGGTAGTAGACGATGCCGACCACCGGCCGGTCGTCTTCGGTGAAGGTCCCACGGACGCCGTACGCCGGAAGTGCGGCAGGCGGGTCGAACTCGTCGCCGGTGAGCAGGATGGTGTCGCTCAGGAAGCCGGCCAGGTTCCGGAGGTTGTCCGCGCCGCCCTCCCGCAGGTACGCCAGCGCCTCGGTCACCGCACCCGCAGGCACGGTCGACAGCGACATCAGCTCCGCATCAGGCGCCGCCTCACCACTGACCACCACCGCTGGCTTCCCGGACGCGAGGACCGCGTCCAGCCCGTCCTCCCACGCCCGCTTACCACCCAGCAGCCGCACCACGACGATCTGGGCGGCGTCCAGCAGCGGAGCAAGCTCGTCCAGCGTCAGCCGGGCCGGGTTCGCGACCTTCCAGCCGGCCCCCGCCTCCGCCGCGGCCAGTAGGTCAGTGTCGGCAGTAGACAACAGCAAAAGGTTCGCAGGCACGCTGAACCGGTCCTTCCTCGAGGTATCCACGCCCCGGCCGGAGGTGCGACAGCAGCAGTTCCTGGCTCCCCAATACTTGGGTCACAGTGGCGGGACCGCCCCGGACTCACACCGGGTTCCTGCACAGCTGTCGCTTGACGCCTGAACCCTATCCGACTCCCGCCCTGGCAGGATGCGGAACACATCACGCTCACCGGAGGGAAGGCCGAACAAGTGGACTCGTGGCGCGACACCGCTTCGGAGGAGGCTCAGGAAGCACTCGACGACCTGTTCGAAGCGGCGCTCGAACTCGCCGAGATGCAGGTCGCCAAGCAGGGCGGCTTCAACCCATTCGCCGTCACCGTGACAGCGGAAGGCGTCGCCTCGGTTGAGATGACCTACGAAGAACCGGACATCAGCCGGATCTTCGACGTGCTGTGGGACGGACTGCGCGCGCAGCGTGACGAGGTGGCCGCGGTGGCGGTCGTCGCGGATGTGCGGATCGACGAGGACGGGTGGACCGACGGCATCCGGGTCGAGGCCGAGCATCGGGAGGGGATCGCGCTCGAGATCGTGGCGCCGTACCGGCGGAGGCGGCTCCGGCGGAGCGTCGAGCTGGGCGAGTTCGGGTTGTCGGAGGGCCAGCGGCGGGTTTGGTGAGGTCAGCGGTGGTGGGCGTAGTGGGCGGCTAGGAGGTCGGTGCCCCAGTCGGAGCGGTGGGAGCGCCAGACGGAGTGGATGTGGTTGGCGTTGTCCTGGGTGTTGTCGTACTCGGCCAGGAAGGTGGGGGCGGCCAGGGAGTAGTAGTGGCGGTGGCCGATACCGGGGGTGGTTTCGCCGGCCCAGGCGAAGGTGAGGTTCTCGATGCCTTGCTCGGTCAGGTCCTGCCAGGTCTGGAGGCCGATCGGGCCGGCCGCGCGGCTGACGTACTGGCCGACCAGGAGGCTGAGGATCTGGCGCTGGTCGGCGGTCATGTCGCCGTACGCGAGCCCGCGGTGCAGCAGCGACGGGTCGGCGACCGGGTCGTGGCGGGTGAGGATGTCGTCGGGCGCGTCGGGTGAGACGACGGCGACCGCGCGCTGGCTGTCGTCGAGGGCGTGCAGGAGCTGGAAGCCCAGGTCGCCCTCCCCGGCCAGGAAGCGGCGGCCCGACGGTGCGACGGCTGGATTGGAGCCGATGAAGGACGGGGTGAAAGAGATCGCACCGTCGACCAGTGTCAGGTGGATCGCGAGGTGGTGACCGTTCAGCCGCCACGCCCACGGCTCAAAGCAGGCAGGGTCCCCCAGGATCCGCAGGTAGTAGCGGCCGCCCAGGACAGTGCCCTCCCAGTTCCCCGACTCCGGTAGCGCCGGGATACCGCGCAGGATCACCTCCGCGTCCAGTACGCCGAGTGCGTCGGCCAGTCCGCGCTCACTGCAGCCCAGTGCGATCAGCCGGAGCGCCAACTGCTGCTGTGCCGGCGTCAGCGCGGACAACGGCAGTCCCGGCCGCTCCCCCGGCAGATAGGTCCACTCCTGGTGGTCTGGGGTGTCAAAGGCCGCCTGAGCCAGCTCCCGCTGCTCCGGACTCAGACTCCGCAGCAGATCGATGGCCGCTTCCCGGGTCTGCTCTACAACCATGCCGCCTGCTCCCGCTCATTCGGTTGGTACGCCGTCGTCCAGTGCTCGAAGGGTCGATCCAATTTGTACCGGTAGTCGGGCTGCCGCAGCAGCACGCGGGTTTCCGCGTTCGCCGGATTCCGCAGCGTCTCGAAGTACTTGACCGACCAGTGGAACCACCGCATGCAGAACAGCCGCATGGTCAGCCCGTGTGACACCAGCAGCACGTTGCGTGGTGCGTCCGCCTGCTCGAAGTCCCGGTGCATGGTCTCCAGGAAACTCGATACCCGGTCGTACACGTCCGACCCCGACTCACCATGGGTGAACCGGTAGAAGAAGTGCCCGTACGAGTCCCGCAACCGCTCCTGCCGCTCGATGTCCTCGGTGTCCTGGAAGTTCGCCCAGTCCTGCTCCCGCAGCCGCGGTTCCTCGCGCGCGATCCCGATCAGGTCGTCGAGCTCGAGTCCCTTGAGCGTCTGGAGTGTGCGCAGGTACGGCGACACGTAAACCCGGATCGGCTCATTGTCGAAGACCTTCCGCAACTCCTGGCCGGCGCGAGCCGCCTGCTCCCACCCGTGGGCAGTCAACGCGACGGAGTGGTCCGGGACCCGCTCGTAGATCGACTTGTCCAGGTTCGCCTCGGACTCGCCGTGCCGGATCAACGCAATCCGCACCGGCCGCTTACTCAGCCCCATGGTCGCCCCTTCCGTACCAGAGCCAGCATTGCGGCCGCACCGACAGCGGCCACCCCGACTCGCCGCGCCAGCACGGCAGTACGTCGTACGTCGGCGACTGTCGGCGTCGGACCGTCGCCCAGCGTCCCCCGGTCCTCGCTGTAGGTCCCATAGCTGTTCGTGCCACCAAGTGACAGCCCCAGTGCGCCCGCGAAGGCCGCTTCGACCGGACCGGCGTTCGGACTCGGGTGCTGCGGCGCATCGCGCTTCCACACCCGCCGTACGTCGCCATAGCGGTTGGAAACAACCCCAGTCAGTACGGCGCACGCCCGCGCCGGCAGGAGGTTCACCAGATCGTCCAGCCGCGCGGACGCCCACCCGAAGTTCGCGTACTTCGGCGACCGGTATCCGACCATCGCATCCAGCGTGTTGATCGCCCGGTACGCCAGCAGCCCGGGCACTCCGAGCACTCCGCCCCACAGGAGCGGCGCAACACACGCATCCGAGGTGTTCTCCGCAATCGACTCCACCGTCGCCCGGGCGAGCTCATCAGCTTCCAGCTGGGTCGCATCACGTGCGCACAGGTGACTGAGCCGATCACGGGCCGCTGGGATGTCTTTCGATTCCAGCAGCCCCGCCATGGTCTCCGCCTCGCGCTCCAGACTCCGAGCACCCAGCACGGCCCAGGTGGCCGCGGCCGTCACGAGCGTGTGCACGACCGGCCGATCCCGCGTCAGCCGCTCGACCGCGACTCCCACGAGCGCCGTCGTACCGACCAGAGCAGTCGTGTACGCCGTACCGGCCGCCCGCGAGTCGGCGTACCAGCGTGACTCCAGCCGGGCCGCGGTCTGGCCGAACCCTGCAACCGGATGGAAACGCCGCGGATCGCCGAGAACCCGGTCGGCGGCGAACCCGAGCAAGAGCCCGAAAGTTGTGGACACCCGGAGAAGTTTGCCAGGTAATAAATGTGCAGGGCCGAGTGTGGGCCAGGAAAGAAATATGCAAGGCTGGGTGCTATGAGTATTGCGGAACTGCTCCGGGCGGTCGACGGCAGCGGCGAGTTCGGGGTGTGGCTGGGGCGGGCGGACGGCACGCCGGTGTTCGAGCACGAAGCGGGGCGGACGCACTACTCCGCGAGCACGATGAAACTCCCGGTCGCGATGGCGATGCAGCGCAAGATCGACGCCGGTGAGCTCACGCTCGACCGGCCCATCGAAGTGCACAACGACTTCGCTTCGCAGGCCGGCGGACGGTTCGGCGTGAATCCGGACGAGGACGAGGCGCCGGCCACCTGGACGAAGCTCGGCACGAAGGTGCCGCTCGGCTGGCTCGCCACCGAGATGATCACGCGGTCCAGCAACCTCGCCACCAACCTTGTCCTCGAACAGGTCGGCATCGACGCGGCCCACGCCGTACTGGCTGAGTACGGCGATGGCGCCAGCGCGATCCGCCGCGGGATCGACGACCGCGCGGCCCAGGCGGCCGGAATCAGCAACGAGATGAGCCCGGCCGGGCTGGCCGGCGTACTCGTTGCGGTGAGCAACGAATATCTTCGCGACCTGCTCGCTGGCAACCAGTGGAACGGCGAGATCCCGGCGCTGCTCCCGCCCGGCACCCGCGTCGAGCACAAGAACGGCTGGGACGTCCGGATCCGGCACGACGGCGGGATCGTCCGGCCCCCGGACGCGGACCCGTTCGTGCTCGTCGTCTGTACGACGTCCGACCTACCGGACGCACGCGCCCAGCAACTGATCGCGGAGATCGCCTTGGAGGCCTGGAACCACCGGCACGACCTGGGAGCGATCCGATGAAGCTCACCACTCACCTCATCTCCGCTCCCCTGCACACGCCGTTCATCACCGCCCTCCGTACGGCGACGCACGCCGACTCACTGTTGGTCGAGCTGAGCGACGGCTCGCTGAGTGGTTGGGGCGAGGCCCCGCAGGTGTGGAGGGTGACCGGCGAGTCGCTCGCTGGCGCGCGGGCCTGTGTCGAGGGACCGATCGCGGCCGCGCTGGACGGACTCAGCCCGGACGACCTCACCGAGGCACTGCGACGCGTGCAGAACGCCGTCGCCGGGAACTTCGGCGCGAAGGGCGCGGTCGATGTCGCCCTGCACGATCTGGTCGCCCGGCGACTCGGTGTCAGCCTGCACGGCTTCCTCGGCTCGACGGTCGACACAGTTCAGACCGATGTGACGCTCTCGGTCGGTGCCGCGGACGAACTTGCAGCCGCCGCCAAGGCACGGGTCGCCGACGGGTTCGACGTACTGAAGGTCAAGGTCGGCACCGATGCGGCCGCCGATGTGGAGCGCGTCCGCCGGGTCCGGGACGCGATCGGGCCGGAGCCGCGGTTGCGGCTCGACGCGAACCAGGGCTGGTCTCGCCGCGACGCGGTGACCGCCATCCGCGCACTGGAGGACTGCGACCTCGAGCTGGTCGAGCAGCCCGTCGTGGCCGCCGATCTCGAGGGGATGGCGTGGGTCACCGACCGGGTCGACACCCCAATCCTCGCCGACGAGTCCGTGTACGGCGTCCGCGACCTGGTGGCGGTGATCCGCCACGGCGCCGCCGACATGGTCAACGTGAAGCTGGCCAAGTGCGGTGGGCTCGCACCTGGCCGGACCCTGCTGGAGCTCGCCCGGGAACACGGCATCCGGACGATCGTCGGCTCGATGATGGAGAGCCATGTCGGGGTCGGTGCCGCAGCCGCTCTGGTCGCCGCCTACCCGACCTCCGCGGTCAACGATCTCGACGCGGCGTGGTGGCTCCGTGACGCACCGGTGACCGGTGGAATCCGGTACGACGGCTCGCTGATCCGTCTTCCGTTTGAGCCTGGTCTCGGCGTGACAGGCTTGTCGGTATGAAGCTTGTCGCTGCCAAGGTCCCGATCAGCACGGTGTGGACCGGACCGGACGCGCCCCGTGACGTTGACGCGCCCGCCACCGCCGAACAGCCCGATGTGGCTGCCTGGGCGAAGTCGATGGACCGGGAGAGCCGCCTCGGCCTGCACGGCCGGACGCTGTCCCAGTTGCTGTTCGCGGAACCCGTGCTGGTCCGCTCCGAGCGCGATGGTTGGTCAGAGATCAGTGCACCGTGGCAGCCGTCGTCGGGTGACGAGCTCGGCTACCGGGGCTGGGTGCCGTCGAGCCACCTGGGTGAGCTGCCGGGCAGTGCGACCGATCCGGTCGCGGTGACGGTACCGACCGCGCCCCTGCTCTCAGAGCCGGCGGTTGGTGCACCTGTGATGACGCTGTCCTTCGGCACGGTGCTGGCCTCGGTCGAGCACGCGGACGGGTACACGCGGGTGGCCACTCCGGATGGTGGGTCAGGCTGGCTGGCGAACGACGTACTGCGTGTTGTGGGTGAGCCGTCGACTCCGGAGGACCGGTTGCGGCTCGGCGCGCTGTTCCTCGGGCTGGAGTACCTGTGGGGCGGCACGTCGGCGTACGGGCTGGACTGCTCCGGGCTGACGCACACTGTCAGCCGCGTGCTCGGTCTGCGGATCCCCCGCGACGCCCACGACCAGGCGGACACGCTGGAGAACATCCCGATCGACGACGCGCAGCCCGGCGACCTGTACTTCTTCGCCCGGCCGGGGAAGCCGGTGCATCACGTCGGGTTCGTCTCCGCGACAGGGATGCTGCATGCTTCCGAGACCGGGAAGCGGCTCGAGGACGAACCGCTTCCCGACGAGCGCCGGCGGATGCTGGTCGCAGCCGCGCGCTTCTAGGCCTTGTTGGCGTCCGAGGACTGCGGGGCCGGAACGTCCTGTACGTCGTCCTGGACCGGCTCGACCGCGGCCGGGGTGTTCCGGGACTTGCGCAGGCTCAGGACCGTGGTGATACCGAGCGTGACGATGATGAAGCCGAGCGAGAACCAGATCGGGATCTCCGGGGCCCACTCGATGTGGTGACCGCCGTTGATGAACGGCAGCTCGTTCACGTGCATCGCGTGCAGGACGAGCTTCACACCGATGAACGCGAGCACGACCGACAGACCGAGCGACAGGTAGACCAGGCGCCGCAGCAGGTCACCGAGCAGGAAGTACAGCTGCCGCAGACCCATCAGGGCGAAGACGTTCGCGGTGAAGACCAGGAAGGGCTCCTGGGTGAGACCGTAGATCGCGGGGATCGAGTCCAGCGCGAAGAGCAGGTCGGTGGTGCCGAGCGCGATGATGACGATCGCCATCGGGGTGACGAAGCGCTTGCCGTTCTGCACCACCGTCAGCTTGACGCCGTTGTACTCGTCGGTCGCCTTCAGCCGCTTCTTCGCGAACCGGATGACCGCGTTCTCCTTGTAGTCGTCATCGTCGTTCTCACCCTGCTTGGCCAGGTGGATCGCGGTGTAGACCAGGAACGC
The DNA here is from genome assembly GCF_004348455.1 of Kribbella albertanoniae. Taxonomy (GTDB): domain Bacteria; phylum Actinomycetota; class Actinomycetes; order Propionibacteriales; family Kribbellaceae; genus Kribbella; species Kribbella albertanoniae. Next base: position 13,060 of record NZ_SMKA01000220.1, read on the forward strand.
GCCGAACAGGTAGAAGATCCAGGAGAACTGGTTGATCGCGGCCGCGCCGACGGCGATGAAGATGCCGCGGAAGACCAGCGCCAGGATGATGCCGACCAGCAGAGCGGTCTGCTGATACTTCCTCGGCACCGCGAACCTGGACATGATGATCAGGAAGATGAAGAGGTTGTCCACGCTCAGGCTGTACTCGGTCAGCCAGCCGGCGAAGAACTCACCGGCGTACTGCCCACCGGAGAAGACCCAGACGCCGAGCCCGAAGACCACGGCCAGACCGACGTAGAACGCGATGGCGATCGCCGACTCGCGGGTGCTCGGTTCGTGCGGACGGCGGCCGATCACGAACACATCGAAGGCCAGCAGAGCGAGCAGCAGACCGACCGTGATGTACCAGACATAGTCAGCGACGTGCATACGTAACCTCCGGAGCGCAGACGAAACAGGACTCCGAAGGTCTCTTCCGCCGACCACATGGCCGACCGGCGACACCGGGCATGGGATCGAACCCACGGCCGTGATGACGATGCCGCCGCGAAGGAATACTCCCCTTCTTCACCCCTAGTCTGACGGGTCGCGGACCAAGACTCCAAATCCAGGACAACGTGTCCGCCTGTCGAAATGATCACAGGGCGGTTCGGGAATAGTTACGGACGGTGTCCGCACCGCCTAAGGAACGCTGTACCCCCCATCCGCGACTATTACCGCGCCGGTCACGAAACTCGACCGCGGAGACGCGAGAAACAGCACCACCTCGGCGATCTCCTCCGGCGTACCGATGCGTCCCAACGGCGCCGGCGCACTGCTCTCCCGCAGGGCCTCCTCCGGCATGATCGCCAGCAGCGCGTCCGTGCGGACCCCGCCGGCACAGACCGCGTTCACCCGCACGTTCGGGCCGAACTCGACCGCCCACGACCTGGTCATCGATTCGAGCGCCGCCTTGGTCCCGCTGTACGCGGCGGCGACCGGCATCCCGATCCGGGCACCGATCGAGGACGTGTTCACGATCGTGCCGCCGCCGTTGGCCACCATCCGCGGTGCGATGGCGGCGGTCAGGAAGTAGGCGCTGCGCAGATTCACGTCGTAGATGCGCTGGTACTCGTCCGGGGTGAGCGCGACGGTCGGGACCATCGGGTAGTACCCGGCATTGTTGGCCAGGACATCCACCTCGCCGACCACCTGCGCCAACCGCTCGACCTCGGCGATCTCACCGAGATCAGCCTGCACGTACGTCGCCTTCCCGCCGGCTGCGGTGATCAGCGCAACCGTCTCGGCCCCCTGCTCGGCGCGCCGCCCGGTCACCACCACCTCTGCCCCGGCCGCCGCGAAACTCCGCGCGATGGCCCGCCCGATCCCCGACGTCGCTCCCGTTACGAGCGCCTTCTTCCCCCACAGCTCAGTCATGCCCCGAGGCTAGATTCGCCTCCCGAGGGCCGCGCCGACTCGCCGACCACTGCCGGCAAACTGCTCAGCTTCAGACCGGGCGACGGCTCTTGGGAAGCTTGGAGACGACGGTGTCGTACGACGCGTCGATCAGTTCGAGGACCTCGTCATCCGGTACGGCGCCACCGAACCGGACCGTGTTCCACCCCGACCGCCCGATGTACGGCATCTTCGAAACGTCGTCGGGATAGGCGGCCACCAGCTCGTCGGCCTCGTCACGGTTGGCACCACATTTCAGCCCGACACTGTCAGTCCCCAAGAACACGAAGATCTTCTCCGCAACCTTCGCCACCACATCCCCGTCCCACGGCTCGTCCCGCCAGGCCCCCGCCTTCCCCAGGCAGTACTCCAGCACGTCGTCCCGGCTCAATCGGCTCACGGACACTCCCCTCACCCAGTTGGTCCACCCTAACCACGAGAGTCTTCCGTTCGCCGGATGTCGAGGTCCGGCCGGCTGCTCCGACGTCCAGTACGGCGTCGAGTCCGGCGCTGCTCCGTGAATTGACGGAAGGAACACACCATGGACCAGTTCCCAGCGCCTCCGGTCGTGTCACCGCAGGAGTGGGAGGCTGCGCGCCAGCAGCTGCTCGTACAGGAGAAGGAAGTGACCCGGGCCAAGGACGCTCTAGCGGCGAAGCGCCGGCGCATGCCGTGGCAGGCGGTGGAGAAGGACTACGCCTTCGACGGGCCGGACGGCCGGGTGAGCCTGCTCGACCTCTTCACCGGGCTTCGTCAGTTGATCGTCTATCGCGCCTTCTTCGAGCCGGACGTGGCCGGCTGGCCCGATCACGCGTGCGTCGGCTGCTCCCTGATGGCCGACAACGTCGGGCACCACGCGCATCTGAACGCCCGCGACACCGCGCTCGTCTTCGTATCGCGCGCACCCCAGCCGGACGTCGCCCGGCTCAAGGCGCGGATGGGCTGGACGATGCCCTGGTACACCCTGACCGACGACTTCGACGCGGACTTCGGCGTCCCCGAAATGCATGGCACGAACGCGTTCATCCGCGACGGCGACCAGGTGTTCCGCACGTACTTCGTCAACGACCGTGGTGACGAAGCGATGGGCAGCACCTGGAGCTACCTCGACCTGACCGCACTCGGCCGGCAGGAAACCTGGGAGGACTCCCCCGACGGCTATCCGCAGACCCCGCCGTACCAGTGGTGGAGATGGCACGACACCTACGGCGCCCACTGAACCTGACTGGTCCTCTCTGGGGGCTTCTGACTGGTCCTTCAAACCAGACCGATCCTCGCCGAGGATTGAGGAACAGCCAACCACGACAGCAGGAGATTTCGATGACCACCACCGTCATTCCGGACACCGAACCGCAGGTCGCCGCGGGGAAGGTTCTTTGGCACTTCACGATGTCGCTCGACGGTTTCGTCGCCGGACCGAACCACACCATGGACTGGATGGAGGGCATCACCAACGCGCGCCCCATCGCCGAGGAGTACATGAGCACCACCGGCGCCATCCTCGGTGGCCGCGACGGCTTCGAGGCCTTCCCCAACGCCGACTCGACGTACGACGGCGACTGGCAGGCGCCGGTGTTCATCCTCACCCACCATCCCGAGGACGCCCCGCCCACCCCGAACACGACGTTCCTCAACTGCGGCGTGGCGGAGGCGATCCGGATCGGCCTCGAAGCCGCCTCTGGGAAGAACCTCGAGATCCTCTCCGCCTCGATCGGCCGTCAAGCCCTCGAACTCGGCCTGATCGACGACATCGACCTGCACATAGCCCCCGTCCTGCTCGGCAACGGCATCCGCCTGTTCGACAACCCCGGCGGCACACCGATCAAGCTCCAACTCCTGAACGGCAACAACCCCACCACCGAGATCAACGTCCGCTACCGCCCAGTCCCAGCAGGCCAGGACCGCTAAGAACTATTTGGCGCCGGCGTTGGTCATTTGGCGGAGGACGAACACCTGTCCCCCGCGCCAGCTACGCCCGCTCCTACGTCACGTGC
>NZ_SMKA01000221.1 GCF_004348455.1 Kribbella albertanoniae
TCCATCGCCCCCGCACAACCCGCCCCCGAAAATGCCACCGACCTCGATCGGGTCGCAGCCTTCCTGGGCCGCCGGGCTAGGTTCGCCGGGTGAACCCGACTCTCCAAGTCCTCCACCGCACCGGCCAATGGTGCCCCGCCCGCCGGGGTTGCGGCGCTCGAGTGACTTCCTTCGTTTTTCGACGAGTGAGCCGGCCTGTCGGCGGCTCAGATTCGTTCGCCGGGCGTGGATCGGCGGAATCCTCCGGGGGCTGATCCGTATTCTCGTTTGAAGGCGTGGGCGAAGGCGAACTCTGAGGTATAGCCCACCTTTCTGGCCACTGTGGCCAGTGGTGCGTCGCTGTCTCGCAGCATCCGGGCTGCGAGCGTCATCCGCCACCAGGTCAGGTACGTCTGCGGTGGTTGGCCGACCAGCGCGGCGAATCGTCGGGCAAAGGCCGCGCGGGACAGCCCGGCCTGGGAAGCCAGTTCCGCGACGGTCCACGGCCGGGACGGGGCGCCGTGGATGGCGCGCAGCCCGGCGGCGACGGCGGGGTCGTGCAGCGCTGCTGCCCAGCCGGTGGCGACGCCGTGGGCGGATTGTTCGTCGAACCAGGCGCGCAGAATGTGCAGCAGCAGCACGTCCAGCAGAGCGGACAGCATGGCGTCGCCGCCTGGCCGTGGGTGCTCCAGTTCTCCGCCGAGCAGGTCGATGGCGGCGCGTAGCCCTTGGTGGTGTCCGACCCGGGCCGGAAGGTGGATGAGTTCGGGCAGGTCTTCGAGCAGCGGATGTGCCCGGGATGGGTCCAGCAGGTACGCACCGCAGAGCATGACCGTCGCAGCAGCCGACCCGTCGTCGTTCTGGCTGTCGTCCTCGCCGGGTGGGATGTCGGCCAGTGACGTGGGCGCGTCCACCAGCGGGGTGGACAGGCTGTCGGCCAGGCCGTGGGCTGCTCCGCGGGGCAGGAAGGCCACATCGCCTACCCCGAGAGCGACAGGTGCGCCGGCCGGTGGGAACAGCCAGCACGATCCCTGCAGGATGATGTGGAACCCGGCCGCAGCGACGGACGGATGCCGCGTTCCGAACGGCGTCGGCCGGTGGACCCGGCCGGAGTGCGGTTGGCCCGTGCGCATGGCCGTGACTGCATCGGAGAGGACATCCACCCGGTCAGCGTATCGCTACGGTCCCAGTGAAGACGATCGCGTATGGGCCAGCGACGCTGACGCATAGGGCGTCTCACAACGCCGCCATACGGTGTGATCGTCGGCGAGTTGGTCAGCCATCTTGCACGGCAACAATCATCGCTCGAATCAGGAGATCCACGTGCAGATCGCCATCTACGGCGCAAGCGGCTACCAGGGAAAACTCGTTCTCGCGGAACTGGCTCACCGCACCATCGGCCTGCGACTCGTCGGCCGCAACGCCACGCGCCTGCGTGAGGCCGCGGTGACGATGGGAATGGCCGACGCCGAGCAGTGGGTAGCCGACAGCAACGACCACGACGCTCTTGTGGCGGCCTTCCGCGAATGCGACGCGGTGATCAACTGCGCTGGACCGTTCACGAGTTCCGGATCCGCCGTGGTCCGAGCAGCCATCGCCGCCGGCTGCCACTACGTCGACACCGCCGGTGAGCAGCTTTACACCAAAGCGGTCTTCGATACCTTCGCCGGCGAGGCGGAGCGTGCCGGGATCACCGTCGTTCCGGCCACGAACGATGGATGCGTCCCCGGGGACCTGATCGCCCACCTGCTCGCCGAGCGCGTCCAGCCAGTCGAGGAGATCACAGTCAGCCACTTCATCGTCGGCAGTGCTGGATTCTCCCGCGGCTCGCTGCGCTCGGCGCTCGACACGATCGACATGCTCAGGGCCGGCGGCCTCGGCTACGACGATGGTGACTGGCGTACCGGCATCCCTGCCCGGCACACCTCTGTCACCCTTCCCGGCGCTGAGCAGCCGACAGCGGTGGTGAAATGCCCCTTGTCGGAGGTGGTCACCATCCCGCGCCACGTGCCGGTCCGGCATGTGGAGAGCCTCGTCGACGCCGGGGTCGGTGCCCTGTTGGGCGCCCCGCTCACCCCGCAGACCATCGACAGTCTTCCCGAGGGGCCGAGCGAGGAGGACCGCCGCACCCAACGGTTCACCTACCTCGTCGACGCCGTCGGCCGCGATGGCCGAAGTGTTCGCGGTGTTGTGCAGGGCCACGACACCTACGGCATCACCGCCGTGATCGCCGTCGAAGCTGCCCGCCGACTGGTCGCTGACGGCGCCAAGCCAGGTGTGCTCGCTCCGGCCCAGGCCTACGACCCGGCCAGCTTCCTCGCCTTCCTCACCTCACGCGGAATCAGCTGGATCATCACCGACACCTCAACCGCCCAGCAATAACGCCGGGTGTGCCCCACCCACTCCTCGTCGCCAGTCCTTGTCCCGTGGCGGAGGCTCCCCTGTGTGGGGACCCTTTGGTTCGATCGTTCAACGGATGTTCACCCTCGGTCGACGGGTGGTGGACGGAGGGTGAACCGAAGGCTTTCCCTTGTGCGACCCTGCGGGTCTGGGTTTGTCCTTGTTAGGTCATGGCGTTACCGACAACGATTCCCAAAATCGCGGCCTTGAGGCAGGCCGCCCCAGAGGAATCGGATGTGACCTATGCGCTTCCCGCCCCGCCCCCGCAAGTCCCTCGCTGGTGCTGTTCTCGCGCTCGGACTCGGTGCCGCCGCCATCGCACCGATCCAGACCGCGACGAGCGCGCCTGTCCCCGCACCGGCCGACGGTGTGTACGACGTTCTCGGCAAGAGCTGGGGTGTCAGCCCGGCCGAGGCCAAGGTGCGGCTCGATGGTGAGCACGCCAAGGCTGCTGCGTTCGAGACGGCGAAGGCCAGTCTCGACGGAGCGTTCTTCAACGCCGACCGTCAGCTTGTCGTGAACGTGCATTCGGCCAAGGCCGCGCAGGTGGCCCGTGCGCACGGTCTGGCTCCGCGGTCGGTTGCCCGTGGTGAGAAGGCCCTGGCCAAGCTGCAGACGCAGGTCCAGGCGCTGGCCGACAAGTCGGGCTCGCTGCAGGTGCAGTCGATCGGCGCCGATCTGCCGACCGACCGTCTGCAGGTCGTCCTCCAGCCGGGAAAGCAGTCGGCAAAGACTGTTGCCCTGGTCAAGCAGTTGAAGGGGATCCCGGGTGTCGACGTGAGCACCAACGACACCACTCTGTCGATGACGGCCGATGTGATCGGCGGTCAGATCATGGACCTGGTGCCGGGCACGAACTGCTCGCTCGGCTTCTCGGGTACCCGCAACGGCGGTGACAACGTGATGCTCAGCGCCGGCCACTGTGTCGAGGGCAACCCGATGGTCCAGAACCGTTCCGGTGTCCGCCTCGGTGCGGGTGTCGCCAGCCGGTTCCGCACCGGTTCGCCGAGCGTCGACATGGGTCTGATGGACATCGACAGCAACAATGTCGGCCGCGGCTACATCGACAACCGCAACGGCCAGACCACCCGGGTCACCGGTTCGTCGAAGGCCCCGGTCGGCTCGACCATCTGCAAGGCCGGCAACACCACCGGTTGGACCTGCGGCACGATCACGCAGTACAACCTGACCGTCAACTACGGCGGCGCAGGCGGCAGTGTCACCCGCACCAGCGGTCTGGCCCGTTCGACCGTCTGCACCGAGGGCGGCGACTCGGGTGGTGCCTACATCTCCGGCACCACCGCCCAGGGCATGACGTCGGGCGGCCCGAGCGACGGCCACGACTGTGGCTGGAACCAGGGCAGCAACGCCACCGGCTCGTACTCCTTCTACCAGCCGGTCGTCGACGCAGCCTCGTACTACGGCGTCACCCTCACCCTCGGCTGATCCCCTCAGCCACTCGCAACCCTCCCGCCGGCAACGGCGGGAGGGTTGTCTGCGTCAAGCGATGGTGCCTATCCAGTCGCCGGGAAGTGGGTCGGGAGTGAAGGAGACGAAGATCAGGTCATCCGCGTCCGGACGCTGCGGGTCGAACAGGACCAGCGCGGTGGAGACGGTCGGAATGGCGGAACGGTCCCGGGCCTGCCGGGTCACCCAGCGATCCGTGCCCTGGAGGTCGGTGAACTTGACGACGACCTCGGCGCCGACGACCGATCGCTGGCCCTGATCGTTCTGCGAGGTGCGGACGGCGACGTTAGTGATCTCGCCGGGCACCTTACGGCCCGCGGTCAGCAGCCGGTTCCGCTCGGCGATCTGGGTACGCAGGCGGCGGTTGTGCTTGATCGCGTAGAGAGTCGCCAGTACGGCGATCACGACCGCGAGAGCCGGCAGCCAGATGTCAGCGCGGTACATCACCCAGCCGAACGTGCTCCACGTCTGATCGTGATGGAAGACGGGGTCGACCTTGATGCCGACGTCGGCCGGGTCCTCCCAGCTCAGGGCTGACCCGGTGACGCCGGCTGCGATCGCCCACAGCGTGGCCGGGAACTGCACGATCGGCTGCTTCTCGCCGCCGCGATAGAGGTCGATCAGGTGCCTGGTGACGGCAGCGAACACGACCAGTCCGAAGGTGCCGGCGATGAACATCACCGGCATCGTCGCGAGCCCCAGGAACCCGTCCATCCCCGGATCCTGATCGGCGAAGACGCTGTTGGTGACGTCGCTCCGCATGAACTCGACCAGGATGCCGATGGACACACCGAAGCAGACACCGGCACCCAGTTGGGCGATCCCGGCGGCCACCGCACCGGCGAGAACCTTCGGCTGCCCCGCGCGACGCAGCCGCTTGGCACGGCGTGCCGCGATCGGATCCACTGTGCTCACGTTCGTCCCCCTCGGTCCCCAACCTGGAGCGAGCAGATTACACGCAGTCAGGGACACTTCCGGGCCTGCAGATCGGTCAGGTGAGCTGCTGGGCCAGGCCGAGGATGATCCCTTCGGGGCCGCGGACGTAGCAGAGCTTGTAGGTGTCCTGGAACTGGACCACCGTCCCGACCACCTCACCACCGTGCGGGCGCAGCCGGGTCAGAACCTCGTCGATGTCGTCGACCGTGAACATCACCCGATGCATGCCCACGATGTTGTGCGGCGGGTTGTGCGGGCCAGGCTGCGCAACAGGTGACTGGTACTGCGCGAGCTCGAATCGGCCGCTGCCGTCCGGCGTCCGCATCATCGCGACGTCGCAGACAACACCTTCGAGTCCCACACACTGGTCCACCCACGGCCCTTCGGTCTGCGCCTTGCCCTCAAGTTCCAGCCCGAGCTCGGTGAAGAAGGCAACCGCGGCATCCAGGTCGCTGACGACAATGCCCACGTTGTCCATCCGCTGAACCGTCAAGGTCATGCTCCTCTGTCTCCGGGTGTCACTAGTACCCCTGGGACGAGGCCGCCGCCACGTTCTCGACATCCGGAGAGGACGGCGGCTCGCCGGGCTGCCAGTTCCAGTCGGTGATGGTGGTGCGCATCAGGCGGGCGGCGGCCGACAGGTGGCTGTCGGCCGCCCAGTAGAGCGTCACCGTACGACGGGAGCCGGGATCGTCGACGGGGATCCAGACGAGCGGGGCCCGGGTGGCACTGCGGCGGGCGAAGGCGGGTACGAGACCGATGCCCAGACCCGCGCTGATCAGGTCGGCGATCGCGCTGTACTCGTCGCTCTCGCACATGATCTTCGGGGTGAGGCCGTGGGCGGCGAAGAGCCGGTCGAGCAGGCGGCGCCCCCAGTGACCGGGGCGGGCGGTGACGAACGGCTGGTCGGCGATGTCGGCGATGGTCACCGACGCGCGGCTCGCCAGCGGATGATCGAGCGGAAACGCCACTCCGACTTCCTCCTCGAACAGGCGGGCCGCCTCGAGCCCTTCGCCGGCGATCGGCTGAGAGGCGACGCACAGGTCGATCTCCTGAGCGCGTAGCCGCCGGGTCATGTCCTCGGGCGGCGACCAGTGCAGCGCGATGTCGGCCTCGGGATAGGAGCGCTTGAAGGCGGACAGGGGTCCAGTGAGCGTGAGGAAGGTTTCCGACGCGAGCCGCACCGCGCCCAGCCCCTGGTCCGCGGCGTCGATGACAGCGCGCCGTCCCGCCTCGAGCTCGCCGAGCGCGCGCTCGACGTGGTCGCGGAAGAGCCTCCCGGTGTCGTTCAGCCGGAGCCGGCCGCTGCGGTCGAACAGCGGTACGCCGAGTTCGCTCTCCAGCCTGGTGATCGTGCGGCTCAGTGACGGCTGGGCGATGTGCAGCTCGTCCGCGGCCCGGCTCAGGTGCTCCAGCCGGGCGACGACCAGGAACTGCCGGAGCGAGTTCAGCTCCATCATGACCCCCGTGACATGACGCGATAGCAATATTGATCTTAGACACGATAGCCCAGGAGTCATAACTTGGAGGCCTGACCACGAAGGGAATCTCCGATGACGACGCCCACCCCGCGCGAAGCCGACGAAGCCCAGATCCGCCGGCAGCTCGACACGATCGTCGATGCGCTCCGGAACAAGGATCTCGAGGGACTGAAGGCCGTCTACACCAGCGATGTCGTGTCGTTCGACGTCGAGCCGCCGCTGCAGCATCTCGGGATCGCGGCGAAGGCCCAGAACTGGGCGAACGTGTTCGCCTTCTTCGAGACCGTGAACTACGAGCTCCGCGACCTGCACCTCACCGTCGGTGAGGACGTGGCCTTCGGGTACGCGTTCGGCCGTCTCAGCGGCACGCTCAAGAACGGGACAGCCACGCCCGGCATGTGGGTCCGGGTCACCTACGGCCTGCGAAAGATCGGCGGGACCTGGCTGATCTCCCACGACCAGGTCTCGGTGCCCCTGGACATCGTGTCCGGCAAGGGCGTCACCGACCTCGAGCCCTGATGGTCACCGAGTCCGGTCGGGTGCACCGGATCGGCCCGCAAACGACCCTCGCCGGATGGGTGCTGCGGGCGTTCGTCAGCGCCCACACGGTGGCGATCTTCGGCCAGCCGGTCTTCGCGGGCGTCTACCTGAGCGGCGATTACGACGGCCTGAGCCTGCACGCGACCGGCGCCGACGTCGTCACCTCTCTCGGTTACCTGCAGTTGATCGCGGCGGGCGTGGCCTGGGCCCGGCTGCGGCAGGCCTGGCTGTTCCTCACCACGCTGGCGCTGGTGACGGCCGAGACAGTGCAGTACTTCGCCGGGAGGGACGGCGCGCTCTGGCTGCACCTGCCGTTGGGCGTCGCGACGATCGCCGGGGTCGTCGTTCAGTTCGTCGCCGTATGGCGGCGCCCGATCGCGCGCCTGGAGGACGACGATGAGTGAACTGAGCAGGCGCCAGTTGCTAGGACTGGGCGGCGCCCTTGGGCTGACCGCGGCCGCCGGGCTGTCGACAGCAGCGGCGCTCTCCCGCCATCCGTCCGCGACCGGCGCGGAACTGCGCAGCGCTGTCCCGTTGCCGCCCGTGTACCGGACACCGCTACCGCTGCCGCCGGTCCTGAAGCCCATCAGTACGGCGGGTGGCGTCGACCGGTACGCCGTGACCCAGCGCGAGGCGAGCCTGGAGATCCTGCCGGGTGTCAGGACGCCGATGTGGACCTACGAGGGCGTCTTCCCGGGGCCGACGATCGAGGCCCGTCGCGGCCGGCCCGTCACAGTCACCCACCACAACGAACTGCCCGTGCCGACCGTCGTCCATCTCCACGGCGGGCACACCACCGCCGCCTCCGACGGCTATCCAACCGACCTCGTCCTGCCCGAAGGCTGGCACGACGCGACCCATCATCAGCATGAGGGCCACGCAATGGGGGCAATGCACGATCCGCGGGCTGTGGTGACGAAGCTGACGCGGGACTACACGTTCCCCATGATCCAGCGTCCGACGCTGCTGTGGTACCACGACCACCGGATGGATTTCACCGCTCCCGCCATCTGGCGCGGCCTCGCCGGACTGCACATCATCCGCGACGATGCCGAAGAGGCGCTGGGACTGCCGACCGGGTCCCGCGAGCTCCCGCTGGTGATCACCGATCGCGCGTTCGACGGCGAAGGCGGCCTCAGCTATCCCTCCCTCGACCCGGACCTGCGCAGTCGGCCTGGCGTCCGCGAGCCCTACCTCGCCGGAGTCCTCGGCGACGTGATCCTCGTCAACGGCGCCGCCTGGCCCGTCCACGAGGCCGACGCGGCCCGCTACCGGTTGCGCGTCCTGAACGCCTCCAACGCCCGGCACTACGAACTCGAGGCCATCACCGACGACGGGCGCCGGCTCGACCTCGTCCAGATCGGCGCCGACCAGGGGCTACTCGCCGTACCGGTCACCCACGTGACCCTGCCGATCGCACCTGCCGAACGCTATGACCTGATCGTCGACCTCTCCGGCGTACCCGTGGGCGGACGCGTCCGACTCCGCAACCGGCTGGGCTCGGGACGCACCCGCGAGGTGATGGCCTTCCACGTCGTCCGCAAGGCCCCCGACCCCAGCCGCATCCCACCCGTTCTGTCCCACGACCTGCCCACCTGGGACCGGTCGGACGCGGTCCGGGTACGCGACTTCTCCTTCCGCGCCGGGCGTATGCACGGCGGCCACGGCTGGCTGATCGGCGGTTTGCCGTTCGACCCCGCCCGCACCGACGTCACCACCCGTCTCGGCGATGTCGAGATCTGGCGCTTCATCGCCGACGTACACCACCCCGTCCATCTCCACCTCGTCGGGTTCCGGGTGCTCTCCCGTGGCGGCGAACCACCCGGCCCGCACGACGCCGGGCTCAAAGACACCGTCTCCCTGCGTCCCGGCGAATCAGTCGAGATCATCATTCGCTTCGACGGCTACCGCGGCCGATTCCTGTTCCACTGCCACAACGCCGAGCACGAAGACATGGGCATGATGGCCAACCTCGAGATCGTCTGACGCCGGTACGCCGGGATGCCGGGCTAGGCGGTCTCGGCTTCCTCGATGGTTGGGGCGGCCTGAGCAGCTTGAGTGGCCGTTAGTTGGTCGCGGAGGGTTTCGGCCGATTGCTCGGCGGCGCGTTGGGCCATCGTGGCAGCGGCGACGCGATCGGCGGCCGCCTGCCTGATGTCGGCCAGCTGCGCCTGGTGGTCTGTACGCAACTGGTCGCGGTCGGCGCGGTGTTCAGCACGGAGGCTCTCGAGCTCTGCACGGTGCTGATCGCGCAACTCGCGGAGCTCAGTCCGGAGCTGATCCGCGGTCTGCTGAGCGGTCTGGCGCTCGGACTCGGCGGTGGCCTGAGCGATCCGGGCGACCTCGACCTCAGTCCGGGCCTGCTGGATCTGGAGCTCCGCGGCCGACTGAATCTCGGCGATCCGGCGTTCGGTGTCGAGCCGTAGCTCTTCTGCTTGTGCCGTGGCGGCTTCCTGAGCGGCCTGCATCTCCTGGTGAGCCTGCTCAACCTCGGCGGCGGCGCTCTCGCGGGCGCTGACAGCATCCTGCCGGGCCTTCTCCGCGGCAGTCAGGGCAGCGAGCGCCTCTGCGCGGGCCGATTCGAGTTCCTCAAAGGCATCCTGGGCGGCCGCGTCGGCCTCCTCCCGAGCATCTTCGGCATCAGCAGCCAGCTGCTCGGCCTGGCGCCGGCGGTGTTCCTCTTCACCACGCTGCCGCTCAACCTCGGCCACCTGAGCGCGCGACGAGGCTTGCAGTTGCTCCACCTCAGCGGCCACGGCCTCGGCATCGCCGTACGCGCGGACTGCTGCAGTGATCCCGGTCAGGAACTCCTGCAACTGGTCGAGCCGCCGCGGCAGCTCGAGCATCTGGTTCTCAAGGGTTGTCCTGGCGGTCGTCACCGGGCCCGCGGGAAGTGGCGGCACCGACCCCGCTCCCCCGGCGGCGCGCACGGGGCGTCTCTCAGCGGCCTTCTTAGCCGACCAGGCCGTCGCCTTGTTGTGGATGACCAGCTTCCCGTCGACCCCAGGGCCTTCCAGGCCGCAGTACTTCGGCGGCCGGCCCGATGCTCCGGCGTCCTGCACCTTCGGGTTCGGGCAGTTCACGCCAGGGAACTCACAGAGTCCGTCGCGGGCCGGCGAGATCGGTTCAGTTTCGGTCACGGTCATAGCCGTCACCCTACCCTATTTTCGTCATTAAGTTCGTGGTTACGTTAGTTTAGTTACGTCACATCTGACTGAACTATAAGGACTAAACCGATCCTGAAAAGAGCGCATAATCCCCGTTATGCGCTACTCTTTCTCCTGTGGACGATGAGCGCTCGGACGGCCTGGAACGGCACTACCAAGCAACGGTCGTACAGCAGCCGAGACCAGACGCCTCGACAGAAGCTGCCGTACGGCGCTCGCTCGGAGCCCGTCGGCCAGTCGGAGCACCCCGTGCTGCCGAGCCGGTCGACCGCCTGGACCTCCTGACCGAAGTGCTGACCCCCGAGCTGGCTGCCCTGGCAGTCCTCTGGCTAGGCGGGAGCCGCCGGGCCAGCCCGCAGACGCGGATCGCGTACGCCGACGACCTGCTGCTGTGGGCGGAGTGGGCACGCCGCGAGCTCGGCCGGGACCGCTTCGCGCTCGATCTCCATCGCGCCGAAGTGACCATGTGGTTGTCACAGCAACAAGACGCGGGCGCCACCGAGTCCTCGATCGCCCGCCGCCTCTCCACCTTGTCCAGCCTCTACCGGTACGCCGCCAGCTGGGGACTACAGGTGGTCTCCCCCATCTCCGACGACGACCACCGGCCGAAGTTCCACCGCGGCCGCCGCGCGACCTCGGCCCGAGTCCTCGAGGCCGACGACATCTCAGCGATCCTCGCCGCCGCCACGGACGTCCGGGACGCTCTCGTCGTCGGCCTGCTCTTCACCGGCGCGCTCCGAGTCTCCGAGCTGTGCGCCGCCGACGACAGCCACCGGCAGGACGAAGGCCGCCGTACCTGGCTGGTCATCACCCGCAAGGGCGGCGCCACCGTCCGCGTCCCGCTCGAGACCACAGTCGCCGAGCTCCTCGACCTGTACGTCGCCATCCGGCCACCGTGGACCGGCCCCGGCCCAGCACCCCTGGTCGCCGACGCCGCCGGCAACCGCCTCGACCGCCACGACGTCACCCGCCTGCTGCGCCGCCTCGCCAAAGCCGCCGGCATCCCGCGCCCCGAGAAGGTCACCCCGCACTCCCTGCGTGCGACCGCCATCACCGACCAGAAACGCCGCGGCCTGAACGCCGAAGACATCCAGGAGCTCTCCGGCCACGCCGACGTCCGCACCGTGATGATCTACATCGACGACGACGGCCGCAGCGAACGCGTCTCCGCCATCACCGACGACCTCGGCCGCGTCATGCGCGCAGTCCCCCGCCACCTCCGCCGTACCGGCTGAGCCAGGTGCGGAAACCCGGCGGGCGGCGGATGCGTCCTACCGACCGGAGGTGGTGGGGATGTGGTGGAGCAAACCGAAGTGTCCCGTGCGGGCGGAAGAGCAGTTGTGGATCGAGGAATCGCTGGACTGGTTCGTCAGCGAGTTCGGCGAGGATGCGTTGCTGCGACCGGTCGTCGTACCGGAGGCGTCGTTCTTCCCCGCCGGGTACGCCGGATCCGAAGACGACATCCGCGCGGTCTTTGCCAGTGTCTGCGCGCGGCTGGAGGTGCCTCCCGGGCGGGTCCTCCTCGAGTTCGAATCCGAGGAGATCGAGGATCTGCTGGAGTTCGTCCCGATGAGCCACGCAGGCCGGGACGCTGCCGGGCACTGGCAGGTGCGGGACGGCTCGACGGTCGTGACGATCCAGCTGGCGCAGGAGCCGGTCGCGATGGTTGCGACCATCGCCCACGAACTCGGCCACGAGCGGTTGCTCGGCGAGACCAGGATCGACCCGGACCGGCGCGATGGCGAGCCGCTGACCGACCTGTTCACGGTGTTCTTCGGGATGGGAATCTTCACCGCCAACGCGGCCTTCGAGTTCCGGCAGTCCCACCAGGGCTACCGGACCAGCCGCCTGGGCTACCTGACCGAGGCGATGTACGGGTACGCGCTGGCTCGCTATGCCTGGCTCCGCGGTGAGACCACACCCGCCTGGGCGGCACACCTCGACACCAATCCACGGACCTACCTGAAAGAAGGACTGAAGTTCCTGCACGCCTCCAACTGAGGAACGCACCGTGATGGTCTACCGGCTGCGTTTGCGCTGAAGGTCGCGCCAGACGATCTCCAGGATTGCCAGCGTGCGCATCCTCGAGGTGACCCGTTGCATCAGCCGTGCAGCGGGTGGTTGTAGAGGATGAAGCCGCGGTTTTCGGCGACTTGGTCGTAGAGGCGGCGGGCTGTGGTGTTGGACTCGTGGGTTGACCAGTAGAGGCGGGCGCAGCCGCGTTCGGTGGCTGCGTCGGCTACGGCTGCGATGAGGGCGCGGGCGACGCCTTGGCCGCGGGCTTCGGGGGCGGTGAACAGGTCCTGCAGGTAGCAGACGTCGGCTGACGTCGTGCTGGCGTGGGTCAGGAAGTGGGCGATGCCCACGAGACGGTCGTCCAGACGGGCGCCGAGAGCGTGCAGTTCGTCGTTGCGCTGGAACCTGGACCAGGCGTCATCGTAGAACCCGTCCGGCATCGTCGGCCGGCCGTAGAAGTCGTTGTACCCGGCGAACAGCTGCTCCCAGGCCTCACGATCGGACGGCCTCAGCGGGCCCAGTGTCAGCACCTCGTCACATTAGACGGCTAGCTGACGGTGGCCAGGTCTCGGGTGGCGTACCGCAGGTGCTCCCATTCCTCTTCGAGGATGG
Source organism: Kribbella albertanoniae (assembly GCF_004348455.1). Taxonomy (GTDB): domain Bacteria; phylum Actinomycetota; class Actinomycetes; order Propionibacteriales; family Kribbellaceae; genus Kribbella; species Kribbella albertanoniae. The sequence goes on from NZ_SMKA01000221.1 coordinate 12,599, forward strand.
TGTGCAGGCAGGACAGAACGGTCTCGGGGTATTGCGGCGACCACGGGTTCTGGCGGACGGAGGTCAGGTCGGCTGGAGTGACGGTCGCCAGGTACTTGCGGACCTGGGCCACGTGGTCGGCGCGGACGGACAGGACCTCGTCGTACGACGGTTTGGTCGTGGCGAAGACGGACATGTCCAAACCGTCGGTCTCGTATTCGGCGTTCGGCTCGCCTATGGGGTGGAAGGGGCGCTCGATGCCGAGGATGGCTCGGCCGAGCCAGGTGTCAGTGGCCATGATGAGGTGCCGGAGGGTTTGCGCGAAAGACCATTCGCCGTCGACCGAGATGTCTTCGGTACCGGGAGGCATGGTTGCGACCTGGTCGGTGATGGTCGACCAGGCGCGTTCAACTGCTTCCCACGCGGCGCGCAGGTCGTCGGGCGTGGCAGCGCGGCGGAGTTCGCGGCCGGGGAAGCGGCGGTTCAGTTCGGCGTCGACGAACGGGACTACGTTCACGCCGTTGACGAGGAGGCTGTTGTCACCCGAGAGGAGCCAAGGGGCATCGATGTCGGCGCCGGCGACCTCGGCGGCACGCAGGACCACTCCGGACAGGTCGCAGCGCACGAAACGCGCGCCGCTCAGGTTCACATCGGTGAACGTCGCTGCCTGCAGATCGTCGGATTGAGTGAACGCCGCCATGCCGCAAGTCTCACATCTCGCGACGGCCTGTGCGAGGAGCGGCACGAACCGGCCAGGCTTCGAACACCCGGGCTCACCGTCTACGGCCGAAGTGGGCCAGGCAGTGCCAGAGGTGCTTGAGGTCTTGGGCGGGGTGGGTCGCGGCTCGGGCTGATCGGCCGATGAGATCCGGAGTGATCAGCGTTCCCAGGGACTCGGCGAGAGCAACGATGTGTGGACCCCGGTACGCCGGATCAATCGCGTCGGCGCGGACCCGGAACCCCGGGTGGTACTCAACCGGACAGCCGAGCTGCTCGGCCGCCGTTGCAATCAAGGTGCCCGAAAAGCACGGATCGAGTACGACGGCCTCGACGTCCTCGCTGAACCGGACCGGGCCGTGAACATGTGCCTCGACAGCGTCGTCGAGATCGCCCAACTCTGAAGCATCAGCCAATGCACAGAGATCAGAGAGCGCTCTCTGATCTCCGAAGTCGGTTGGCTCGTACACCGAGTCCGGGAAACAGAAGGTCGCGCGCTCCAGGATCTCGGGACGCAGCCGCACGTACGACGAGCCGAAGCGCACCGCTCCCCCGTACGGGTCGGCCCGCCGGTTCCACGCCCCGTAAACAGGACGCTCGGTCGCGGGAGCGTCGTCGTACCGGCCGGCGAACAGGCGGGACTCCCAGCGCCACCGATCACCACCGGAATGCGCAGTCAGCCCGCCGTTGGAGCTGCCCGTGCTGAACTGTGAACGGTAGATGCCGTCGGCAACCATCGACTCGATCACCGTGCCGCCCTGATACGGCCAGTCCGGATGGAACTGCAGTGTGATCACCGGCGGTGGGCAAGCATCCGGACGAGACCGAGGAGCTCGCCCTGGTCGGCCTCAAGCATGTCGGCGTCGGGCGCATAGCCACGGTCGACGATTTCGCAGGCCCGCAGCCACTGCAACCAGTCGTCCCAGCCGCCTGGGACCATGTCCGCGGTATCGATGTCGACGAGCTCCGTACGCTGCCAGTGGTTACGCCACCACTTGGGGCTCTGCCAGGTGAAGAAGTCCGGCGTCCAGCGCTTGGCCAGGTACGGCGGGAGCGTCGCGCCTGGATCATGGTTGAGGGCGGTCGTCACGAACCCGACCGATCCGTGCGGCTTGAGGAACTCGAGGAGATACGCGAGGTAACGCGCCTCAGTCCCGAAGTAGTGGTACGCGCCGATGCTCACCACCGCATCGAAGAACCCGCGAGCGAACGGCAACTCACGCGCCTCAGCCCGGATCGGATGCACGCGATCCGCAACGTCCCAGGTGCGAATCCGCTCCCAGTTGTCGGTCGGATCGGTCCACAGGTCAGCGGCCCACACCTCAACGCCGTACTCACGAGCAAGAAAGATCGACGACACCGCAGCGCCGCACCCCAGATCTAGAATGCGCATTCCCGGCTCAAGGGTCATCACTTCCATCAGCGACTCCACACACCACAACGGATGCGGCCCCATCGGCACGTCCACGATCCAGGCCGGGTCATATTTGGAGCTCCGCGGATACCGCTCTCTCGTGAGCGCGTTCCGAAGATCACGCTCTCTGGAGAACGCGTTCTGGAGATCATTGTCAGGAGTAGGTGGCATCCCTCAGAAGATGGCAGGGCCCCGCTATCCCCCGCAACGCAATTCTTCCCGCGAGGCGAGCCCAAGGAACGACAGCAAGCTGGTCACCCCGACCGGCGTGCCGAGGCAGCTAAGTGAGGACTGTGCGGGCCGGGCGATCCCGCGCGGCTGAGGGGACGCGGTTGCCACGCGCGATCGAGACACCGTCGCTTGGAGCTGACAGGCTGTGGTTGCTGCCCCGAACTGGGCCGGCGCACGGCCGACCCGTCCCTCTGGTCGCTACCACCGGAGCAGCCGGCGGCTGAACTCGGCCGACGCGTCCACAATGCTTGATCGCCGGTCCGGCCAATTCTCCTCTCCGACGTCGTGGCCGTCGCAGCCATCGGACGTTGCGCGTACGGCGGCCTGGTGCCCGGGCGTGGCGCTGGGCGAACTGCGGTCAGTTGGTCGGGGGTGCGTACATCTGGTCGGGTGACCACGGTCCCCAGTAGGTGTACGCGGTTCACGCCTTCGGGCGGCTCGCACCCGGCCTGAGGTGGTTCGGCCGCTGGATCTTCGGGCGGGCCGAGCGGATGGCTGAGCTGGATGGCGGAGCCGGCGACTGCGTGCAGATTGCCTGGGGCTGACGGGCTGTGGCTGGTGTAGGGCAGCTGCAGTCATCCGCTCAGACTCGCTGCGGGATCTAGGGCGACCTACCTGTCGCCTCCGTCGCCTCTGTCATCTCCTGGGTACTCGGCTTCCCATCCCACCCGGCAATCGCGTACAGCACCCCGACAGCCCCCAACCACCGCGACCAGATCACCTGACAGCCCTCCGCAGTGCCGGCAGCAACCAAGGCCCGTCAGCTGCACTCGTCAGAATCAGGCTCGTTGCGGGACCTGGGGAGCTTTACTCGTCATCTCCGTCGTCGCCGGGGTGTGCGCCTCCCCAGCCCACCCGACGACTACACACGACACCGCCACCATCTCGATCCCCGCCTCACTACCGCGGCGGGGACCTACCCCCAGCTCACTGCTGGGGTGAAGCACCCGACAGGCGTGCTCACCGCGGGCAGCAACCACAGCCCGGCAACCCCAGTCTTCGTTCATCTCTGGTCGCCGACCCCACCAACCATTTCAGCCATAGACCTGCCTCGCCGGATTTCCCTGTAAACCGCCCGCAGCGGCGAGCAACCAGTGCCGTTGGCCCTCGGGCGCATCCGAGCGTCGAGTCGCGCTGTGCGGCCTCAAGCATCAATGAGAAGTCGCAAAAGAAGGGGCGCTCTCAGGATGCGAACGAGGGCGGCGATGCAGTGGAAGACGGACGTGGCTGCTGGGCGCGGTCGAGTGCGCGTCGCTTGAGCTGACAGGCTGTGGTTGCTGCCCGGGCCTGATGCGGCAGCTTGAGGATGTCCGGTTCCTGTGGCTGCAGCCTTCGGATCGTGCCGCCTGCAGCTGGCCTGACGTGGTTGTTGCCCCTGGGCTGCTTGCAACTGGCTGGGCAGCATCGCGTCGCCAACTGTTCCAGGTCCACGGTGACCGTGCTCGGGGCATGGGTAGGTCCGCGGGCCGGCCTGGGGGCCGGCTGCCGCGGTGGCGTGGTGGTGGGTGTTGGTGG
>NZ_SMKA01000222.1 GCF_004348455.1 Kribbella albertanoniae
TCCCCTCCCCAAACCAGTTCGGGGCGGATACGGAGGTGCATCGCCTCAAACCGGTTCGAGCCGCATCCCCGACGTACCCGGGAGACGGATCCGCGCGGTTGGATCCTCCCCCGAAGCCTCCGAGCCCCGCACGCCTGAACCCCCGTCCCCATCCGCCATCGACCAGCCGGGGTTGCCCCTCGAACTGGAGGGTTGCCCACTGAGATTTTCGACGGGCAACCCCCCAGATGGAGGGTTATCCACCGGGTTGGAAGGTTCGCCGTGAGCGAGGCGGACCGACGGACGGCGCCCGCTCTCCCCAAACCGGTTTGGGGAGGAACCTGCGCCGGTCAGGGCGAGCATCAACCCCAGCCGCTGCAACGGTCACCTGCAACGCGGCGAGAACTCACCCTCCCCAGCCACAGGCCCGAAAGCCTCAGGCACCGTGAAGCCGCGGTCGCCGGACCGCAACTACTTTGAGCACCCACCAACCACCTGGCAGCCGCTGGAACGGTCGAACCGTGCTCAACGTCGACCGGCCGGCGTACCTTGAGCACCCACCGACCATCCGCCAGCCGCTGGAACGGTCGAACCGTGCTCAACGTCGACCAGCCGGCGCACCTTGAGCACCCACCGACCATCCGCCAGCCAGTGGAACGGGCGAACCGTGCTCAACGTCGACCGGCCGGCGCACCTTGAGCACCCATCGACCATCCGGCAGCCGGTGGAACGGTTGAGCCGTGCTCAAGGTCGGCCGGCCGGCTCGCCTTGAGCACCTATCGACCATCTGCTGGGCGCGCACGTGGTTGAACCGTGCTCAACGTCGTACCGGGTCTGGGTGGTGATGAAGACGGCGGGCGGGGTGGGTGCAAGATTTGGGTGGGATTGTGTAAGAAGTTGGCAGATAGTTTGGATGGTCGCCCAACGAAGTCTTGACGTGACGCTCCGGGGCAGGAAATATCCGATAGCACCCAGGGTTCTCCGCGCCCGGCCGATGGGTCCGCCCCCAAGCTCATCAGTGAGGTCCGATGCACGCCCTCGTGCGCTTACCCCTGCCCAGAATCCGGCCGAAACCCAGAATCCGGCTCCGACCCAGAATCCGGCCCAGAGTCCGGCTCGGCGTCGTTCTGCTGCTGACTGCCACGTTGCTCGCGCCGAACACAGAGGCGACTGCAGCAGCCGGTACGACGGCTTGGCAGAACGGCTCGTTCGTCGTCGACACCCCGAACCTGGTACGGCGGTCGAACGTCGTCATCCAGCGCGCCAACCCAGCCCCTGCCGACTCCCTCCCGCTCGGCAACGGGGCACTCGGCGCGGCGGTCTGGGCGGCCGACGGTTTCACCGCGCAACTCAACCGCACCGACACGTTCCCCGACCGCAAATCCCTTGGTCACCTGGTGATCCCGGGACTCTCCCGGCTCACCACTGCGGCTGACTTCACCGGCACGCTCGATCTGTACGACGGGATGTTGCGGCAGTCGGGTGGTGGCATGACCCTGACCGCGTTCGTCCGGGCCGATACCCAGCAGCTCGTCGTCGATGTCACCGGCGCCGACCCGAACAGCACGCAGACCGCCCAGGTGAAGTTGTGGAGCGGACGCTCCCCACAAGCCCGGGCAGCAGCCGGTACGGCGGCAATCGCCGAGACGTGGATCGACAACAACGGCGCGGGTGCATCCGGCCGCACGTTCGGATCGCTGGCCGGGCTCACCGCAGGCGGCCGCAATGTCGTTGCGTCCACCCCGAACAGCCTGACCGGCCAGATCACCTTCCAGCCCAATGCGGACGGTTCGTTCCGGGTCGTCGTCGCGGCACCGACCTGGACCGGTGGGGACTCGATCGCCACCACCAACGCCGTCTTGAACGGTGCAGCGCAGGGCGAGGTACGGGCTGCCCATCTTCAGTGGTGGCACAACTACTGGAACTCGGCCGGCCTGATCAAGATCACCTCACCCGACGGCACCGGGGACTACGTCGAGAACCTGCGGACGATTTTCCTCTACGCGAGTGCGGCCCAAAGCCGAGGCGTACTGCCCGGATCGCAAGCAGGCGTCGCAGACCTGTTCACGTTCTCCCAGGACAAGCGCGACTGGTATCCGGCCGGCTACTGGTTCTGGAACCTCAGAATGCAGGTCGCCGCCAACCTGGCCGCGGGACTACCGGCCCTCAACGACCCGATGTTCCGCCTCTACAACGACAACCGAGACGCGATCGCGGCCTGGACCAGCGCGCACATGCCCGGCAAACAGGGCCTTTGCGTTCCGGAGACGATGCGGTTCAACGGCAACGGCACGTACAACGGCGGCAACGACAACGCGTCCTGCGACTCGACCATCCCGCCGATGTGGAACTCCCTGAACGTCACGACCGGGGCCGAGGTCGGCCTCTGGGTCTGGGAGCACTACCGGATGACCGACGACCGAGCCTTTCTCGAACGGCACTATCCGTTGATCAAGGGCGCGGCGCAGTTCCTGCTCTCGCACGCGACCACCGGTTCGGACGGCAAGCTGCACACCCGGTCGAACGCCCACGAGACCCAGTGGGACGTCACCAACCCGGCCACTGATATCGCGGCGATGCAGTCCTTCTTCCCGATCGCCGTCAAGGCTGCGCAGCTCCTGAACGTCGACGCGGCGCTAGTCAGCCAACTCAACGCGGCAATCCCGAAGATCCAGACGCTCCCCCGGACCGACACAGCAACGCAGACGCAGCTACTCACCCCGGCAAACGATGCCAACGGCAACACCATGATCGGCCCGTCCACCCAGCCCGCGGCCCAGCGGCGCAACTTCGAGAACATTGGTCTGGAGGCGGTCTGGCCGTTCAATCTGATCGGCGACAACTCGGCGCTCGGCCGCCGCACGTTCACTTCACGGAGCTACGTCAACAGCCACACGTGGAGCTACGACGCACTCCACGCCGCCCGGCTCGGGATGGCGACCGAAGTGAAGACCTCGTTGCTAGCGGCAATCAGACAGTTCCAGGTCTACCCGTCCGGCCTGGCGAGCTTCACCTCCCAACAGGCCTCCGAGCCGTACATCGAGCATTCCGGCGTTCTGGCCGTGGCCGTCCCCGAGGCGCTCGCCCAGGACTACGACGGCCTCCTACGCATCGCCCCCGCTTGGCCAAGCGACTGGACCGGTGAAGGAACGGTTGCCATCGGCCACAAATCCAAAGTCCACGTCCAGATCACAGCCGGTACGCCGACCACCGTCGCGATCACGTCCGGCGCGAACCAGCAACTCGCCGTACGGAATCCTTGGCCTGGTCAGAGTGTCACCGTCCTGGACGGACAGACCCGGGCCACCGTCGTCGCGCCACAAACCAGTCCCACCATCACGATCCCAGCTCAGTCCGGCCGGTCCTACCTGGTGGAGAAGACCGGCTCGGCCATCCAGCCCTTCCAAGCCCTGTCCGGTACGCCGGCCACCGTGGCCCGGCGGTACGACAAGGCAACGATCGGTCTCCCGAAGGCCGGGACGGGCACGATCAGCCTGCGGGCACGGGCCAACGGCAAGTACGTCACCGCCGGAACCGGTACGCCGCTGATCGCGAACAGCACCACGATCGGTACGGCGCAGCAGTTCGAGATGGCGGATCTCGGCAACGGCAACGTGTCGTTGAAGGCCAAGGCCAACGGCCTGTTCGTTGCCGCCGACAACGCCGGTGCGGCCCCACTGCTCGCCAAGAACGCGGCCGTGGGCTCCTGGGAGACCTTCCAACTGATCCGCAACGGCGACGGCACGGTCAGCTTCCGCGCGCAGATCAACAACAACCTGGTCTGCGCCGAGAACGCCGGTGCCGCCGCCCTGATCGCCAACCGCACGGCGATCGGTCCCTGGGAATCCTTCGATCCCATCTACAACTGACGGAGTAGTCATGCGCACTAGAAGTTTCCGGCGGATCTCCCTGGTGATCGCCGCAGTCCTGACCGCCGCGGTGGGTCTCACCGCATCCGCCCAAGCCGGGTCGACCATCCCACCCGGCGACTATCAGCAGATCTCGCTCGCCACCGGCGGCAACGAACTCGGTGAGGCGATGTCGCTCGCCGTACTGCCCAATCGATCGGTCATCCACACCGCTCGCGACGGCTCGGTCCGCATCACAGATGTGAACGGTACGACGAGTCTGGCCGGCAAGCTCAACGTCTACACGCACGACGAGGAGGGTCTGCAGGGTGTCGCGATCGATCCGAACTTCGCGACGAACCGCTATGTCTACTTGTACTTCTCCCCGCGTCTGAACACCCCGGACGGCGATGCACCGACCGAGGGCACCCAGGCCACCTGGGATGCCTGGAAGGGTGAGCTGCATCTGTCCCGGTTCACGCTCACCGCGAACAACACCCTCGACCTGGCCAGCGAGAAGATCGTGCTGCGGGTGCCGAACGATCGCGGTCAGTGCTGTCACGTCGGTGGCGACATCGACTTCGATGCTGCCGGCAACCTTTATCTGACCACCGGGGACGACAGCAACCCGTTCCAGTCCGACAGCTACACACCGATCGACGAGCGGACCAACCGCAACCCGCAGTTCGACGCGCAGCGCACCTCGGGCAACACCAACGACCTGCGCGGCAAGGTGCTCCGGATCAAGCCGCAGCCCGACGGCACGTACACGATCCCGTCCGGCAACCTGTTCGCCCCCGGAACCGCCCAGACCCGCCCGGAGATCTACGCGATGGGCTTCCGGAACCCGTTCCGGATGAGTGTCGACAAGGCGACCGGCATCGTCTACCTCGGCGACTACGGCCCCGACGCCGGTGTCACGAACCCGAACCGCGGTCCCAACGGCCAGGTCGAGTTCGACCGGATCACCGCGCCGGGCAACTACGGCTGGCCCTATTGCACCGGCAACAACACCACCGAAGAGACCTACAACGACTTCCAGTTCCCCAGCGGCCCTTCGGGTGCCAAGTACAACTGCGCAGGCGGAGCCACCAACAACTCCTTCCGCAACACCGGCCGGACCACACTGCCGCCCGCCCAACCCGCCTGGATCCGGTACGCCGGTGACGCCGGAACGCCGCCCGAGTTCGGCACCGGTTCGGAGTCACCGATGGGCGGGCCTGTCTATCGGTACGACGCCAATCTCAACTCGCCGGTGAAGTTCCCCGCCTCGCTCAACGGCCGCTACTTCGCCGGTGAGCTCGGCCGCCAGTGGATCAAGGCGATCGAGGTGACCGGAACCGGCGGCGTCGGCGACATCGGTGCCTTCCCCTGGAACGGCACCCAGGTGATGGACATGGCCTTCGGCCCGGACGGCGCCTTGTACGTGCTCGACTACGGCACCGGCTCGAACAACCAAGCACTCTGGCGGATCGAGTACATCGGCGCTCAGAACCGCAACCCGATCGCCAAAGCCGCCGGTACGCCGACCTCCGGCGGGCGTCCGCTCACAGTGGCGTTCTCCTCCGCGGGAAGCTCGGATCCCGAGGGCGGCGCACTGACCTACCGCTGGACCTTCGGTGACGGCGGCACATCCACGCAGGCCAACCCGTCGTACACCTACAACACCGCAGGCAACTTCACCGCGACGCTGACCGTGACCGACCCGACCGGGCTGACCGGCTCGGCCAACGTCCAGATCAGCGTCGGCAACACAGCCCCGACCGTCACACTGCAGACACCCATCGACGGACAACTGTTCTCGTTCGGCGACACGGTTCCATTCCAGGTGACGGCCACGGATCCGGAGGACGGCACGGTCGACTGCTCCCGGGTGAAGGTGACCTACTGGCTCGGCCACGACGCCCACGAGCACGAGATCACCTCGAAGACCGGCTGCAGCGGATCGATCGCCGTACCGGTGGATGGTGAGCACGATCCGGCGGCCAACGTGTACGGCGTCTTCACCGCGTCGTACACCGACAACGGCGGGCTGACCTCGGTCGACAAGCACAAGCTGCAGCCGCGGCACCGCCAGGGCGAGCACTTCTCCGCGCAGTCCGGAATCCAGCTGGCCGACCACGGAACGGCCGAAGGCGGGAAGACAGCCGGGTTCATCGACAACGGCGACTGGATCTCCTACACGCCCTACGCAGTCAGCAATGCCACGTCGATCAGCGCACGCGTCTCTTCGGCCGGTCCTGGTGGCACGCTCGAGGTCCGCGCAGGGTCGGCGACCGGAACGCTTCTCGGTACGGCGACCGTGCCGAACACCGGCAGTTGGGACACGTTCACCAACGTCACCGCCAACCTGAGTAACAGGCCGGCCGGGACGACCACGTTGTTCCTGGTCTTCAAGGGCGTCACCGGTCAAGGCAGCCTTTTCGACGTCGATGCCTTCACGCTCAACACGTCCAGCTCTGGCGGAAGCACGACCGAGGGTGAGGCGTACACCTCGCAGTCCGGCGTCCAGGTCGCCTCACATGCCGGCGCCAGTGGAGGCGCGACGGTCGGCTTCATCGAGAACGGCGACTGGGCCGGGTACTCCGGAGTGAGCACGACCGGGATGCGCGGGTTCAGCGCGCGCATCTCGTCGGGTGGATCGGGCGGCACGCTCCAGATCCGCGCCGGCTCGGCCACCGGCACGTTGCTCGGATCGGTCGCCGTACCGGTCACTGGCGGCTGGGACAACTTCCAGACCGTCTCGACCACTTTGAACGCGTCAGCGAGTGGCGCGTTGTTCCTGTCCTTCGTCGGCGGCGCCGGAAATCTGTACGACGTCGACACCTTCACCGTGACTCCCTGAGGGGCCTGCCATGACTACTTTCACACGTCGTACCGCATTGATCGCCGGTGGAGCGCTGGCCGTCGGCTGGAACGCCCTTCCGGCCTGCGCGGCGCCGTACCAGGTGCTGGTGTTCAGCAAGACGGCCGGATTCCGGCACGACTCGATCCCGGCCGGTATCCAGGCGATCCGGGATCTGGGCGCGGCGAACGGGTTCACCGTGACCGCGAGCGAGGACAGCAATGTGTTCACCACGTCGTCGCTGGCGGCGTACAAGGCCGTGGTGTTCCTGAGCACGACCGGGGACATCCTCAACAACACCCAGCAGGCGGCCTTCGAGTCGTACATCAACGGCGGTGGCGGGTACGTCGGTGTGCACGCGGCCGCGGACACGGAGTACGACTGGCCGTATTACGGGCAACTGTGTGGGGCGTGGTTCCACAGTCACCCCGCGATCCAGCAGGTGACCGCACGCGTCGAGGACCGCACGCATCAATCGACAGCCCATCTCGGTGCGACGTGGGTGCGGACGGACGAGCTGTACAACTACCGCACCAACCCGCGGCCGAACGTGCGCGTGCTGATCAACCTGGACGAGTCGACGTACAGCGGCGGGAACATGGGTGATCATCCGATCGCCTGGTACCACGCGCAGGGCTCCGGCCGATCGTTCTACACCGGTTTCGGTCACACGATCGAGTCGTACGGCGATGCCGCATTCCGTCAGCACCTGCTGGGTGGCATCCAGTACGCCGCTGGCGCCGCGTCCACGCCGCCCGTCATCCCCATCGAGGGTGAAGCGTTCACGTCGCAGTCGGGCGTTCAGGTGGCTCCGCACAACGGTGCCAGTGGCGGACGGACACTCGGCTACATCGACAACGGCGACTGGGCCGGCTACGCGCAGGTGAACACGGCCGGCAAGACGGCCTTCAGCGCCCGCATCTCGTCGGGCGGGGCGGGCGGCACGATCCGGGTCCGATCGAGTTCCGCGACCGGACCGGTGCTCGGGACGGTCGCCGTACCGGTCACTGGGGGCTGGGAGAACTTCCAAACCGTCTCAACCACGCTGACCCCCGGCACGGGCCCTCTGTTCCTGACCTTCGCCGGCGGAGCGGGCGCCCTGTTCGACGTAGACAACTTCACGCTCAGCTAACCGACCCGCCCGCGCCACCAGTGGTGGCCGGAGACACGAAGTGGGGGCCGGAGACCTATGGCACGGGGTCCCCGGCCCCCACAACCTGTCTCACGCCCCACCAGCCCGGCCCACGCCAGCAGTGGTGGCCGGAGACACCAAGTGGTGGCCGGAGACCTGTGGTGCGGGGTCCCCGGCCCTGACAACCTGTCTCCCGCCACCAGTGGTGGCGTGAGACAGGGAGCTGCTGGTCGGCTTGGGTGGTGATTTAAGGTGCTCGGCATGGCCAAGGATGAGAACGGCAGCGCCGAGCCCGCGACCGACGAGAAGAAGAAGCCGGCGGCGCCGGTGGACGATCTGGTGGCGACGCGGCACACGCTGACCATCGGTGGGCGCGAGCTGAAGTACACCGCGACCACCGGGCGGATCGTGCTGCGGGAGGAGGTGGTGACCGACGGCAAGTCCGACGGGCATCAGCCGAAGGCCGAGGTCTTCCTCACCGCCTACACGCTGGACGACGCCGATGCGGCCGAGCGGCCGGTGACGTTCGCGTTCAACGGCGGGCCCGGTTCGTCGAGCATCTGGCTGCACCTTGGGCTGCTCGGGCCACGGCGGGTCGTCTCCGGTGACGCCGGTTCGGTGGCAGCGCCGCCGTACCGGCTGGTGGACAACGACGAGAGCCTGCTGCTGCACAGCGACCTGGTCTTCATCGACCCTGTGTCGACCGGGTTCTCGCGGGCGGTCGAGGGTGAGAAGCCGGGCGAGTACCACGGCTTCACGCGCGACCTGGAGTCCGTGGGTGAGGTGATCCGGCTGTGGACCTCGCGAAACGGGCGGTGGATCTCGCCGAAGTTCCTCGCTGGTGAGTCCTACGGTACGACGCGCGCCGCCGGACTGGCCGCGCATCTGCAGACGCGGTATGGGATGTATCTGAACGGCGTGATGCTGATCTCCGCGGTACTGGAGTTCGGCACGCTCGACTTCTCCCCCGGCAACGATCTGCCGTACACACTGTTCCTCCCGACGTACGCCGCCATTGCGCACTACCACGGGTTGGTCCCGGACCGGACGCTCGATGAACTGCTCGCGGATGCCGAGCGGTTCGCGGCCGGGCGGTATCCGAATGCGCTTGCCCAGGGCAACCGGATCCCGGACGACTACCGGGCCGAGGTGGTGACGCGGCTGGCCGGGCTGACCGGGTTGAGCGAGGACTACATCGACCGCGTCGATCTGCGGATCGAGCATCAGCGCTTCTATACCGAGCTGCTGCGGTCTCAGCGCCGTACCGTCGGTCGTTTGGATGGCCGGTTCACCGGCTGGGAGGTCGACTACGCCATCGACGCGACCCCGAACGACCCGTCGTTCGCCGCGATCATCGGTCCGTACAGTGCGGCGCTGAACCACTACGTGCGCTCCGAGCTCGGCTACGAGAACGACCTGCCGTACGAGACGCTCAGCTGGGAAGCCGCGAAGAACTGGTCCTACAAGGAGTTCGAGGGGCAGCAGATCACCGTCGCCGACAAGCTTGCCGAGGCTCTGCGCACCAACCCGCACCTCAAGGTCCACGTTGCCTCAGGCCACTACGACGGCGCCACCCCGTACTTCGCCACCGAACACACCCTCGCCCGGCTGAAGATCCCCCGCGAACTCACGGACAACATCGAGGTCAAGTACTACCCGGCCGGCCACATGATGTACGTCCACGAAGAGTCCCGCATCCAGCAGGCCGCCGACCTGGCCGCCTTCATCGCGACCGCCGGTCGTACAGGGCGTACAGACCAGTAGTCAGCAGCGTGAGCCAGATGTAGGCGTTGGTGAGACCGCGCTCCAGGAACGAGCGCTCCGGGTCACCGGTGGCCAGCTCCCACAGCTGGCCGCCGACCAGGCTGCCGAGGCCGAACAACGCGATCCGAGCGATCCACCACAGCCATCCCCACTTACCCTCGTGCTCGCCCATGTCGTTGAAGTCGAACAACGACCGCAGCGCGCGTGACACGGTTACGGCCGGCGCCGCAGCGCTCGTCGGATCCCCACCCTCGCTCATCAGCGCAGTGTGACAGGCGAAGGGTCCGCCCTACGGGTAGATGCGGAAGCCGGAGAACGTGCGGTGATGCTCGTACGACGCATAGAAGGCTTCGGCAGTGTCCGTCACCAGGTCGATGCGTTGCGCACCGGTGAGCGGGTGGGCGTAGTCGATCAGCGCCCGCCCGACACCCTGCCGGCGGTAGTCCACGTGGGTTGCCATCATCGACAGGTACGACGCGATGTGGCCGTCGCTGAGCAGGTAGGCGAAACCGATCACCAGCTCACCGTCGAGTGCGACCACGCTCGTGACACCCGGCGCGGTCAGCGTCGCGTGCGCGCGGTCGAGGTCGGAGCCGAAGCTCGGCCAGCCCTCGGCATCGCACAACGCGACGATGCCGGCCAGATGCGTCCGCTCGTACTGCTGGAGATTCATGGCAGGGTGAGAATCTCGGCGCCGGTGTCGGTGACGACCAGCGTGTGCTCGAACTGCGCGGTGCGGGACTTGTCCTTGGTGGTGGCGGTCCAGCCGTCGTCCCACAGGTCGTAGTCGAACGTCCCTAGTGTCAGCATCGGCTCGATGGTGAACGTCATCCCCGGCTCGATGATGTCGTCGAACCGCTCGTCGTCGTAGTGCGGGATGATCAGGCCGGAGTGGAACGACGTCGCGATGCCGTGCCCGGTGAAGTCGCGGACGACGCCGTACCCGAAGCGCTTCGCGTAGGACTCGATCACGCGGCCGATGATGCTGACCTGACGACCGGGCTTCACTGCCTTGATCCCGCGCATCAGCGCTTCGTGCGTGCGCTCGACGAGCAGCCGGCTCTCCTCGTCGACCTCGCCGACCAGGAACGTGGCGTTGGTGTCCCCGTGCACACCGTCGAGGAACGCGGTGATGTCGACGTTGAGGATGTCGCCGTCCTCGAGCGGGCGGTCGTCCGGGATGCCGTGGCAGATGACCTCGTTGACCGAGGTGCACAACGACTTCGGATAACCGCGGTAGCCCAGGGTCGACGGATACGCACCGCGCTCGACCAGGTAGTCATGACCGACCCCATCAAGCTCGTCGGTCGTCACCCCCGGCTTCGCCGCCGCACCGACAGCTTGCAGCGCCTGCGCGGCGAGCTTGCTCGCCACACGCATCTTGTCCACCAACTCCGGCGCTGTCACGTACGAACCGTCGTACGGCGTCGGGGCCGGCTTGCCGACGTATTCGGGGCGCGGAATGACGGCAGGAACTTCGCGGCGCGGCGAGATGGTGCCGGGAGTAAGGATCGACATGGTGGGAACATCTTAGTAACGCGTGCCAAGACTTCCGGGAGGTGGTCATGCCGAAGAGCGACGATCACAGTAACGAGTGGTACTTCAACACCAAGACCGGTGAGGTCGAGCCGTACCAGGGCGCCAAGTCCGGCGACCGGCTCGGACCCTACAGTTCACCGGAAGAAGCGGCCCGGGCGCTGGAAATAGCGCAGGAACGCAACGAGGCCTGGGAGAAGCAGAACAAGGACTGGGAAGACGACTGATTCCGGACGCACCGAAGGGCACCACCGCGACGGTGGTGCCCTTCGGCTTTTCGGGTACGGAATCAGCGGGCAGCGGCCTTACGGGCCGGCGCCTTCCGCGCGGGTGCCTTACGAGCCGGGGCCTTGCGGGCCGGGGCCTTCTTGGCGACCGTCTTCTTGGCCGGGGCCTTCTTCGCCGCGACCTTCCGCGCCGGAGCCTTCTTGGCAACGGCCTTCTTCGCGGGGGCCTTCTTGGCGGCGACCTTCTTGGCCGGAGCCTTCTTCGCAACCGTCTTCTTCGCCGGGGCCTTCTTGGCCACCGTCTTCTTGGCGACGGTCTTCTTCGCGGCGACCTTCTTGGCCGGAGCCTTCTTCGCCACGGTCTTCTTCGCCACTGTCTTCTTGGCAACCGTCTTCTTCGCGGTGGCCTTCTTCGCCGGCGCCTTCTTGGCGACGACCTTCTTGGCCGGCGCCTTCTTCGCGACAGTCTTCTTGGCGGTGGCCTTCTTCGCCGGGGCCTTCTTCGCCACCGTCTTCTTGGCGGCGGTCTTCTTTGCCGCACTCACCTTCTTGGCGACTGTCTTCTTCGCTGCAACCTTCCGCGCGGTCGTCGTCTTCGCGGCGGTGGTCTTCTTCGCGACAGTCTTCTTGGCGGGAGAAGCCTTTTTGGCTGTCGCCTTCCCTGCGGCTGCCTTCTTGGCTGGCACTTCTGCCTCCTTGTGCGGCTGAGGAAAACCACGGTGGATTCCTCGTCGACAACGATGATGACAACACTTGGTGGCTTCGTAAAGCACCCGAAACACCTTCGGGTCAAGGCGACGCACGGCCAACAGTGCGAAGAATTTCCGAAAAGCGTTGTGCAGAAGGGTTTCCACGACACCCGAAGGACACCGAAGGGCTTCCAGAATTTCTTCACGACACGCGCACAAAAGTCGTGTCGAACGGCCGTTTGGCACAGTGTTGTCTTCGGCAACAGCCTGAACGGTCGACACAGTGAG
This sequence comes from Kribbella albertanoniae, assembly GCF_004348455.1. Lineage (GTDB taxonomy): Bacteria > Actinomycetota > Actinomycetes > Propionibacteriales > Kribbellaceae > Kribbella > Kribbella albertanoniae. The sequence goes on from NZ_SMKA01000222.1 coordinate 12,309, forward strand.
CGGAGAGTTGAAGCGATGCGTGTAGTGAGTCTTGTGCCGTCGTTGACGGAGTCGATCGCAGTCACGCACGCACATCTTCTCGTCGGCGCAACGGACTGGTGCACGCATCCCGCAGACCTCGACGTGACCCGTGTTCGCGGCACCAAGAATCCTGATCTCGAACGGATCCAGGAACTCGCGCCGGACCTCGTCATCGCCAACGCCGAAGAGAATCGCGCAGTCGATCTCGACGCGTTGCGTGCACTCGGCATCGACGTGTGGCTGACGTCGATGACGACGGTCGACGAAGCACTCGATCAACTCGACGAACTGCTCACCACGATCACCGGCGACGTGCCGCGATGGTTGCGCGATGCACGAGCAGTGTGGAGTACGCCGTACTCCGGTCCGCGTCGTCGTGCCGTCGTACCGATCTGGCGGCGGCCGTGGATGGCATTGGGACGGGACACGTTCGCCGGTGATCTGCTCACCCGGATCGGGGTCGACAACGTGTTCGCGGAATCGGGCGAACGCTATCCACGGTTCGACCCCGAAACATTGCCGCCGTACGACGTGGTGGTGTTGCCGGACGAGCCTTATGCGTTTGCACCCGATGACGGGCCGGAGGCATTTCAGCAGCCCGCAAAGTGCGTCTCGGGGCGGCATCTGACCTGGTACGGGCCGTCACTGGTCGAGGCGCGGAGCGTGCTCACCGGACAGCTGGCGTGACGTCCGACACGATCCCTGCCGTCTCAACTAGACAGTTAGGTTTGCCTCACCTACGCTCGGCCCGTGCCGGAAATGACTGCGAAGAAGAAGTGCTGCAAGGACAAGCCGAGGTGCAAGAAGTGCCCGGTCGTCCTGAAGCGGCTCGCTGATGCCGGCTGCGCGGAGCGCCTCGACCGGGTGCACTACAAGGTCGACAAGAAGGTTCCGAAGAAGGTTCTGAAGGAAGCCCGCTCCCGGTAACAGCTGGTTCAGGACGCGCGGCGCAGAGTGATCGCGTCGGCCGCCTGCCGGAGCAGACCGGGGATCGTGACGTGGGCGGCCTGGCCGGTCGCCTCGAGGTCGTCACCCCACCACCAGCCGTGCGCGCTGATCGTCTGCAGCTCCAGCTCCTCCTGGTTCGCGAACGTGACGTCGACCGCGTCGACCGCCACCGCGAAGAACGTCTGCTGCTGAATCATCCGCGCGCCACCCCACTCGAACTCGATCGTGTTCGCCGCGACCGGCGTACCGAGCACGTCGGCGGGCAGCACGATGCCGACCTCCTCGCGCAACTCGCGGCAGGCGGCATCCGCGATCGACTCGCCGGCCTCGACACCTCCGCCGATCGTGAACCAGTACGGAACGTCGGGTTTGAGCGGATCCCAGCCGTGCAGCAACAGCACTTTGCCGTCCGGACGCACCGGCAGCACACGAGCCGTCGTCCGGCGGACGACGGTACCTGGAGGTGGCAACCGAGATTCACTCACACCACAAAACGCTAGACGACTCCCCGCACCTCGTGCCTGGCAACGCGGCGCGTCTCCCGAGTTGTTGCCGTCGACATCTACGATCGAAGGTATGGGAGCTCGTATCGGTCTAGGCCTGGCTGCGCTCGGTCGGCCGGGGTACATCAATCTCGGACACGACGAAGATCTGCCCGCCGGTCGGGCGGTCGAGGATCTTCGGCAGCGCACGCACGAACTGCTCGAGCTGGCCTGGCGATCGGGTGTTCGCTACTTCGATGCCGCGCGTTCGTACGGGCTTGCCGAAGAGTTCCTCGGTGAATGGCTGACCCCGGAACGTCGTGCTCAGGTGACTGTCGGTTCCAAGTGGGGCTACACCTACGTCGCGGACTGGCGGCACGACGCCGAGACGCACGAGGTGAAGGATCACACGCTCGCGACGTTCGAGCGGCAGTGGCCGGAGACCTTGCAGGCGTTGGGCGGTGCGCCGGATTTCTATCTCGTGCACAGCCTCACGACGGACAGCCCGGCGCTCGACGACGAGAAGTTGCTGAACCGGTTACGCGAGCTTGCGGACACCGGCGTACGGGTTGGTTTGTCGACGAGCGGACCGCAGCAGGCTGCTGCGTTGCGGAAGGCACTTGAACTCGATGGACCGTTCACGGCGGTCCAGTCCACCTGGAATGTGCTGGAGACCTCGGCCGGCGCCGCGCTCGCCGAAGCGCACGACGCCGGCTGGTTCGTGGTGGTGAAGGAAGCGGTAGCCAACGGGCGACTGACTGCGAAGGCGGGCGAGACGCCGTTCAACGTGTTCGCTCGCCAGCACGACATCGCTCCGGACTCACTGGCGATCGGTACGGCGGTCGCGCAGCCCTGGGCGGATATCGTCCTCAGCGGCGCGACGACCGCCGTACAGCTCGAGAGCAATCTTGCTTTCCGGGCCGACGGGCCGCTGAGCGAGTTCGTCCAGCAGCCCGAGGAGTACTGGACCGAGCGGTCCGCGCTCCCCTGGATTTAGATTCTGCTGCGCATCTCGATTGCGAACGACTCCTGCGCGTACTGCATCTTCGTTGCCTCAGCCGGGTCGGCGAAAATCTCGCCGATTGTTGCGTAGTCGACGTCGTACAGGTGTGTCTGCAGCCACCAGATGTTGCCGACCGGATCCTTCACCCGGCACCCGCGATCGCCGGTGATCCCCGACTCCATCAGTTCGGTCACGACCGTGCCACCGGCCTCCACCGCCCGCGCCAGCGTTGCATCGACGTCTTCGATGTACACACTCAGGAAGCTGGGCGTCACCGGCCAGTCCGGCTGCGCGTCGAAGGTCATCAGCACCGACTCCCCCACCGTGATCTCGGCATGCCCGATCGTTCCGTCCGGATTTGGGAACCGGCCGGACGCGCGCACGTCGAACGTTTGCTCCACGAATGCGAGAAACTGCTCTGCGCCACGAACGACGATGTACGGGGTGACGGTCGACTTCCCACCAGGGTTCTTGTTCATGTCCACCAGCATCGAGTAGGTAGCGGTCAGGTTCTGTCCGCTACAGGGTTCGCTACAAGTCCGCTAGAGGAGAGTGACGCCGATGGCTCGCAGGGGTTTGCGGAAGATGCGGACCGGCCTCGTGATTCTGGTCCTGCTGGTGGTCGTCGGCGGCGGTGGGTACGTCGGCTGGGTGCTCGTCCAGCGCTCCGAACCGGTGTCTCTACCCGCACCGACCGGGCAACTGCAGGTCGGCCGCCAGACCTTCGAGTGGAGCGACACAGCCCGCAAGGACCCGTACGTCGCAGGGCCGCGGAGGCTGGCCGTCTGGGTCTGGTACCCGGTGGCGAAGGGGGTCAGCGGACGCAAGGTGGCCTACGCGCCGGGGCAGTGGAGCGGCCTGCAGGAGAAGGGTCCGCTGTCGATCCTGCAGGGGCCGCTCGACAGTCTGCGGGACCCTGGGCTGGATCACGCCGAGGTCGCTCCGGGCCGGTTCCCGGTCGTGGTTCTGCTGCCCGGGGAAGGACTGTCGGCGCCGATGTACGCGACGCTCGCGGAGAACCTCGCGAGCCACGGATATGTCGTCGTCGGCGTCACACCGACGTACAGCGCGAAGCTCACCGTCCTTGGCGGGCAGACGATCGAGAGCATGCCGGCCGCCGTACCGCCTAGTCCCGAGGACAACTCACCCGGTGCGCTGCAGACCGGTGAGCATCTGGTCGGTACGTGGGCGGCCGATGCGCGGTTCGCGGCAGCGACGGTGGCGAAGGAGTTGCCGGACAGCGTGGATCCGACGTTCGGTCCGTCGTACGTCGGGCATGGGTTCGGCGGCGCCGCTGCCTTGGAAGCCTGCCGGACCGATGCGCGTTGTGCGGCCGCGGTCGACCTGGACGGGCGGCAGTTCGGCGAGGCGGTGAAGAAGGGCGTGCAGGCACCGTTCATGCTGCTCGGCGCCGACGACTCCTGCATCACCAGCGTCTGCGGCCCCAATGCCAAGGCCGACACCGACCGGGCCCGCGCCCTCTCGTTGCTCAAGGCAAGCAACAACACCTCGTGGTGCGCAACCATCCCCGACACCCGCCACCTCAACTTCACCGACTACGGCACCTACTACCTCGCCTGGCCCCTCCAAAAGCGCCTGGCCCTAGGCACCGCCAACCCCCGCCACGCCCTAACCGTCCAAAACGGCTACCTCACCACCTTCCTCTCCCACGCCCTCCACAAC
>NZ_SMKA01000223.1 GCF_004348455.1 Kribbella albertanoniae
GCCCCGGCCACCCCCATCCACGCGAGTGTGCCCACCATGCCGCCGACTGTCCGAACCATGCCGCCAGAAATCGAATTCCAACGACACACTCCCCCCACTCAAGCAACCACAGCACAGTGCGTTCACTCGCGCGGCACGGCGCCTTCGATCACCGGGCACGGTGGGCACCGGGCACGGTGGGTTCAGTGGGGCGCGGCGGGTCGCGCACCATGGGTTCACTCGCGGGGCACGGTGGGTCACGCACGGTGGGTGCAGTCGCCGAGCACGGTGGGTTCGGTCGCGCGGCACGGTGGGTTCAGTCGCAGGTGAGGTTTGCGGCGGGCGGGGGCGGACCGCCATCACCCACCAACCTCGCCCGAAGCCCGCGCCGCACGCTTGGCGATCGGCCGGGAGCACCGGATCGGGAGGGTTATTGGGTGATGGGGGTCCGGACCGACAGGCCATCACAAATGGGTGCACCGACCGAGTTCAAGCGGGCGCGGTCGCCGGACGAGCAATTGTGATGGCCTGCGCGCCCGCGCAGACGAGACTCAGGCGGACCGCCATCACCCACCAACCTCCCCCGAAACCCGCGCCGCACGCTTGGCCATCGGCCGGGAGCACCGGATCGGGACGGTTATTGGGTGGTGGGCGTCCGGACCGTCAGGCCATCACAAATGGGTGCACCGACCGAGTTCAAGCGGGCGCGGTCGCCGGACGAGCAATTGTGATGGCCTGCGCGCCCGCGCAGACGAGATTCCGGCGGACCGCCATCACCCACCAACCTCGCCCGAAGCCCGCGCCGCACGCTTGGCGATCGGCCGGGAGCACCGGATCGGGACGGTTATTGGGTGGTGGGCGTCCGGACCTACAGGCCATCACAAATGGGTGCGCCGACCGAGTTCAAGCGGGCGCGGTCGCCGGACGAGCAATTGTGATGGCCTGCGCGTCCGGACCGCCCGCACTATCAACCGCGGTTGGTCGCGCGGGGCGCACGCTTGGCGCCGACTCGAGCGGCACCGGCCGGGCGGGTTGATCAGTGTCTGAGGTGCACGCGCAAACCTAACGCGCCCGCCGGGGCGGGCGGGCGCGTGGGGTTTGGGCTAGAGCTTGCGGCGGGTTTGGAGGTAGTCGCTGACTACGGCGGCGCCCAGGCCGTCTGCGTCCGGGGCTACTACTCGGCCGCCGGAGCGGCGGGCGAGGAGGTCGACGAAGGCGTTCAGGCGGGGGTCGTCGCCCAGGCGGAAGACGGTGAGGGTGGCGCCTAGTTTGGCCAGGCGGTCTACCTCGAAGATGGTTTTGCGGAGGGTGGCCGGTTCGGGCGGGTAGGAGAACTCGGCGGTGCCGTCGGGTTCCAGGTGGGCGGTCGGTTCGCCGTCGGTGACCATCAGGACGACCGGTTGGGCGTCGGGGTGACGGCGGAGGTGACGGCCGGCGAGCAGGAGGGCGTGGTGGGCGTTGGTGCCTTGTTCCCAGGTGCCTTCGAGACCGATCAGTTGCGGCAGCTCGACGACTCCGGCGTACCGGCCGAAGGTGATCAGCTGGAGCGCGTCGTTGCGGTAGCGGGTCGAGATCAGTTGGTGCAGGGCGAGGGCGGTCCGCTTCATCGGGAGCCAGCGGTTTTCTTGCACCATCGACCACGACGTGTCGACCAGCAACGCGACCGCGGCCCGAGCGCGGTGTTCGGTCTCGGCGATCTCCACATCAGCTACGTCGAGCTGCACGGAAGAACCACGCCCAGCAGTCCGCAGTACGGCGTTCCGCACCGTCCGCGACACGTCCCACGCCTGGGTGTCGCCGAACTGCCAAGGCCGCGTCGACCCACTCAGCTCACCCGCAGCACCGGCATTCGCCGCATCCCGCTCCCCCGAACCACGCGCAGACCGCAGTACGTCGGCCAACGCCGTCTGCCCCAACTGCCGCAGCGCCTTCGGCGACAACTGCAGTGAGCCGTCCGGCGCCCGCTCCAGCAGACCCTGGTCGCGAAGCTGCCGCTCGAGCTCGCTCAACCGCCGAGCGTCGACCGTCGCCTCATCACCCAACTGCCGGGTCAACGCATCCAGATCGATGTCCTCGAGCCGCGCACCCGGATACGACTGCGCCAACTGCTCGGCCAACGCGTCCAGCTCAGCCAGATCCGACATCGCCCGCGCACCCTCGGCGAGCCCGAGCGGATCATCACCGCTCATCTGCGCCGAACCCGACCAATCCTCACCCGGCCGCAACGACTGCAGCTGAGAATCCAGCTGCGCCAACTGCTGAGCCAGCTGCGGACTGCCAAAAGCCTGCTGCGACAACTCGGCAAGCTCGGCCCGTTGCTCCGGTGTCATCGAGTTCATCATTCGCTGCGCCGCGGCCGCCCGAGCAGCCAGTACGTCGATCAGCTCCTCGACCGTCCGCGGATTCTCCGGAAAGAACTCCCCGTGCTTGGCCATGAACTGTTCGAACAGCTGAGGCACATCCGGCCGACCCTGCGCATGCGCAGCCAGCAACGCGTTCAGATCACCAAGCATCTCGTTGATCCGCTCGACGTCCTCCGGCGTCGTCTGCTGCAACGCGTCCTTCATGCCCTCGAACCGCGACCCGAGCAACTCCCGCCCGAGCAGTTCGCGGATCTCCTCGTACTTCGCACGCCCTTCCGACGACTGCCAGTCGTACGACGCCAGCTCCCGTACGGCGGCCGCCGTACCCGAAGGCAGTGCGTCCAACTGCACCTCGCGGAACCGCGCATCGTCGGAAGGGTTCGGGAACAGCTCGCGCCGCTCCGCCTCCAAAGCTTCGTCCAGCAACCGCTGCACATCGCGGAGCGTGCCGTCGAGGTTGTGCCGCCGCTGGATCTCCCGGCGGCGCTCCCACAGCCGCCGGGTCAGGTCGTCCAGACCCTGCGTCCGCTGCGTGCCGCGCCGGAGCAACTCCTCCAGCGCAGATCGCGGCGAGGATCCGTTCATCACGTCGCGGCCGATCTCGTCGAGCGCGTCCCGCAGGTCCACCGGTGGCGCCAGTGGATCCGGCCCGTCGTGCCACGGCCCGTAGGACCAGCCTTCCGGGATGGTCATCAGACGCCGTACACCGTGGTGTCGTCGTCGGCGTCCTTGGCCACCCGCTTGGACAGGTAGAGCGCCTCGAGCGCGAGCTCAACAGCCGCAGCGATCCGCCCAGGTGACTCGTCCGCCTCGACACCGGCCCGGGCCGCGACATCGTGCAGCACCGGAAGCTCGGGCAGCGCGGCCAGCACATCCTTGCCGGGCACCCGCTCACCGGTGACCACAAGGTTGCCCTCGGCAACCGCATTGGCGAGCGGCGTCAGGTCGAGACCGGCGAACCGCTCCCGTGCGGTGTCGGCGACCGAGCGACGCAGCAGGTACTCGAGCAGCTCGACCTCGCGCCCCTCCTCCCCCGGCTCGAACTCCAGCTTGCCCCGCAGTACGGCGGGGACCGCGTCGAGGTCGACCGGACGTGCCACCGCCGGCTCCTCACCGGTGATCGCACTCCGCCGCAACGCCGCCGCGGCAATCGTCTCCGCCGCAGCCACCGCGAACCGGGCCGAAACACCCGACCGCTGGTCGATGGCCGGCGACTCCCGCAAGTGCCGGACGAACCGCGCCAGCACCTCCAGCAGCGGCTCCCCGACCTCGGCCGTAAGCTCGGCCTCCTGCCGGATCACGTCGATCTCGGACTCGATGTCGAGCGGGTAGTGTGTCCGCACCTCGGCACCGAACCGGTCCTTCAGCGGCGTGATGATGCGACCGCGGTTTGTGTAGTCCTCCGGGTTGGCCGTTGCCACCAGCAACACGTCCAGCGGCAGCCGCAGCGTGTACCCGCGGACCTGGATGTCGCGCTCCTCCATCACGTTCAGCAACGCGACCTGGATCCGCTCGGCCAGGTCGGGCAGCTCGTTGATCGCCACGATCCCGCGGTGCGAACGCGGAACGAGTCCGAAGTGGATGGTCTCCGGGTCGCCGAGACTGCGGCCCTCGGCAACCTTCACCGGGTCGACATCACCGATCAGGTCACCGACCGAGGTATCGGGGGTCGCGAGCTTTTCGGCGTACCGAAGACTGCGGTGCAGCCACACCACCGGCAGCTCGTCACCTAGCTCGGCCGCGCGCCGGATCGACGCAGGCGTGATCGGCTCGAGCGGGTGCTCGGGCAGCTCGGCGCCCTCGATCACCGGGGTCCACTCGTCGAGCAGGCCGACCATGGTGCGCAGCAGCCGGGTCTTGCCCTGGCCGCGCTCACCCAGCAGTACGACGTCATGCCCCGCCAGCAGGGCGCGTTCGAGTTGCGGAATCACCGTACGGGTGAAGCCGACGATGCCGGGCCAGGGATTACGCCCGGCCCGGAGTTCTTTCAGCAGGTTGTCACGGAGCTCGGCCTTGACTGACCGAGGCAGATAGCCGGCGGCCCGAAGGTCACCAGCCGTACGAGGAAGTTCAGCAGGTGCACTGGTCACGTCACGACGTTAGCTCGGTCAGCCCAAAAAACTAGAGCTGCATCTCAGCGCCTGGGCGTCAAGCGCCCGGAGGCGAACAGATGCGTGCCGGTGAAGGTCAGCAGAGTCCACGGATGAGCGGAGGTACTGCGGGTGACGAAGTGGTTGCCGTCGGCCGGGTCCGCCGGGTACGCGTGAAAGGTGACGTCCGGCCGTTCTGCGACGGCCCGGCGGTCGCCCGTCGCGCGGTACTCCAGCACGAGGTGGTCGTCGGCCCGGGTGACATCGAACCGGACACCGGCGCGTTCGTACCGCCCGACATGGCGGTCGTCGACGAGGCCCTCGACCGGTTCCGCCTGCACTGGAGGCGCGACGCCGACGTAGTGGGTGAAGACCTCCGTCGCGACCGAGGCGAAGAGGGTGTCGCCGTTGCCGGAGTTGGTCAGCAGGCAGACCGCGAGGCGAGCCTCGGGATCCACGCGGAGGTAGGCAAGTTGGGAGATCGTGGAGCCGTCGTGGCCGAACAGGCGCCGCCCGCCCCAGTCATACAGCCGCCAGGCCAGCCCGAGGTCGGTGAATCCACCCGTGCCGTCGACGGGGAGGTGCTGAGGCTCCCGCATCGATTCGTAGTGACTCAGGTGCTCGACAGCGAACGTCAGTACGTCGGCCGCCGTACTGGCGATCAGGCCGGCCGCGCCGAGGCTGCGCGGGAGTTGCCAGTTGCGGACCCGGCTGCCGTCGGTATCGAGGTGCCCGACCGCGGCGCGGTGCAGGATCGCCTCCTCGGGGAGCGTGACGGTTTTCTCCAGTCCCAGGGGCTGGATCACGCGGGCGCGGAGGGACTCGTCCCAGCTGCGCTCGTCGAGGACCTCGATGATGCGGCCGAGCAGGACGAAGCCGGCGTTGCAGTACGAGTACGCCGTACCGGGGTCGAAGAGAAGCTCGACGTCGGCCAGCAGAGCGACGTACCGCTCGATGCAGTCGTCGCCGCGGCCGGTGTCGGTGAAGACGTCGCCGTCGATACCACTGGTGTGGGTGAGCAGGTGCCGGACGGTGATCCGCGGATCGATCGGTGCTTCCGGCAACACCTTGACCACGGTGTCGTCGAGGTCGAACCGGCCCTCGTCGGCCAGCTGAACGATCATCGTCGCCGTCCACGCCTTGCTGATCGAACCGAGGTGGAACAGCGAGTCGGCGGTGGTCTCGACCCCGGTCGCGACATTGAGGACGCCGTACGGCGTGATCGTCGTTTCACCGTCGGCCCAGATACCGAGCACTGCGCCCGGTACCGCGGCCGCCTCCGCCAACTCACGCAACCGCACAGACCAGTCAGGCATGCGCCCCAACCTACTTCGAGTACTGGTCCAGCAGAACGCGCGTGTCTTGCCAAGCAGTCTGCTCATCAAGACCCTGCCCGATCAGCACCTTCGCCGCGACAGTCTGGGCATCACGGTAGAACGCGAGCAGCAGATGCTCGGTGCCGACGTAGTTGTGGCCGAGCGTGAGCGCCTCCGCCACGGCCCCGTGCAGGACGTGCGTCGCGCGACGCGTGTACGGCGGTTCGGCCGGGGTGGATGTATCGGTCGTTTCGGACGCCGGGCTGAGTACGTCGATCGCCTCGCGGACTGTCTGTTCGGTGATGCCGCGGCCGGTCAGCACCTTGGTCGCGATGGAGTCGGGTTCGGCGAAGAAGCCGAGCAGCAGGTGCTCGGTACCGACGAAGTTGTGGTTCCGCTCGCGAGCCACCGCAGCACCCGCCTGTACGACGTGCGTCGCGCGCTGCGTGTACCGATCGAACTGCGGCGTCGTACTGAACGAGTCCGCGAACCGCTTGTGCGCGGCCTGCTTGCTCACCCCGAGCACCGCGCTGATCTCGACCCACGATTTGCCCGCGCCCCGCGCCCGGTCCACGAAGAACCCCAGCGCGGCATCGCCAGTGGCGGTCAGCTCACCGATGGTCGACGCCGCGGTCGCGAGCTGCTGCAGCTCGTCGGCACTACCGGTGTCGTCCTTGATGGTGTTGATGAGTTGCTGAAGATCCGGTCCAGGAGTCATGCGTCAACCCTAGGTTGACAATCCGGCTGCGTCAACCTCAGGTTGACGACCTAACAGCTGTGCCGCACGTACTCCGTCAAGGACCACCCGGTCCGCCCGTCCGGCAACCGAACCTGCACCCAGCTCGCCCCATCCCGAGGAGCAACCGGCGTCAACCGATCCCCGCGATAAACAGTCGCCACCACAGTCCTGCTCCGTGGCGCATCCCGCACCGTCGCGTCCTCAGCACAAACCGTCAGCTGCTCGACCGGCCCTCCTTGCGAAAGAACAGTCCCAGCAACAATCCCCACCCCCAACACAGCAACCCCAGCAGCCGCCACCGCCACAACCCGCCGCCGACCCCATCTCACACCGGAGCGAGATCCACCCCCAGCACCACGGAGTGCGTTCGCGAAGCCTGCTGCGGTTGAGTAGCGGTCGGCTGGATCTTTTGCCATCGCTCGGCGGACGACTTCGTCGTACTGCTCGTTGCCGGTCGTCGGGGGCGGGAGCATGGCTACGGCGTAGGCGAGTTCGGGGAGGGTGCGGCGCTCGTATGGACGGTGTCCGGTGAGTAGGGCGTAGAGGGTGCCGCCGAGGGCGTAAACGTCGGTGGCTGGGGTGACGGGGTCGCCGCGCCATTGCTCAGGCGCCATGTAGGCAACGGTTCCCGCCATCGCCCCCAGGGACGGACCGGACGGCGTACCGCTGTGCAACCACGCATCACCACTCAGGTCCAACCCAGTCGTCGACTCGACGCTGGCAAGCTGCCGGGCGACGCCGAAATCGGCGACCATCGGGCGGCCGTCGTGGAGGATGATGTTGGCCGGTTTGAGGTCGCGATGGATGACGCCGGCCCGGTGTACGGCGTCGACCGCGTCAGCCACGTCGGCCAGCAGCTCCACGGCCCGGGAGACCGAGAACGGACCGTCAGAATCCAGCAATTGCTGGAGATCCGGGCCGCTGAGCCGGTCCATCGCCAGCCAGGCCTGGTCGCGTTCACCGCCGACCTCGTGCACGCGAACCACGCCCGGATGCACGACGGCTTCGGCCAGCTGAGCCTCGCGGCGCAGCCGGTCACGATACTGCGAGTCGACCAGCTCCGGATGCACGACTTTGACCGCGACAGCCTCCCCATCGGCCAGCCGGACCCCCGCGTACACCACCCCTGTCGCACCCGCACCCAGCGGCTCCGCCAGGCGGTAGCCAGGTACTTCGACGATCACGGCACGCACACTAACCCGCACTGTCTGCTTCCGGAAGGGATTCTGCCGCCAGCTCCACCAGGGTTTCCAGGTGTGTTAACTCAGCAAGCACTTTCCGCCGGAAGCGCTGCAGGTTGCTGGGCTCCGTCCGCAGCGGTGACAACACCTCCCGTACGGCGCGGCCCAGCGGATCGTCGGCCGCATCCTCGGCGATCGGCAGGAGCTCACGCGCCTCGGCCAACGACTGGCTGAGCAGCTTCAACCGGATCGGTTCCTCCAGCAGCAACGCCGCGACTCGCAGCATCCGCCGACCGGCCTGCAACGCGACCTCAGGGCTGATCGGCTGCGCCGGCGAGTCCCGCTGGGAACGAACCACGTCGATCCACGGCTCGATCGTCGTACCGCGCCAGATCGGTCCCGACGACAGCTCACCATCGGGTTCCGGGATGCCGTGACTGCGGCGGCGGCGCCAGGCCGTGACCAGCTGCCGGTTCAGGCCGAGAGCGTCCGCGATCTCGGCGATGCCGTAGAAAGCCTTGCGTTCCGCCCGGGCACCCATCGGCTCACTGTATCCAGTGATGACAGCCATTGCCATCTTGGACGACACGATTTACCGTCATCTCAGATAACAACTTCATGGAGGTTCTGATGACAAGGAAGTCCGCCCCCTTCCTGTTGACCGCGGCCGCCGTGACCGGCGCCGTACTGGTCGCCGGGACACAGGCCGCCGTCGCCGTCGACGTGCCCGACCACGCGATCATCATCTGCCAGGACGCGACGATGTACGAGAACTACAACTTCTCGATCCCCGGTCCGGTGAACCCGCTGCGTACCCTCGCGTACGGCAACAAGGTCGGCCACACCCGCGGTAAGCACCCGGTCTACAACGGCTGGGCCTCGATCCAGGACTTCGGCCCGAACGACTGGGGCTTCGTCCGCTACGAATGCCTCGGCGGATGGGGCAGCTGGTGAGCGCGCGCCGCGTCACCGCGCTGGCCGGTGCTCTGCTCATCACCGGTGCGGCCCTGACCGCCGTACCGGCCCATGCCGCCGGCGGTACCGTCGGCGTCCGCGAGACCGTCTGCGCCCAGGACCTCGAGCTGCGCGTGAAGCCGGGCGGCGCCCGGATGGGCACGCTGCACAAACCGCAGACCTTCCTGGTCAAGCAGATCAGCGGCGAGTGGGCCTTCGGCTTCGCGTACGGCGACATCAACCACGACGGCTGGGTCCAGGACGGCTGGTTCTGCTGATGAGACGACTCCTCGCGGCCCTCATCGTCGCAACGCTGTGCGCACTGGCGGTCCCGGCGCACGCCGTCAACCAGTACGTCACCAAGGGAAACGTCACCAAACCCGCCGCCTGCAACAACTTCGGCACCATCCCCGCCGGCGGCTGGCTGGCGAACAAGTCGTGCGGCTACGTGATGGGTACGGCGATCGCCGGTACCCGCTTCGACGTCCACACCACCACGCCGAACAACTTCCACTTCGGCCGCTGGCGGGCCAGTGACGGCTCGAACTTCTGCGCCTTCCTGGTTCCCGGCGCCCTCAACACCTCGAGCTCGACCCCGGTCCCCGCCAGCTGCAGCAGCGACACCAGCTCGCGGCTGTCCCACCGCCGTTCCTTCGGCCGCGACTTCGACGTCGCACCGCACACCGGCAACGGCGCGATCATCGTCCGCATCAACCCCGCCGCCTGCACCGGCTACTACAACTATTTCGTCGACAGCAACTACGCCTCCGGCCGCCTCCACGACCCGGTCGGCTTCGCTCTCCCATCCACCGGCGGCTACCGGTACTCCACCAACGACCTCGGCGCCTCGATGATCCGCGTCGACGCCCTCGGCGAAACCATCTGGCTCTTCGTCGCCCGCTCCTGCATCGCCGCCCAACTCCCCGCCGCCCTCAACAACGAAAACGACTGACCATCCCCCGAACGACAGGACGTATACGGCCAGTACCCCGCCTCGGGAGCTGCCGCCCCGCGCTCCCGCGGCGGTATCAGACCTATACGTCCTGTCCGTCGGAAGACGCAGCTACCGTTCCCCTGTGCAACCCCTTCCTGACGTCATCGGCCCCGGGCTCAGGGTTCTGTTCTGTGGGATCAACCCGGGGTTGCTGTCGGCCCAGACTGGGCATCACTTCGCCCGGCCCGGCAACAGGTTCTGGCCGGCGTTGCATCAGGGTGGATTCACGCCTCGGCTGCTCCTGCCTGCAGAACAGAGCGAGCTGCTCTCGTACCGGCTCGGCATCACCAACGTGGTGGAGCGGCCGTCAGCGCGGGCCGACGAACTGAGCCGGGCGGAGTTCATCGAAGGCGGCCAGCGACTCGTCGGCCGGGTTCTCAAGTACGAGCCGGAATGGCTCGCGGTCGTCGGAGTGACGGCATACCGGGATGCGTTCGGCGAACCGAAGGCCCGGATGGGCCGGCAGGAGCGGGTGATCGGGTCCACTCGGGTCTGGGTCCTGCCGAACCCGAGTGGACTCAACGCGCATTACACGTTGCCGAAGCTGGCGGCCGCGTTCGCCGAGCTCGAACACGTCAGTTGAGGGCCTTGCGCAGCGTGGAGATCGCGAGCTCGATGGCGGCCGTCGCGGCGTGGGTGTCGCGGAGCGCGTCCAGCATCACGAAGTCGTGGATGATCGCCGCGAACCGAACCGCGGTCGTCGGTACGCCGGCCTCCAGCAGCTTGGCCGCGTAGGCCTCACCCTCGTCCCGCAGTACGTCGGCCGCACCCGTGATCACGAGCGCCGGGGGCAGACCCGCCAGCTGGTCGAGCGATGCCCGCAGCGGTGACGCGGTGATCTGGTTCCGCTCGCCCTCGTCGGTCGTGTACTGATCCCAGAACCACTTCATCCCTTCGCGAGCCAGGAAGTAGCCCTCGGCGAACTCCCGGTACGACGCGGTGTCGAACGAGGCATCGGTCACCGGGTAGAACAGCACCTGCTGGACGAACTTCACGTCGCCCCGCTCCTTGGCCAGCAACGTCACGGCCGCGGTCATGTTGCCACCGACCGAGTCCCCCGCGATCGCCAGCTTGGCGGCGTCCAGCCCATACTCCTTGCCCGAAGCAACGATCCATCGGGCGACCGAGTAGTTCTGCTCGAGCGCGTGCGGGTACCGAACCTCCGGCGACAGGTCGTACTCCGGGAAGACCAGCGCCGCACCGGCACCGACCGCCAGTTCACGAACCAGCCGGTCGTGGGTGTGCGCGTTGCCGAAGACCCAGCCGGCGCCGTGGAGGTAGAGGATGACGGGCAGTACGCCGGTCGCACCCTTCGGCTTGATGATCCGGGCCCGGGTGCCGTCGGGCGCGGTGATCCACTCCTCGTCGACCGGCAGCTTCGGGTAGTCCGTGGTCTGCACCTCGTCGACGGCCTTGCGACCCTCGGCCGGCGGCAGTTCGAACAGGAACGGCGGCTTCGCAGTGGCATCGGCGAAGGCCTGGGCAGCGGGTTCCAGAACAGTCATGGTGAGTCTCCTCCTGGCGGGTTCCAGTGCGGAGAACGTACGTTCTCCGCATCTCCTGTACTGTAGGAGAACGATGGTTCTCCGCGCAAGGTGGCGTGGGTCACGGAGAGGAACGGCAGCATGGCGATCGACACGGCGGCAGCGAAACAGCAGGTCCTCGACGCGGCCGACGCGCTGTTCTACGAGCGCGGAGTCCAGGCCGTCGGGATGGACGCGATCCGGACCGCCTCCGGCGTCTCGCTCAAGCGCCTGTACCAGCTGTTCCCCAGCAAGGACGTGCTGATCGAGGCCTACCTGGACCGCCGCAACATCCTCTGGGAGACGATGCTCAACGAGCATGTCGAGGCCAAGACCGATCCCCGCGACCGCATCCTGGCCGTCTTCGACTTCCTCTACGACTGGTCCCAGCAACGCGACTACCGCGGCTGCGCGTTCATCAACGCCTTCGGCGAGCTCGGCTCGGTCTCACCCCGGGTCGCGGAGCTCGCGCTCCAGCACAAGGAGGGGTTCCGGCAGGCGCTGATCGGGCTCGCCAAGGCCGCCGGCGCCGAAGATCCCGACCGCCTCGCCGACCACCTGATCCTGCTCAGCGAAGGCGCCATCACCCGCTCCGCGATCTCCGGCGGCTCCGACCCGGCCTTGCGCGCTCGCGAGGCGGCCTCCCTCATCCTGGACGCCTCGCTACGACACTGAGGTTTGGCAGGATGACCGCATGCGCGCCAAAGACTTGCTGCGGTCGATCGACAGCCTCCCGTACGGCGAACGTCTCCGCCGCGTCATCACCGAGGCCCGCGGCCTGAGCGCAACCGCCCTGCGGGATCTCCTCGGCGAGCTCACCGCCGGTACGCCGTACGAACGCTCCCTGGCCCTGACCATCGCCGAGGCGACCCGCGATGTGGCGACAGTGACGCGCCTGCTGAACGATCCGATCCCGTCGGTCCACTCTCGCGCGCTCGCCGCGGTCGGGAACGGCGTACCGGTCTCGGACGACGACCTGCGGATCCTGTACGACGATGCCCCGGCCAGGCTGCGCACCGGCCTCCTGCAGGTCGTTCGCAAGACCGGCCGCAGGCGGTTGGCCGCCCGCCTGATCGACGAGCACCGCGAGCGCTGGGGTGATCCGGCCGCCGCCGCACTGCTCGTCGCCACCGACGACGCGACCGTCGAGCGGCTCCTTCCCGAGCTGGCCTACTGCCTCGGTAGCGGCGAGTGGCGCCGTCTGGGCGCGAAACACCCCGGGCCTGTGCACGACTACGCGCTCCGCACCATGCCTACCGGGCCGGATCGCGAGGAGTGGTGGCAAGGCCCGGCGTTCGGGCTGACCGGTGTCCTGGAGCACGACCCCGAGCGCGCGACGCTGCTGCTGGTCCGTGCCCTCCCACCCGAGCAGTTGCCGACGGCAATCACCTCGGTCTTCGGCCTGCTGATCGACGCCGATCCGCTTGTCCTCGAACTGCTGCTCGAACCCGACCGCGCGCAGACGCTCCACCAGGTCCTCACCCCGGCCGTCCGCCGCCGCCTCAACCGGTACGCCGACGACGACCTGATCGCCCTCGGTGAACTGCTCTGGCCGGACCCCACCCTTCTCCTCGAGGACCTCCCGCCGAGCCGCCGCGCGACGATCTTCACCGGCATCACCAAGTCCGTCGACCTCGGCCAAGCCGTCCTGCCGGCCCGCCTGCTCAACGTCCTCCCGCATGAGCTGCGCGTCGAGCAGGCCCGCAGGATGCTGGCCCTCGCCCCGATCGCCGACCACGACCGCGAACGCCGGCGGACCGCCGCCTTCCTCCCGTACGACGAAGCGTTCGCCCTGCTCGCACCGGACGTCCACCACCCGGACGCCGACGACCGGGCCATCGTCTACCGCTCGATCATCGAAGCGGCCGGCCGCTCCCGGCAACCCGCTGCCATCGCGAGCGCGCTGGAGTGGGCGACCCAGGTCCGGAACGATCGGGACAACGTCCGCGGGGCTGTCGTGCAAGCCATCCACGAGTTGCCGCCGTCAACCTTGAGCGACCAGCTCACCGGTTCACTCCAGATCCTGCTGACCGCTGTGCTGGAATCCCGCGACGCGAGCTGGAGCACCCGGCACTGGCTGGCCGAGGTCGCGCTGACCGCCCTCCGGCAAGGGGCCGCGCGCAACCAGACCGGCCTGCTCGAATGGGGTCTGGAGGCGCACGGGCGGATCACCGAGAACAACGGCACGATCATGCTCTACGGGATGCTCGACGGTCTCCCCCGCGGCCAGGAGATCGCCGTGTACGACGTCCTCCGTCCGTACGTCGACAATGCGGTCGCCCGCACGGAGTTCCGGCTGCCGTTCGCGATCGCGCGGGCCTTCGACAAGCGTGGCTGGACGATCGACCACCTTCAGGACGCGCTCGCCCAAGGCGTCTGGTCGAACAAGAAGAGAACTGTCGACGAAGCCTGCGAGCTCTGGCTGTGGCGGCGCGACACCCGCAGCGAGCGGATTGCCGAGATCATCCGGCGCGACGTCGGCATGGCCCAGTGGCCGCACGTCTGGGGCGGTGTCACCGAACTGCGCACCGATCTCCTCGACGCCGTCTTCGCCGAGCCGGAACTTACCCAGCGCTTCGACGGCGACGACCCCGACTGGGAGGTCCCGCTCCGAGCACTCCGGTCCTGGCTCCCCCGCCAGCAAGCCCGGTACGCCGAGCTGGTGGCGCAGGCAGCCGCCGACGAACGCATGTCTGAATGGTCACGCGCGGAGGCGGTAGCGACGCTCGGCCGGATCCCCTCGGTCGGCCGCGCAGCCCTCGAACCGTTCCTCGAGCACGACAACGTTCTGCTGTGCGAGGCCGCGCTGAGTGCCCTGGCCTGGACCGATTCCCCACAAGAGGTTCTTCCGGTTCTGCTCGCGCACGCCAACGACGACCGCGCACGCGTCGCGTCGTACGCCGCCAGCCGGGCAGCGCAGTTCGTTCGGCCGAGTCTGTTGCCGGGTCTCCTGCACCCGATCCTCACCGGCGACGGCGCGAAGGTGACAGCGCGCAAGGAGGCCGCGCGGCTGCTCGGGCTACTGCGTGCACCGGGGGCGAGCGCCGTACTGGCTGATGCGTGGAGTGGTGCACATCGGGACGTACGCGCCGCGATCACCAGCGCCGCCTCGCTGTACCTGCTGCACGAACCGGCCAGCTGGGCGTTGCTGCAGGAGGCGGTGCACGACAGCGCCGCCACGGCGATCGTGCTGACGCAACGACCGGCGTACGGGATGGCCACCAAGTACCGATCCCGGTACGCCGAACTGGTGGTGGCCGTGACGAACCGGCCCGAGCCCGAGGTCGTGCGGACCGCGCTGCAGGCGCTGCCGCGGTGGGCTGCGTGGAGCCCGTCGGTGGCGCCGGTCTGCGCCGGATTCATCACCGACCTGAACTCGAAGACCTGGAGCGAGGCGACCGCCGCACTCGTCTCCATCGTCGCCGCGGACCGCGGTCTGGACGACCTTCAGGCGGCCGTGCAGCTGCTCGTCCGCGCGGAGAACGATCCCAACCTGCCGAATGCCCTTCCCGACCGCGATCACCCGGCGCGGCAACGCCTGGCTGAGCTGGGCAAACGCCTGATCGGGGCACTGCAGGGCAAGCCGGCCGAATCCCGCCGGATCCTCAAGGTGATCGCTGCCGAACTGGATACCCCGGAGCTCCTCGACCTCCGCCTGGACCTGCTGATCCGCGGCATCGCCTGGAACGACCTCGCCGCCGAGCTGCCCGCGCTGATCGAGGCCGTGGCGGACCGCCCGATCGTTGCCTACAACACCGCGTCCCTGCTCGGCTCGCGGCTCGGTCAATCCCACCCACACTGGACCCCGGAGCAGCTCGAACCGATCGCCCGCGAACTCCTCCGCTCCGACACCCTGATGGCCGGTCTACTCGCCGGGGCCATCATCGCCCCCGCCGGCCGCCGTACCGGCTGGTCCCCCACGTGGCGCGACCTACTAGTTGCCCTGCGCAACCACCCCGCCCCCGACGTCCGCCAAGCCGCCCTCGACACCGTTACCGCAACCGAGAGCTGACCGTCACTCCTTCTCGGCTTCGCGTTGGGCACGCTTGCGGCGTTTGCCTTCGTGCATGGCGACGACGCGGGCGATCGGGATCGCGCGGCCCTCCTCGAGCAGGTCCTCGGGGAGGGATTGCGGCTCGGGCAGCTGCGAGGCCCAGCGGTCGGCGCCGGCCAACTGGTCGACGGCGGTACGCACGGTGAAGTCGCGGGGCGTCACGCGGTCGAGGTCGTCCCAGCCGACCGGGAACGAGACCGGCGTACCGGGGCGGATCCGCGGGCTGTAGGCGGCCACCACGGTTGCGCCGCCGGAGCGCGTCGAGTCCACGAAGACCTTCCCGTGCCGGTCCTCCTTGATGTACGCCGTCGTCGCGACCGCGGGGTCGATCCGCTCAGCACGGGCAGCGATGGCACGGGTGGCCGCGGCCGCGTCGTCGATCGGTACCGAGTCGTCGATCGGCACGATCACGTGCACACCCTTGGCCCCGCTGGTCTTCACCGCCCCGGTCAGCCCGGCATCAGCCAGCGCCTGCCGCACCAGGAACGCCGCCTGTACCGCCTTGCCGAACGTGTCGTCCCCCTCCGGCGGATCCAGGTCCAGCACCAGATGGGTGACGCGATCCCAGCGGTCGGCACGCATCAGGGTCGGGTGATACTCGACCGCTCGCTGGTTCGCGAACCACAGCAGCGTCCGCCGGTCGTCGCACAACGCATACGACACCTCGCGCTTCGACGCTTCGGCCCACACCGAAGTCGTCCTCACCCACCCCGGCGTGTACTTCGGCACGTTCTTCTGCATGAACGCCGGCTGCCCCGGCCGGATCCGCATCACCGACAGCGGCCGCTCCCGCAACTCCGGCAGCATCCACTCGTGCACCGCATCCAGATAGTCGACCAGATCCCGCTTGGTCGCCTCCGCCCCGTCGAACAACGGCGCATCCAGATTGGTCAGGTCAACCCCGTCACGCGTCTCATCCGGCTTCCTCGCCATCCCCCGACCCTAATCCCCCACCAGCCGACCGGCGCAAGAACAGGACGTATAGGTCTACTGGACGTCGCCGCCAGGCTCAGCACAGCTGGCCAGCCGGTTCGGACCGGCGTATACGTCCTGTCGTTGCGCATATTCCCCGGCCGCTCGGCTGAGCTCGCCCTCCCGGCCTTGGACATTTGAGGGGATCTCCGTTGAAGTTGCCCGTTCTCTGGCCAGATTCTGAGGGGAGAACCAGCACATTGAAGGGAGATCCCCTCGTTTTCCGGGCCGCAACCACAGCCCGGAAGCTGACCGCGGGGGTCAGGTGAGG